>JBPYDO010000386.1:0-7550 GCA_051985755.1 Reyranella sp. | reverse complement strand
TCGGCACTGGGTTCATCATCGATCCGTCCGGCATCATCGTGACCAACTTCCACGTCGCCGGTAAGGCCGACACGATCAGCGTCACCCTGCAGGACGGCCGCAAGCTGCCGGCCAAGCTGCTGGGCGGCGATGAGAAGACGGACCTCGCGGTCATCAAGGTCAAATCCGACAAGCCGCTGCCCTATGTCGAATTCGGCGACGCCTCCAAGGTGCGCGTCGGCCAGCCGGTGATGGCGATCGGCAATCCGTTCGGCCTCGGCGGCACGGTGACGACCGGCATCGTCTCGGCGCGTGGCCGCGACATCCAGTCGGGCCCGTTCGACGACTACATTCAGACCGACGCCGCGATCAACCGCGGCAACTCCGGTGGCCCGCTGTTCGACATGGACGGCAAGGTGATCGGCATCAACACCGCGATCTTCTCACCCAGCGGCGGCAGCGTGGGACTTGGCTTCGCCATTCCCTCGAGCATTGCCGAGCCGGTGGTGGCCCAGTTGCGCGAACATGGGCGGGTCGAGCGCGGGCTGCTCGGCGTGCAGATTCAGCCGGTAACGGATGAAATCGCCGACAGTCTGTCGCTCGGCTCGGACAAGGGCGCCCTGGTCGCGTCGGTCGAGCCCAACAGCGCGGCGGTGAAGGCCGGCATCCAGTCGGGCGACGTCATCAAGACCGTCGACGGCAAGCAGATCGGCACCGTCCGGGATCTCACGCGCACGATCGCGGCCCAGCAGCCCGGTTCCAGCGTCAAGATCGGGCTGTTGCGGGACGGCAAGGACATGACGGTCGATGCCAAGCTGGGCGACTACAGCAAGAACCAGCAGGCCAGCAACGAGCATCACGACTCCAGCGACAAGGCCTCGCCCGGCTCGTTCGGCTTCTCGCTGGCGCCGATCTCACCGGATGCGCGCCAGCAGCTCGGCCTCAAGGACTCGGTGAAAGGTGCGCTGATCGCCGCCGTCGAGCCGGGCAGCCCTGCGGAGGAGCAGGGGCTGCGCGCCGGCGATGTGCTGCAGCAGGTCGGCCACGACAGCGTCGACAATGCCAAGGAAGCCGTTAGCAAGCTCCGGGCGGCGAAGGAGACCAAGAAGCCGGTGCTGCTCAAGATCTATCGGGAGGGGATGACCCGGTTCGTCGCTGTTTCTCCCCGGGCGACGTAACCCGAACCTCTCGACGGAGAGCCGGCGGTGGCCCCACCACCGCCGGCTTCTCCGTGTTTGGCGTTGCGGCTTTACTTCGGCAGGCTGTTCACCAGCTGCTCGAAGGCGGTAGCGGACGAGCTCGCTTCCTTGTAGTCGCCGACGAAAGTGACGAGGGTCATGCAAGCGCCGATGACGATCAAAACCGGCCCGAGCAGGGCTTCCGTCGTTCGCCATCTCTCCAGCATCGCCCTGGCTTTCTCATCGCCTGAGGCGGCCAATCGCGTGTTTTTTCGATGCTCGCGAATGACGGCGAAGCCGCAGAAGAAGAACGCCGGACCGAGAAGGCCGAACCATCCACTGACGTCCTCCATGAACCTCCTCCTGCGCCGGCGCTGCGGCGACTGGGTCTAGGCCTACCTGAACAAGAAGCCGACTTCCGACAGATCCTCGGCGCCGACCCAGCGCAGGCCGCGCGCCAGGGGGCCGGTGATGGCGCGCTCGCGCGGCCGGTCGGCTTCGCGCTCGAAGGCCGGCATTACCTCGCGGGCGAACAGCCGCACCGAGCGCGCCGATTCCTCGAACGAGAGATCGCCGCACGCGAAGCGGCAGATGAAGTAGTTGAGCTGCGAGGCGTCGCGCTCGCGTATCAGCTTGTCGCGCACCGTGGAGGGGGAGCCCGCGACGATGTAGCCCTGCTCGGCGGCTTCGTCGAAATCGGGCGTCGAGACCTGGCGCGGCATCTCGACGCCGTTGGCGCGCCACAGATGGACCATCGACTGGTACCAGACCTGGAAGGCGCGCCGCGCCGCGCTCTCGGCCTCGCGGTCGCTGTCGAGGATCACGACATTGCGGGTGTTGCCGACGAAGGGCATGTCGCCAGGGTCGCGGCCCAGTCCCTGCCAGGCGGTGCGATAGCGCGCGCTGTAGGCGGCGGCGTCGGGCGTCGGCATGGCGAGCGCCACGTTGCAGCCCAACGCCGCCAACCGATCGGCGCTTTCGAGCGAGCGCGTGACGTGCCACAGTGGCGGATGCGGCTTCTGCACCGGCTGCATCACCATGGGCACATCCTTGAAGGTGAAGAACTTGCCGGCATGGTCGAGCCGTGGCGCACTCAGTCCCTTGAGCACTATCTCGAGTCCTTCCTCGAAGCGCTCCTGGCTGCTCGCCGGGTCGATGCCGAAGAAGCCCGCTTCGTAGGGCGAGGCGCCGCGGCCGACGCCGAGCTCCAGCCGGCCGCCGCTCATGGTGTCGAGCATGCAGATCTCTTCGATCAGCCGCAGCGGGTGATAGAGGCCGAGTGGATAGGCAAGCGGGCCGAAGCGCAGCTTCGATGTGCGCTGGGCGACGGCTGCCAGGAACAGGCCGGGCGACGGCGCCGAGCCGAGCGGCGTGCCGTGATGCTCCGCGACGTGGTAGGCGTGAAAGCCCGCCCATTCGTACAGCTCGACCAGGCGCAGCCGCTCCTCGTACTGCAGCCCGAGATCGCTGCCGGAGCGGTCCATATGATCGAAGACAGCAAACTGCATTATCGTTATTTTACAGTAAGTTGTCTCGTCATGTTACACTCGACTGAAAGGAATGTCCCGTTCCATCGGCGCACATCTGGAGCGCCCGTCAGGCCAGGGCGGGCATCACTTCCTTGGTCATGAGCTCGATCGAACGCGCCGACTCCTCGAAGGAGAGATCGCCGAAGGCGAGCCGGCAGATGCAGTAGTTGATCCCGGCGATCGCGTTGTCGGCCCTCAGGCGATCGCGGACCGTCGCGGCGCTGCCGGCGACGATGTAGCCCTGCTCGAGCGCATCCTCGAATTTCTCGGGGATCAGCTGGCGAGGCAGGCCGACACCGTGCGCTCGCCAGAGGTGGATCAGGGCGTCGTACCACAAAAGGAATGCGCGCTTGGCGGCGCTCTGCGCCTCGCGGTCGCTGTCGCCGACCACGATGTGTCGGCTGAGCCCGATCAGCGGCATCGACTTCTCGTCGCGGCCCAGCGCCTTCCAGGCGGCGCGGTAGCGCTCGGCGAACTTGCCGACGCCGTCGGCCCGCATGCCGACCACGGTGTTGCAGGACTGCTTGGCCAGGCGATCGGCGCTCTCGAGCGAGTTGGCGCCGTACCACAGCGGCGGATGCGGCCGCTGCACGGGCTGCATCTCCATCGGCACGTTCTTGAAGGTGAAATACTTGCCGACATGGTCGAGGCGGCCGGTCGTCAGTCCCTTGAGGATCACCTGCAGCGCCTCGGCGAAACGCTCCGGTCCGGTTGCCGGATCGACACCGTAGTAGCCGACCTCGTAGGGCGAGATACCGCGGCCGACGCCGAGCTCGAGCCGGCCCTCGCTCATCTGATCGAGCATGCAGATCTCGTCGATCAGGCGCAGCGGATGATAGAGGTTCACCGTGTAGACCAACGGCCCGAAGCGCAGGCTCGTGGTGCGCTGCGCCACTGCCGCCAGGAACACGCTGGGCGAGGGCGCCATGCCGAGCGGCGTCGCATGGTGTTCGGCCAGGTGATAGGCGTAGAAACCGGCGCGCTCGTAGAGCTCGATCAGGCGCAGGCGCTCGTCGAACTGCCGGCCGATGTCGGGCCGGCCGCGGTCCATGTGATCGAAGATGCCGAATTTCATGGTAGCCCCGTCACAACGCGCGTTTCTTGCTGCTGATGACATAGCTCGCGATGCCGTGCCATTCGATGGTGCCCGACAGCCGCGAATGCTCGATCTTGGGGCAGCGGTTCATCACCACCTTCAGCCCGGCGTCCTCGGCGCGCTTGGCCGCCTCGTCGTTGCGCACGCCGAGCTGCATCCACACCACCTTGGCGCCGTGCTTGATCGCGTCGTCGGTGATCGGACCGGCCGCATCGGAGTTGCGGAAGATGTCGACCATGTCGGCCTTCTGCGGCAGCTCGCCCAGCGAGCCGTAAACCTTCTGGCCGAGGATCTCCTGGCCGGCCGCGGCGGGATTCACCGGCATCACCTTGTAGCCGCGGTCGAGCAGATACTTCATGGCGAAATAGCTCGGCCGGTTCCAGTTGGCCGAGGCGCCGACCATGGCGATGGTCCTGACGTCACGCAGGATCCTGCGCAGGTAGAGATCGTCGTAACGGTCGTGGTTTGTGGCTGGCATGCGGCGAGTATAGCTGGTGGTCCAATCGCGTCACTAGGACCCGAGGAGCCCCGTTGTTCGTTACGTCTATGATCCGTCTGGACTCGAACCCCGGAGATCACGCCATGAATCGCATCGCTGCTATCGCCCTCGGGCTCGGTTGCCTTGTCGCTACGCCTTGTCTGGCCGCGCTGAAACCCGGCGCCACGGCGCCTGACTTCACCGCCCAAGCTGCGGTTGGCGGCGAGGACTTCACGTTCTCGCTTGCCAATGCACTCAAGAAGGGGCCGGTCGTGCTCTACTTCTTCCCCAAGGCCTTCACCAAGGGCTGCACGGCGGAAGCGCATGACTTTGCCGCAGCGGCGGCGAAATACGCGGCCGCAGGCGCTACCCTGATCGGCATGTCGGCCGACGACATCGGCACCCTGCACAAGTTCTCGACGCAGGAGTGCTCGGCCAAGTTCCCGGTCGCGGCCGATCCCCAACTTAAGGTCATCAAGGCCTACGACAACAGCTGGAAGGTGCCGAAGACGGGCGCCGTCGTCGCCAACCGCACGTCATTCGTGATCAGCACGGACGGCAAGATCGTCTACGCCTACACCGACCTCAATCCCGACAAGCACGTCGAGAACACACTGGCCGTGGTCAAGGAACTGCAGGCCAAGGCGAAGAAATAGGTGGTATTCCGCAGTTGCGCGGGCCGTTTGATTGAGCTCGGTCCGCCAATTGCCTTAGAATTCCGCCAACGACGTCAACTTGGAGCGGTGCAATGAACGTGGCGGCAGCAGTCGAGCGGCCCAACATGACGGATGCGGAGTGGCAGACGCGCTGCGATCTGGCCGCGCTCTATCGCATCTGCGACCTGTACGGCTGGACCGACACCATCAATACCCACCTGTCGGCGCGCATTCCGGGCGAGCCCAAGTGCTTCCTGATCAACAACTACGGCGACCTGTTCGGCGAGATCACCGCGTCGTCTCTGGTGAAGATGGACCTCGACGGCAAGGTCTACAGCACCAACGGCAGCTTCAACGCCGCGGGCTTCACCATCCACTCGGGCGTCTACAAGGCGCGGCCGGACGCCAACTGCGTGATGCACACCCACACCCGCGCCGGCACGGGCGTGTCAGTGCTGAAGAACGGCCTGCGGCCGATCAGTCAGGACGTGCTCGCCGTCTACGACGAGCTCGCCTATCACGAGTACGGCACGCCGGCGTCCGAAGACGAATGCGAGGCGCTGGGCAGGACTTGTCAGAGCGGCGACGCGGTGGTGCTGCGCAACCACGGCCTGTTGACCCTGGGCAACTCAATTCCGACCGCGCTCAGGCGCATGTACATGCTGGAGCGCGCCTGCGAGGTCGAGATCATCGCCCGCGGCCTCGACGAAGAGCCCGCGGCGATCGAGCCCGAGGTCATCGAGGCCTACGCCAAGCGCCAAAGGGCGCAGCGCGCCTCGCCGGAATTCGGCATGGCCGACTGGCGCGCCGCGGTGCGGCAGATCGAGGGCCACATCAAGCAGACCGACGGCGCTGACTGGCGGCAGTGACGGGGACTGCGCTGCCTACCGGCCCTTCCAGTCCGGCAGGCCCTTCTTGTTGATGAAAGCGTCGATGCCGAGCTTGGCGTCCTCGCGCCTGAGGCCGCCCGCCATGTAGTTCGTCGCGTAGGCGTAGGCCTGCTCGACATCCATTTCCATGTGCCTGTGGAACAGCTCCTTGCCTTCGGCCAGCACCAGCGGCGACTTGGTCGCGATCAGCCGCGCGAGATCGATCGTCGCCTTGTCGAGCTCGGCGGGCGGCACGACGCGGCTCACCAGGCCGTCGCGCAAGGCAGTCGCGGCGTCGCTCGGCTCGCCGGTGAACAGCATGTCGAGCGCGCGCTTGGAACCGACGTTGCGGCCGATCGGCACCGACGGCGTGCCGCAGAACAGGCCGATATTGACTCCCGGCGTCGCGAACTTGGCGTCGGACGAAGCGACGGCGAGGTCGCAGGCGGCGACCAGCTGGCAGCCGGCCGCGGTGGCGATGGCATGCACCTTGGCGATCACGGGCTGTGGCAGCTTGGCTATCGTCATCATCATCGCCGAGCAGCGGGTGACCAGGTCGTGATGGAAGCCGTAGTCGTCGGTCGAGCGCACTTCGCGCAGGTCATGGCCGGCCGAGAAGGCGCGGCCGTTGCCCTCGATCACGACGCAGCGGATCTCCTTGTCCTTGGCGAGCTTGTCGAATTCCGCTTGCAGAGCGTCGATCAACTCGCCCGACAGCGCGTTCATGGCGTGCGGGCGGTTCAGCGTCAGGATCGCCACGCGTCCGTCGTCCCGGCGCAGCAGCACGGGCTCGTTCGGTTGGGAGGTCATGGGTCCATTGTACTCCGCCAAGGGGCATGTCAGGGGCAGGGGAGAATGGCACGATTCCAAAGACTTGCTTTCGCGGTAATATAATACCGCGTCATTAAACTATTGACGTATCGGACTTTTATCCCCATAAGCGCGGCCTCACGAAAGAACGCGCCATGAAAACAATGAGTCTCAAGACTGCCGACGTGCAGAAGAAGTGGGTGCTGATCGACGCCGACGGGCTGGTCCTCGGGCGGCTGGCTTCGATCATCGCCATGCGCCTGCGCGGCAAGCACAAGCCAACCTACACCCCGCACATCGATTGCGGCGACAACATCGTCGTCATCAACGCCGAGAAGGTGCGCCTCACCGGCCGCAAGGCCGAGCGCGAGGTCTTCTACTGGCACACCGGTTATCCCGGCGGCGTGCGCGGCGAGACCCTGGGCAAGCGCCTGGAGGGCCAGTTCCCCGAGCGCGTCATCGTCAAGGCGGTGGAGCGCATGATCACGCGCGGGCCGCTGGGACGACAGCAGATGAAGAACCTGCGCGTCTACAAGGGCCCCAACCACGAGCACGAGGCGCAGCAGCCCGAGAAGCTGGATGTTGCCGCGATGAACCGCAAGAATTCGAGGATCGGCTGATATGGCTACCGAACTTTCGTCGTTTGCCGAACTGAAGAAGGCGCCGTCGGCGCCGCAGGCGCCCGCGCCCATCCGCGAGAAGGAGACCGACGCGCAGGGCCGCGCCTACGCCACCGGGCGGCGCAAGAACGCCGTCGCCCGCGTCTGGGTGAAGCTCGGCACCGGCAAGATCACGATCAACGGCCGCGACCAGAAGATCTACTTCGCGCGCGCCACGCAGCAGATGGTGATCCAGCAGCCGTTCGACGTGACCCAGCGTGGCGGCCAGTTCGACGTCGTCGCCACTGTCTCGGGCGGCGGCTTGTCGGGCCAGGCGGGCGCGGTGCGCCACGGCA
>JBPYDO010000385.1:0-16161 GCA_051985755.1 Reyranella sp. | reverse complement strand
CAGGTCTATCCCGAGTACGGCCCGCTCCTGCTGGCGGCCAAGCTGCTGGGGCGGCCGGTGAAGTGGACCGACGAGCGCTCGGAAAGCTTCCTGAGCGACCATCACGGCCGCGACCATCAGCGCATCGCCGAGCTGGCACTCGACAAGGACGGCCACTTCCTCGCCGTGCGCCTCACCGGCTTCGGCAACGCCGGTGCCTACATCTATCCGCCGATGCCGGCCACGACCAACGCGGTGAAGAACGTCATCGACGTCTATAAGACGCCGGCGATGGAAGTGAACTCCAAGGTGGTGTTCACCAACACCACGCCCGTCGGCGCCTATCGCGGCGCCGGCCGGCCCGAGGGCAACTACTACATGGAGCGCCTGATCGATACGGCGGCGCGTGAGACGGGCATCGACCGGGTCGAATTGCGCCGGCTGAACCACATCTCGCCGCAACAGATGCCTTACAAGGCACCGTCGGGCATGAACTACGATTCGGGCGAGTTCACCACCGTGCTCGACAAGGCGCTGGTCGCCGCCGACTGGCAGGGCTTCGACAAGCGCAAGCAGGAGAGCGCGGCGCGTGGCAAGCTCAGGGGCCGCGGTATCGGCGCCTACCTCGAAGTCACCGGTCCGCCCAGCAAGGAGTATGGCGGCATCCGCTTCGAGGCCGACGGCACCATCACCATGCTGTCCGGCACCCTCGACTACGGGCAGGGCCACGCCACGCCCTTCGCCCAGGTGCTGGGCGAGAAACTCGGCATCCCGGTCGAGCGCTTCCGCCTGCTGCAGGGCGATTCCGACCAGCTCAAGGTCGGCGGCGGCACCGGCGGCTCGAAGTCGGCGCTGGTCGCCAGCCAGGCCTTCCTCGAGGCCGGCGACAAGCTGATCGAGCAGGGCAAGCAGATTGCTGCCCACGTGCTCGAAGCCGCGGTCGTCGATATGGAGTTCGCGCGTGGCCGCTTCGTCATCGCCGGCACCGACCGCGGCATCGGCGTCCTCGAATTGGCCGAGAAGCTGCGCAACGGACTGAAACTGCCGCCGGAGCTGCCGCAGTCGCTCGACGTCAGCCACATCTCCGACAATCCGCCGTTCTCCTTCCCCAACGGCTGCCACGTCGCCGAGGTCGAGATCGACCGCGACACCGGCACGATCGAGGTGGTGCGCTATTTCATGGTCAACGACTTCGGCACGGTTATCAATCCGATGCTGACGGCGGGCCAGGCGCATGGCGGTGTGGTGCAGGGCATCGGCCAGGCATTGATGGAGCGCACGATCTACGACGCGCAAGGCCAGCCGGTCACCGGCTCCTACATGGACTATGCCCTGCCGCGGGCCGCCGACGCGCCGGGCTTTTCGGTCGAGCACTATTCGGTGCCGTGCAAGACCAACCTTTTGGGAGTGAAAGGCTGCGGCGAGGCGGGCTGTGCCGGCGCGCTGCCATCGGTGATGAACGCCGTCGTCGACGCCCTTTCGGACGTGGGCGTCACCCACATCGACATGCCAGTGACGCCGGAGAAAGTGTGGCGGGCGCTAAACGGCGCGCGCTAGTCGCGCATCACGCCCAGCTTGTCGCGCAGGAAGGCGACGACAGCGGCGTTGAATTGCTTGTGAAAGGCTGTGCGATCAAATCCGGCGCGATCGGTGCAGAGGTCAGGGTCGGTTTGCTCCAGCCCCGGCGGGCAGAGGAAGAAAGCAAAGTGCCCAGCGTTGCGCACGACGTGAAACTCGTGCGGCGCCGCCAGCTTCGTGTCGAGTGGAGCAACATCCCGCAGGAACACTCCTGCGCCGCCCAGCTCCGAGGCCCAGAGCTGAACCGGCGCCTTGATCGGTGCAAGGGTTTCGGCCGTGAAGAAGATGGCGAGCGGGTCGGCGACGACAGCCGCCTTGATGCGTGGGTCGTGCGTGATGGGCCCGGCGGGAGTTTCCTTGTTGCGGATTTGCTGACAACCACGCGCTTGCGAGGCGCCGCAATACGCGGTGGCGTTCGCCCAGTCAGCATTGGCGCCGAGGACGGCAAGCCCGGTATAGCCGCCGCGTGAGAAGCCGAAGAAGCCGATGCGGGACGAATCGATGGCGGACGCGCCTGGCGAGGCGCTGAGCATGAAGTCGACCAGGCGCTTGATGTCGGCGGGCCGCGAGACATACACCGAAAGCTCGGTGTTACGGCTTTGGTCCGTGAATGTATCGCCCGGATGGTTGATGCTCGCGACGATGAAGCCTGCATCGGCCAAAGCCTCGGCGGTGTCGTGGTGTGAGAGGAAGGTGCTGGTGCGGCCGTGCGAGACGACGACCAACGGATGTTTGTCGCCGGCTAACGGGCAGTCCTTCACGACCGGCAGTACGTATGGGCCGAATTCGAACTGGCCGGCCGGCTGGGCGCAGGGATACCACATGGCGCCCGTGATGGTTGGGCCTTGCGCATCGGTCGGGATCTCGATGAAACGAAAACCGGCGGCGTGCGCCGTCGGCGCCAGCACACAGAGTGCGACGGCGAGCAAAGACCGAAGGGTACGCATCACTTCTTTTCCTCCGCTTCGACCTGACTGACGCGGCCCGAACCCGCGATGTGGCTCTTCACCCGGGCCGGATGGCCGTGCAGGCGGACGTCGCCTGAGCCCATGATTCTGATGATGGCCTCGTCCTTGGCCGCGGCGTCGACATTGCCGCTGCCGGCGATCTCGACCTTGAGGTCCTTCACCGCGACATTCTCCAACCGGGCATTGCCCGATCCGGCGAGCGCGACAGTCAGGTGCTCGACCGAGCCCTGCGCGCTGACATCGCCATTGCCTGCGATCCTGAGGGCGAGGCGCCGCTGATTGAGATTGTCGAGCTTCATCTGGGCCGAGCCCAGGAGGCCGATGTGACGGTAGGTGCCGGGAAGATCGATCTCGATGTCGCGGCTGTTGGCGGACCAGCGGCACGTGAGCCTGATGCGCCTGCCTTCGACCTCGACGTTGCTGATCAGGTCGGGCGCGCCGCGCACGACGATGTCGCCACCATCGCCGCCCTTGAAGTGCACGATGGCCGGCAGCGCGATGTCGACGGAGTCGCCGCCGGTCCATGTCAGCCGGCGCTCGCCCACGCCGCCTTGGCTGGCCGTGCCTTGGGCGCAGGCCTGCAGCGAGTAGAGGCCGCGGCGATCGAACTGATGGAACAGATCGCGCCCGCCCAGGGCATAGGCGACGCCGAGGGAAATCACTCCGACGCTCAAGCCGATGGTGGCAACCCAGCCGAGGATTCTGGACATGATGTTCTCCGCTTGTGCTTCAGGCGGCCTGATCGGCTTTTTGCAAGAGCGTGTAGTGCAGGCGCGCGTAGCGGCCGAGCAGCCGCACCAGATAGTCGATGAGCAGCAACAGCAGCGCGCCGCCGCCGACGCCCAGGCCCAAGAGGCCGATGCCGGTGAAGATGCGGGTGAGATAGTGCAGGCCAAGGCCGTGGCCGAGATGGAACATCTGCAGCATCAGCGCCAGGCCCGCTATACAAAGGCCGAGCGCCAGAATGCCGGACACGAGCACGAACAACGCAAGCCCGCCCAGCACCGGCAGCAGAAACATGAAATCGACGGCCACCAGCGCCAGGAAGCCGAACAGCACGGCGAAGAAATTGCCGGCGCTGGGCTCGGTCTCCCAGCGGCGGAAGCCCGCCTCGGCGCGCAGCTCGCGGGCGAGCCGCATGGGATCGCCCAGTGCGGCGGCGATCTCGGCCTCGCTGCGGCCGGCCGCCATGCCGTCGGCAAAGTGCTGGGCATAGTCGCCGACCAAATCTTCGATCTCGGCCGGCGGCAGCCCGGCCAGCCGGCGGCGCAACGTGTCTAGAAATTCGAGTCTGGTCATCGGACGGCTCCCGGAATTTTCGGCCCCGGCGTCGCGGCTCCTCCCTTCGAGTCGGTCATCACCTTGGCCACGTCTTGGATGAAGGCGCTCCACTCGGCTTTCTGTGCGGCGAGCGCGGCGTGCCCCGCCTTGGTCAGCTGGTAGTACTTGCGCGGCGGGCCGCTGCTCGACTCCTCGAGATATGTCTTTACGAGGCCGTCGGCTTGCATGCGCCGCATCAAGGGATAGATCGTGCCCTCGCCCATGCCGATGTCGTCGGCCAGCCGGCTCGCGATCTCGTAGGCATAGCTGTCGCGACGCGCGAGCAGGGCCAGAACGCACATGTCGAGCACGCCTTTCCGCAGTTGCACCAGCAGCGATTCGGTCACGCCAATTTCACTCGATGGTTCGTCGCCCTATGTGGCATAACATGGTACCTTGCAAAACAAGGTAGTGAGCTCTATGGTCCTTGTCCAGTGGATTTCGAGTTGCCAAAAGGAACATTCCACATGACCGCGTCCGCTGCCGTTCCCTCGCGCTTTCACGCCCTCGATGCGCTGCGCGCCGTGATGATGTTCCTCGGCATCTACCTGCATGCCGTGGTGGCCTATTCGACGGACGGCGGCTGGCCTTACCGGCCGCCCGGCCAGCCGCTCACGCACTCGCTGGTCTGGTCGATGAGCGTGATCCACGTCTTTCGGATGCCGATCTTCTACGCCATGGCGGGCTTCTTCACCGCGCTCCTGATCGCACGCTACGGCTTCCGCGGCGCCGCCTTGAACCGGCTGGGGCGTATCGCTGTGCCCTTTGTCGTGGGTTGGGCGATCATCTGGCCACTCACCATGCTGCTGGTCGGTACGGGTCTCTACGGCATCGACCGCACCTTGCGCGCTTTCGAGTCGGGGCTGGTCCTGAAGTACGTCCATCCGATGCATCTCTGGTTCCTCGAGTATCTGATCCTGCTCTACGTGTTGGCGGCAATCGTGGTCGCGATCGTGCCGCGGCTGCTGTCGCCGCCGGCGCGGGCCGCGGCGATGCGGGCCTTCGAGGCCGTCGTGTGCTCGCCCTGGGCGCCGCTGGTGCTGGCCGTACCGTCCTTCGCCGCCCAGTGCCTGATGCAGGTTCCCTGGATCGAGGACCCGCCGGGTTTCGTTCCCGTATTTCGTATCATCGCGGTCTACGCGGTTCCCTTCGCCTTCGGCTGGCTGCTGTTCCACAGTCAGGGTCTGCTTGAGGTGCTAAGCCGCCGCGCCTGGCTCTACGCCTCGCTCGCCGTGGTCGCGAGTGTCGCCTATCGCTGGAGCTACGTGCTGCCGCGGAATGAGGCGCTCGGCTTCTACGTCATCCGCGCCGTGCACGCGCTCGACATGTGGTTGCTGATCCTGGGCGTGACAGGCCTCTTCCTGCGCTACCTCTCAGACCACAGTCCGTTGCGCCGCTATCTCTGCGACTCGTCCTACTTCCTCTACATCGCCCACTTTCCGCTATTGGTCGTGCTGCAACTCCTGCTGCAGCCTGTTGCGGCGCCGCCGCTGGCGAAGATGTTCCTGATACTGGCCGGCGCCATCGTCCTGCTGCTGCCGCTCTATCGCTGGGGAGTACGGCCGACCTTCATTGGCGCCTGGCTGAATGGACGGCGCTATTCGCCTGCCATCGGCCTTGCCGGCTCCCTGACCCCAGAAAAGGTGTTGGCGAACCCTCGATAAGGGCGGGGCCGGCCGTCTGGCGTGCTGCGGCGGTTTATGAGAGATAAGCCGCCATGAAGACGCAAAACATCGCGGTTGTCGGAGCCACTGGCGCGGTCGGGGTCGAGATCCTGCGTGTACTCGAGCGCCGCAATTTTCCCGTCGGCCAGCTGCGCCTGTTCGCCTCGGAGCGCTCGGTCGGCAAAACGCTCGACTTCCGCGGCAAGCCCTATCGGGTCGAGCTGCTGGCGCGCGACGTCTTCAAAGGCAGCGACATCGCCTTCTTCAGCGCCGGCGCGGCGCGCAGCCGCGAATTCGCCCCGGTCGCCAGGGCGGCGGGCGCGGTCGTGATCGACAATTCCTCCGCCTTCAGGATGGCGCCCGACGTGCCGCTGGTCGTCCCCGAGGTGAACGCACGCGATCTTCGCCGGCACAGCGGCCTGATCGCCAACCCCAACTGCACGGCGGCGATCCTCGCCGTGGTGGTGTGGCCGATCCATCAGGCGGTCGGCATCCGCCGCATCGTGGTGTCAAGCTACCAGGCGGCCTCGGGCGCCGGCGCCGCCGGCATGCGCGAGCTGGAGGACCAGGTTCACCAATACGCCGCGGGCAAGCCGGTCACCCCGCGCGCCTTCCCGCACCAGATCGCCTTCAATGTCTTCTCGCACAACACCAAGGTGGCCGAGAACGGCTTCAACGAAGAAGAGAACAAGGTGGTCGAGGAGACGCGTAAGATGTTCCACGCGCCCGAGCTGGCCATCCTGCCGACCTGCATCCGCGTGCCGGTGCTGCGCGCCCATGCCGAATCGGTGGCGCTCGAGCTCGAGGCGCCGATGTCGCCCGAGGAAGCGCGCGAGCTGCTGCGCCGCTCGCCCGGCATCAAGATCGTCGACGATCCTGCCGCCAATCACTTCCCCATGCCGCTCGAGGCGACCGGCGACTTCGACGTCCATGTCGGCCGCATCCGCCGCGATCCTAGCCATCCCAACGGTCTTGCCCTGTTCGTGGCCGGCGACCAGCTCTTGAAGGGCGCCGCCTCGAACGCCGTGCAGATCGCCGAAGAGCTGGCGGCTATGACTGTCGCCGCCGCCTGATCGGCACTAGAGTCCTGGCATGGTCCAGGACGACAAACGCCGCCTGATGCGTCTCGGCGCCTTCGTGCATGAGACTGGCCAGCACGTCGCAGCCTGGCGCCATCCCGGCGCGCACCGGCATTCGGGCGTGCGCTTTGCCGAGATGGTCGAGACCGCCCAGCTCGCCGAGCGCGGCAAGTTCGATTTCTTGTTCCTCGCCGACAGCGCTGCGGTAAGCACCACCGGCAGCTGCGATTCGCGCCGCCGCATGGGCAAGGTGGTGAAATTCGAGCCCATGACCATCCTGTCGGCGCTGGCCGCGGTGACCAAGCATCTCGGCCTGGTCGCCACCTCGACCACGACCTTCAACGAGCCCTACACGCTCGCCCGGCAATTCGCCTCGCTCGACCAGATCTCGGGCGGCCGCTCGGGCTGGAACCTCGTCACCTCCAACAACGAGGGCGATGCGCTGAACTACAGCCGCGAGCAGCATATGGCGCATGCCGACCGCTACGAGCGCGCCATCGAGTTCGCCGACGTCGTGACCGGCCTATGGGACAGCTGGGACGAGGACGCCTTCGTGCGCGACCAGGAATCCGGCGTCTTCTTCGATCCGGCCAAGCAGCACGTGCTGGATCACAAGGGCAAGCACTTCCAGGTCAAAGGCCCGCTCAATGTCGCCTGCTCGCCGCAAGGCCGGCCGGTGCTGGTGCAGGCGGGCGCCTCGGGCACCGGCCGCGACGTGGCCGCGCGGCTCGCCGAGATCGTGTTCACGGCGCAGACCACCTTCGAGCAGGGCAAGGATTTCTATGCCGACGTCCGCTCGCGCCTCGCCAAGTTCGGCCGCACCCAGGAGGACGTGCTGGTGATGCCGGGTTTCTATCCGGTGGTGGCGGCGACCGCGGCCGAGGCGCAGGAGAAGTACGACTTCCTGCAATCGCTGATCCAGACGCCGGTCGGCATCGCCATCCTCGAGCACACGATCGGCGTGCGCGGTCTCGACAAGTACCCGCTCGACGGGCCGGTGCCGGAGATGGACGACACCAACGGGCCGCTCAGCCGCCAGCGCCTGCTGCTCGAGCAGGGTCGGCGCGACAAGCTCACCCTGTGGCAGCTTTGCCTCGCCAATGCCGGGCCGCGCGGCCATGTGCTTTCGATCGGCACGCCCGCGCACGTCGCCGACGAGATGGAGCACTGGTTCAAGGATGGCGCTGCCGACGGCTTCAACGTCATGCCCGCCTGGCTGCCCGGCTCGCTCAAGGATTTCGTCGATCTCGTGGTCCCCGAACTGCAGCGCCGCAACCTGTTTCGTACCGAGTACGAGGCCACCACGCTGCGCGGCAATCTCGGCCTCGCCAAACCCGTCAATCGCCATCACGCCCGTTGCGTCAGCGCTGCGCAGTGAAAGTGGGCGCCTAGTCCATTGCAGCGAGTGTCTGCGCTTTCGCGAGCCAAGTCGCCGATTGCCTCCGGTCGTCGAGATCGGCGGCCCAAATGACATTGTCGACCGCTCGCACCAGGGCCCAGCCACGCAAGCGAACAGCGTCGACGGCCAATCCTGCCGCCAGTTTCTCGGTCAGTGCGGCCGCTTGAACGGGTGTCGGCTCGTCCGCGAGGTTGCGCAGCAGCAGGAAGGAGCCATCGAAGGCGGCCTCGCCCGCGACCGGCTTGGGATCGATCAGAAGCCAGGGCTCGCGGCCAGCGGCGAGAAAATTGCTGAGGTGTGTGTCGCGGTTGACGAGCAGGGTGTCCCGGCTGTTCGAGGCGTAGTCGCCGGCAAATTCGCTGGCCTGCGGAAATGCTTTCGTAAAGAGGGAGGTACTTACTTGGTCCTTCCGGTCCGCAATGTCGGTAGCCCAAGCCGCTGCGAGGTCGCGAAGACGCGGAAACCGATGGTCCCGTGGTACCTGCCGGCGTAGCCGACGCAAGAGTGAGCAGGCGAGATCGAGCGCGCGGCCACGATCAGATAGATCGAGCAACGATGTACCGGGCACCAGGCGTTCCAGCAGCAACGCGCCCTTCGCCTCATCGTGCTCGAGCAAGCGGACGGCTCCGTTGCCGTCGTAAAGGCGTAGAGCGTCTGCCTCAGCACGGTTTTCGTCGTCGAGGAAGGGAAGCTTCAAGACAACTGGCGTACCGTCGGCGCGCCTACAGTCGAGTACGAGGGCGTGGGTGGCGCCGGGCAGAACTGGCCCCACGGTCAGCTGCCAGCGCTCGACCAGTCGTGCGAGGAGTTCGGGGAGTGCATCACACCATGCCCGTCCTCGCTCCCCGAACCAACGTGTCACGGTCCGCTGCACCTCGTCGGGAAGGAGCGAAAAGCGTTCGGTCATATCGCCAATGCTAGCGCTATCGCCTAACAAGCAGTGCCGCGAACACAAACCCGACGCCAAGGATCGCGCTGACCAGGTCGAGATAGTGACCCGGACTGTCAGGTAGTCCCCAACCCATGCCAGGAAAAATGTGCCAGCGCTCGGCGATGTGGGTCAGGACCACGATGGCCAGGCAACAGAGGCCGGCCAAGGCGAGCATGCGGCGTCTCATCTAGCGTCGCCGCAAGGTGGCTGACAGGGCGATCGTCAGCACCAAGCCCGTGAGCCCCATCGCCAATACGGCACCGCGCGCGCCGAGATGGTCCGAGAGCACGCCGGACGCCAGCACGCCCAGCGGCCCGGTGCCGATACAGACCGTGACGATGCCCATCAGGCGCGAGCGCACCTCCGCCGGCGCTTCGGTCAGCATCAGGGTCGACTGCATGTTGGAAAATCCCGCCGTGCCGAAGCCGCCAAGGATCAGCATCGCGAGCCCGAGCCAATAGGAATGCGACAGAGCCATCACGCACAGCGCCACCATGAAGAAAGCGGCACCGCCCGCGAAGGCAATGCGCCTGTCCATGCGCATCAGGCCGAGCGCAATCAGTGCGCCTCCCGCCAGGCAGCCGATCGGCTCGCCCGCCGCCAGGAGTCCCACCAGGGTCGGCGACACGTGGAACTCGCCGATGCCAAGCGGCGCCACCAGCGCCGAATAGGCGAAGGCAAAGGTGTTGGTGACTACCGTGACTCCGAACACCAGCAGGATCACCGGCTTGTGGCGCGCGAAGCGCAGCCCCTCGACGATCTCGCCCGGGATGCGCAGCAGCGCCAGCCGGCGCGTGACCTGACGATGGCTGAGCCCCGCCAGCACCAGGGCGCCGGCGAACTGCACCGCGGCCGTTGCGGTGTAGACGCCCCTCATGCCGAGCCATTCGAAGGCGATGCCGCCCAGCAGCGGCCCGACCGCGCGCGTGGCGGCGCCTGTCGCCGAATCGAGCGCGATGGCGTGCAGGATGCGGTGCGGCCCGGCCGCCTCGCCCACCATGCGCCGGCGCGTCGACATCTCGGTCGCCCACATGATGCCGCTCAGGAGATTGGCCAGGGCCACGTGCCACAGCGCGAGATGGCCGGTGGCGGCGAGGGCGGCGAGCAGCGCCGAGACCACGCCCGGCACGGTGAGCGCCAGCATGACGATCAGCTTGCGGTTGACCGCCTCGGAGATCGCCCCTGCGAAGGCGCCGAAGGCGAGCTGCGGCAGCTGCCGGGCAGCGACCACGGCGGTGACGGCGAGCGCCGAGTGCGTCACCTCGTAGGCGAACACACCCGAGACCAGCAGCTCCAGCCAGCGCACCGCATTGGCCGCCGCGCCGACCAGCCACAGCCTCAAAAAGCTGCTCTGTCGCAAGAGCTCCGCGACCGGCTGCTCTCGCGCCGGCGCCGCAGCGGCCTTTGTTCCCTCCGCAGAATCCATCAGAACACCAGGTGCACCAGCTCCAGGATCGCCAGCGCGCCGACCGCCACGACGGCGCTGCCCACGGAGATGGTTGCCAGGGCGCGGCCCGGCGAGAGGCCGGCCATGGAGGCAGCGATCCAGAACAGCGGATCGTTGAGATGGCAGATGGCGATCGAGCCGACGCCGGCTGCCGCGGCAGCGAGCGCCCGGCCCTGGGCGTCGTCGAGGCCCAGGGCCGGCAGCATGGGCTCGACCATGCCGGTCGCAGTGAGCACGGCCGAGAGCGAATTGCCCTGCAGCGTCTTGACGACGGCTGCCGCCAGGAAAGGCACGAGAAGTCCCAAACTCGGATCGAGCACCTTCTCGGCCCAAAGTTCTGCCATGCCGGTCTCGTCGAGCACGCGGGCAAACCCGCCCGCGGCGCCGACCGCGAGCAGGAGCGGCGCCCAGCTGGTGTCGGCGAGCAGCTTGGGTTGCCAGCGCCACGAGGCCAGCACCGCAAGCGCGATCGCCAGCACCGCCAGCATCAGCGAGCGGCTGATGCCGGTGTAGAACTCCCGCGCGCCGCCCTTGCCCAGGGGCTCGCTCGGGATCTGCGCGACCGACTGCACGATCAGGAGCGCGATGGGAATGGCGATAACAATCCAGGTCCAGTTGAGCGCGCCCGGCGACTTGTCGGCAGGCATCGCCCACCGCAGGTAGCCGTATGCCAGTAGCGCCCCGACCAGCATGGCCGGCAGCGCCAGGCGCAAAGTGGAGACGAGACTCGCCTTCATCACAAAGGTCGCGGCGACGGGCAGCGGCGAGGGCGCGATCAGCCCATGCACCGCGAGCAGCGCCAGCGCCAGCATCACCGCCCGGCGTGGCGCTCCATGACCGGCCGGCTGCAGCAGCGCCAGTGCGCCCGCATCACTGCCGCCGAGCCCCGCCAGTCCGCCCGCGACGATCGCGGCGCGTGGCCCGAGCGGCTTGTTGAGCAACAGCGTGCCGACGAGGCTGCCCGCCACAACGAGAAGGCCGGTCTGTTCCAGGGCCGCCACGAATCCCAGGCCGAAAGCCTTGCCGATCGACTGGAAGGTCATGTCGGCCGCAACGCCGTAGCCCACCACTACCGCCAGGATCGCGAGAAAGGCCGGAAGGCCCAGGCGCTGGACGGTGAACACGATGACCGCCAGCGCCAGCGGCAGCAGCAGAAGTGCGAGCAGCATTGAGCTGCGACCTTATTCGTCTGTTAGAGTGCCGTCATGCGCCTGCTGTTTGCCGTGTGGATGATCCTTGTGGCGTTTGTCGCATCGGCGCGCGCCGAAGGTGGCCTGGTCCATATCGAAGGCAAGCGCTTCATCCTCCCTGACGGCAACGAGCTGCTCATCAAGGGCATCAACCTCGGCAACTGGCTGATGCCCGAGGGCTACATGTTCAAGTTCGAGGTGGCCAAAGCGCCGCGCCAGATCTTCGGCGCCTTCGACCGGCTGCTGGGCGGCGCCCGCGCCGAGGCCTTCTGGGCCGAATTCCGCGAGCGCTACATCGAGGAGGACGACCTCCGCTTCACCAAGAGCGTCGGCTTCAACACCGTGCGCGTCCCGCTGCACTATCGCCTGTTCATGGACGATGACGGCGTGATGGCCGGCCCGGGCTGGACGCTGCTCGATCGCGTGCTCGGCTGGGCGCGCGCCGCGGGCCTCTACGTCATCCTCGACCTGCATGCCGCGCCGGGCGGCCAGACCGGCATCAATCACGACGACGGGCCGGGCTATCCCCTGATGTTCTACGTGCCGAAGGACCGCGATCTCACCGTCAGACTGTGGCGCGCGCTGGCCCAGGTCCATGCCGGCGACCCGGCGATCCTGGGCTATGACCTCCTGAACGAACCGATCGCGCCCTACCATGACGTGGCGACGCTCAATCCGCGGCTCGAGCCGTTCTACAAGCGCGTGACCGCGGCGATCCGCGCCGTCGATCCCGGCCGCATCGTGTTCCTGGCCGGCGGCCAATGGAGCTCGAGCTTCGACATGCTGGGCCCGCCGTTCGCCGACAACCTCGCCTACACTTATCACTCGTTCTGGGCGAGCACGAAGCGCGACTCCATCCAGCGGCACCTGAACTTCGCCAACCGCTACGACGTGCCGCTGTTCCTGGGCGAGACCGGCGAGCTCACCGACCAATGGAACGAGGGCTTCCGCAAGCTGCACGAAGCGCACGACATCGGCTGGTGCTTCTGGACCTACAAGAACCTCGACACGCCCTCGACCGTGGTCTCGATCGACAGGCCCGACGGCTGGGACAGTATTGCGGCCTTTGCCGACGGCCGCGGCGCGAAGCCCGACGACAAGTTGATCGACAACGCGCTGCGGCAGTACCTGCACGGCATGCGGTTGGCAAACACCAGAGTGCGCTGGAGCTACCTCGCCTCGTTGGGGCTGAAGGCCGGACCCTAGGGGAGGCGCCATGGAATTCGACGTCATGACCCGCGCAACCAGCTGGGACAACGTGTCCGCGCTCGCCCGTCGCGTCGAGGCCGCGGGCTTCTCCGGCATGCTGTTCACCGAAGGCAGCCAGGTGCCATGGATGAACATTGCGGCCGCGTCGATGGCGGCGCCGTCGCTGCATTTCTCGACCGGTATCGCGCTCGCCTTTCCGCGGAGCCCGATGATCGCGGCGGAGATCGCCTGGGAACTGGCGCAGAACACGGGCGGCAAGTTCCGCCTCGGCCTAGGCAGCCAGGTGAAGGCGCACATCGCGCGGCGCTACGCCAGCACCTTCGACAAGCCGGCGCTGCAGATGAAGGACTATGTGCAGGCCGTGAAGGCCTGCCTCAGGGCTTTCCGACGCGAGGGACCGCTGCAGCACGACGGTCCCTACTACAAGCTGAGCCTGCTCACCGAGCAGTGGACGCCGCCGCGCCACGACCATGAGGACGTCAAGGTTGACATCTCGGCGGTCGGGCCGCTGATGGTCCGCGTGGCCGGCGAGGTTGCGGACGGCGTCCATGTGCATCCCATGCATTCGATGCACTACATAAAGAACCGCCTGTTGCCGGGACTGGCCGAAGGCGCGGCTCGTGCCGGACGCGACCCCGCGGCGATCGCCAAGATCGTGCCGGTCATCGTCGCAGCCGGCGCCACGCAGCAAGAGCGCGCGCAAGCGATCAAGGAGGCGAAGACGACGCTCGCCTTCTACGGCGCCACGCCCAACTATGCCTTTCAGTTCGAAGACCTCGGCTATACCGGCTTGCGCGACGGTTTGCGCGACTGCCTCAGGTCCGGCGACAGCGCGAAGGCGGAGACGCTCCTCACCGACGAGATCCTCGACCAGTTCGCCGTGGTGGCAAACTGGGACGACGTCGCTGACCGCATGATCGCCCGCTATCGGGGCATCGCGTCGCGGCTGGTCATCTACCTTGCCTCGCACTGGCGCGAAGTCGATGGCAAGGCGCTGGAGCGCTGGGGCGAGGTGGCGCGGGCGGTGCGCAAGGCCGGCTGAGGGCGGCTCGTCCCTGTGCCTTTGTGCGTGAGCGCCGGTCTACGGCTTTTCCTTCATCACCAGCGCCACCACGGCGCCCGATGCGAATGTCAGGGCGCCGATCACCCCGATCGCATAGGTGATGCCGAAGGCGTCGGCGATCACGCCGGAAGAGAGCGCGCCAATCGCATAACCAAGATCGCGCCAGAAGCGATAGACGCTGAGCGAGCGTGCCCGCCATGACGGATGCGAAGCATCCGACACTGCCGCAATGAGCGTCGGATAGACCATCGCCGTTCCCAGGCCCAGGAGGACGCTGGCCAGCAGCCACCAGCCGAACGTGCCGGTCGCCGCGGTCAGCCAGAGGCCTGCCGCCTGCACCCACATGCCCGTAACGATCAGGCCCTTGCGGCCCCAGCGGTCGCTCAGTGGACCCGTG
This sequence comes from Reyranella sp., assembly GCA_051985755.1. Lineage (GTDB taxonomy): Bacteria > Pseudomonadota > Alphaproteobacteria > Reyranellales > Reyranellaceae > Reyranella. The sequence continues at coordinate 1,937 of JBPYDO010000385.1, read as the reverse complement.
ACCGTCTGCAGCACCCCCCACACGGCAGGATAGACCGCCTTCAGGACGCCGATGCGCTCGATGCTCAAGCCAAAGCCGACGAAGAACAGCGGAAAGATGCCCCAGCTCATGCCGTCGTTGAGATTGTTGACCAGCCCGGCCTGTGAGGCGGCGAACAGGTTGCGATCGCCAAACGACGTCGTGCGGAATATCTGCCAGAAGCCGAGAGAGGCGGCGGGCTTGGCGCCGGCCGCCATCTCCAGCCGGACATGCGCGCGTGTATCGCGGACCAGCTGCCATGAAAGGACGAGGCCGAGCAGCGCGTAGGCAATGCCGAGGTAGAACGGATCGGGCCGCAGCCCGTAGCGCTGGGCGATGTAACCGGTGAGGAACGCCGTGATGCCGACGGACAGGTAGCCCGCGAATTCGTTCAAGCCGACGGCGAGGCCGCGCGACTTCGGCCCCACCAGGTCGATCTTCATGATGACGGTCATCGACCAGGCGAAGCCCTGATTGACGCCCAGCAAGGCATTTGCCGCGATCACCCATCCCCAGCTCGGTGCCCAGGCAATCATGAAGGGGACCGGCAAGCCCAGCAGCCATCCCAGCACGAGCATGTGCTTGCGGCCCCACAGGTCGGCAAAGTGCCCGGACACCAGATTGGCAAGCGCCTTGATGACGCCGAAGCTGACGATGAAAGAGAGAACGATCGTGGCCGAGCCGATCCCGAACTCCTCCGCCCCGATCAGGGGAACGACCGTACGCTCCAGGCCGACCATGCCGCCCACGAAGGCGTTGATTAGGACGAGCAGCGCGAACTGCGGCCAGTTCTCGCGCAAGCCCAGCCGGACGGCGGATGCTGCCGGGGCGGTCATGTGTCGTGCCTCAAACGGCCGCCGTGCCCGCATTGAGCGCGCGGAACTCCGCGGCCCTGGGCGGCGGAGCCGGAGTGTCTTGCTGCATGAGGCGAACGAACTCCTGTTCATTGGTAATTCGGAACGCTTCGTTGTGGCGTCGCTCGAAGCCGATGGTCGAACTGGGTCGTCCACTGAGGTGCCGACCGCAGACCGACCCGGCGAATGCGCCAGGCAGGACCTCTATATGGTCAGGAAGTTCCTTGAGGCGGCTCAGACTACGAAAGAGCATCCGGGCGCCTTCATCCGCTGCGGTGGCAAGCTCCGTGCGGCCGACGTCGCCGACCATCAGCGTGTGACCAGTGAGGACGAACCAGGGTTCGGGCGAGCGCGTCCGATCGGTCACCAGGAGCGACAGGTGCTCGGGCGTATGGCCCGGCGTATGCAAGACCTCGGCGGTGACATTGCCGAGCGGCAACACCTCGCGGTCGCCCACGCCGTGGAATCCCCCGCGTGCGGCGGCGGTTTCAAACAGCACGTACTCGGCGCCGGCGGCTTCCGCCAGCTGGCGTCCGGCCGAGGCGTGATCGGCATGGATGTGGGTGTCGATGGCGTACAGGATGCGCATGCCTGTCGCGTCCGCGGCGGCTAGATAGGGTTCGATGTCGCCCACGGGATCGACGACGGCGGCCGACGCCTTGCCACCACAGCCGAAGAGATAGGAGATCGCTACCGGATCCAGGTGCAGGAACTGGCGCAGGATCATGGGCCGGCCTCCTTGCCATTGCTATATTATATTCATTCAATTGATTGATTGAATGATTACTGGCTGCTAAGGTTCTGTCAATGGGACGCGCCAAGCTTCAGATGTTCGAGCAGTTCGCCGAGCTTGCCCGGGTGCTGGGACACGCCCACCGCCTGGAGCTGCTTGAGTACGTGGCGCAGGGCGAGCGCTCCGTCGAGCGCCTGGCCGAGATTAGCGGACTCTCGGTCGCCAACGTGTCGCAACATCTCAAGCATCTGCGCCTCGGCGGGTTCGTGCAGGGGCGTCGTGACGGCAAGCGGGTGCTCTATAGCTTGGCCGACGGCCCCATCCTGTCGCTG
>JBPYDO010000384.1:0-5367 GCA_051985755.1 Reyranella sp. | reverse complement strand
AGGCCGACACGCCGTTCTTCATGCCGTTCTGGCAGAGCTTGGCCCAGCGCTCGCCCCACAGGTTGGTGGTGGTCTTGGCCGAGTCGATGCGGCCCACCATGTCGCGCAGCTCCTCGATGCGCTTGGTGATGCGGCCATGCACCTCGCCGACGCGGAACACGGTGTGCCTGTCGCCGCCCTTGGCGACGGTGCGGCGGATGCGGGCGGGCTCGAACATGTCGACCGAGATCACCGAGGCCACCATGCCCACGGTCTTGCCCCAGCCGACGACGCCCGCGATGCGCTCCTCGTTGAGGCAGTTCTGCAGCGAGACGACGAAGCCGTCGGGCGCCAGGTACTGCTTGATCAGCGCGGTCGCCCATTCGGTGTCGTAGGACTTCATCGACACGAAGGCGATGTCGATCGGCTTCTGCCGCGACAGGTCCTGCAGCTCGGTGGCGTGCATGGTCTTGGCCTTGGTGACCGTGACCTTCTCCTCCGGCGTGACGCCGTCGAGCTCTAGGCCCTTCTTGCGGATGGTCTCGATGTTCTCCGGCCAGAAGTCGACCAGGGTCACGTCCTCGCCGGTATGGGCGAGCCAGCCCCCGACATAGCCTCCCAGTGCGCCGACACCCACTACTGCGATCCGCTTGCCCATGGTTTCCTCCGTTAAGCTGCCGGCAACTTCGCCAGGAACGCCTCGACTGCCTGATTGAACAGCGCGGGCTGGTGCAGGTTGGCCGCATGGCCCGCGTCGGGGATGACCGCCTTGGTCGCCCCCTTGATCTTGGCCGCCATATAGTCGGTGGCGGCGAGGAAGCCGGTGTCGTTGGCGCCGACCAGCACCAGGGTCGGCACGGCAATCTTGTCGAGCGACTGGATCACGCGGTCATTCTGCTGGGCCAGCATGCCGCGCGCCGAGCCGGCGAGGCCCGTGGCGTCGCGATGGCGCGTGAGCTTGACCTCGTCCGAGGCATTGAGCGCCTTGAGCCCCTCGGCATCGAAGCGGTCGGCGCGGGCATTGGCGGTGGCGTTCCACTTGGCGCGCGCCTCGTCCTTCTTGAAGCCGGGGCCGGTGTCGAACAGCATCAGGGCGCGCACGCGCTCGGGGTGGCTGGCATGGAAGGCGAGCGACATGTAGCCGCCAAGCGACAGGCCGGCGACGATCGCCTTTTTCGCACCCACCAGATCGAGCAGCGCCAGCATATCGCCGACCGTCAGCGCCTCGGAATACTGGCCGAGGTCGGCGGGATAGTCGGTCTCGCCGTGGCCGCGGAAATCCCACACGATCACCTGGTAGCGGTCTTTCAGCGCCGCGATCTGACCGTCCCACATGCGCGCGGTCGAGCTGTAGCCGTGGCTCAGGAGGATCGTCGGGCCACTCTTGCCTCCATTTGGGCCATGGATCTCGTAGTGGATCTTCACGCCATTGCGGTCGAGCTTTGCCATCAGGGGTTCACGCGCTTCTCGGCGCGCGCCTTCTCGAGGTAGAGGTCGGCGTCCTCCTGCAAGAGGAATCGCTCCTTCATCAAAGAATCGAGGACGGCCTGGACCTTGCCCAGGTAGGCCGCGCGGTTGGGATAGCGCTGGGCGATCTTCTCCGCCGGAAAGACCAGGTAGCTGCCGTCGCGGTCGGCCAGTTCGCCTTTGGGGTAGGGCGGCTTGTACTCGTTCCAACCGGTGTAGGTGGCGAGCGGCACGGCGATGTCGGGCAGGCGGATGCCCGCGACCTCGTTGCCATCCGGATCGACCTTGCTCACCAGTGTGCGGTAGAGCTTGTCGCCCGCCTTCACCTGGTTGGTGACCTTCACCACCGCCGCGCCGGGAATCGCCGGGAAGCCCGTCTCGTCAGGCTCGACCAGGGTGCCGTCCCGCAGGGAGGGCGTGCGGCTGGGCGGCGGCGCGGTGCCGTTCACCACCCAGTCGTCCAGGGCGACCAGCAGCGCGCGCACCGCCGGCATGGGGTTGTGCGGATTGCGCGGATTGACGTTGGGGCCAGGATCGCTGGCAGCGCCGGCGCGGCCGCCATGCTGGGTGCCGGCGATCATGTAGACCCGGCTGTTGTCGGGCAGCGTCACGTCCCTAGTGCCCAGCGGATCGGTGGTGAGCAGCGAGGCACCCTTCTGCCAGTACTCGGTCGAGGTGTTGGTCTCGATCAGCTTGGGATCGCAGCCGTCGGCCTTGAACAGCGAGCCTTTCTGCCGGCTGAAGGGATCCTCGAGCGACGCGGTCGAGAAGGGGAACCAGCTTTCGGGGAACGCATGGTCCTCGTGCTGGGTGTTGGTGCGCGCCGGCTGGGAGAAGGGCACGTTGAAGTAGAGCCGCCCGACGCCCGCGATGTGGCTCAGGATGCCGTCGAAGACGCGGCGGCCCTGCTCGTCGCGGTTGAAGCCTTCCGAGATGTGATGGCGCAGATAGCGGCCGGCCTGGCTGAAGCCGATGGCCAGCGCATGGGTGATCGGCCCGCCGGTGACTCGGGCCGCATCGGCGTCGTGGCGCAGCCAGCTCACGAAGTCGCGGGTGGCGGCGAAGCCCAGCCCCTGCACCTTGGGCTTGGTGCCCCGATAGGTGAATTCGTAGATGTAGCCCGGCTTGGGCTTGGCGTCGGCGAGCCTGATCGACTTCGCATCGACCGCCGTCCAGGCGGCGTCGGCGGGCTTGTCGGCCTGGCGTTCGCGCACCGTCAGGCGCGCGCCCTGCTCGCTTGCCATCTCATAGGAGAGCTTGAACGCCTCCAGCGCGCCGCCGCGCGTGCCGGACACGAACTCGTCGCGCACCGTTTGCACGATGGCTTTTCCATTGTCGGTCGCGACCGGCGCCGTGAGGCTGAGCGCGTTGGCCTTGGGTGCATCGGGGTCCCAGCCCGACCAGACGATGGTGTAGCCGCGGCGCATCGGAAAGCCGTTGCCGACCTCGGCCATGCTCGCGGGCTCGACGATGCCGGCCGCGCCGTCGGCGATGTTGCCGAACAGCATCTTGCGGCCGCGATTGTTGACCTCGTAGAGGATGCGGCCGTTGCCCTTGGCCGGGTCCTGGGGCCGGAGCACGTAGAAATCGGCGGTGTACTCGACCTTGCCGCGTGCATTGCGCGGCGCCTTGTCGATCAGGGCGATGCCCTTGTTGCCGGCCGCGTCAGGATCGACCTCGCCATGGGCGACGCCGGTCACCTTCTCATAGGCGCCGACCTCGCCGAACGGCGCGCTCTTCAGCAGCGGCTCGACCGCCTTGATTTCGACCAAGAGGATCACGCGATCTAACGCGCAGACGGCGGTGGGAAGTTCAGCTCGACGCCGACACCGTCGGGATCGTAGAGGAAGATCTGCTGGCCGCCTGTGCGCGGGATCACCTGCTCGCGGAACTTCACCTTCTTGGCCTTGAGCTTCTTGCGCACGCCGGCGATGTCGGTGGCGGCAAAGGCGATGTGGTCGAAGCGGCCGGTGTCCTTGAACTTCTTCTTGGTGCCGCGCACCACGATGCCGTCGCGCGGCTTGCGCGGGCCGAGGAGATGCACGGTCGGCACGCCGCCGGAATAGAGCCAGTAGCCCGGGAAGCCGAGCGGCGGACGGTCGCCGTTCTCGAGGCCCAGCACCTCGCAGTAGAACTTCCTGGTCTTCTCCATGTTCGACGGCTCGATGGTGTAGTGCTGCAAAACGCCAAGCGGCATGACTGTCTCCGTGTTTAAACCCAAGTCAGATCGGCTTCGGCACCCATCATCCAGGCGCCTACTGTCTCGAAATGCGACAGCCGGCCCTGAAGTTGCTGGGTGACGGTGTGGATGTCGCGGAAACGCCGCTCGAGCGGATGGCTTTCGAAGATCGCCGTGGCGCCGGCGGCGTTGTACGCGAAGTCGACGGCCTCGCGCCCCTTGTGGATGGCGTTGGTCGAGGCGCCGCGCACCGTGATGCGATGGTCGAGCGACAGAACGGCGCCGGCCGAGATCTCCTGCCAGATCGTGGCCAGCTCCTGCAGCAGGAAGGCGCGCGCCGAGCGGATGCCGATCTCGACCTGGGCAAGGCCGGTCTGCACCACGGCGCTGTCGCGGATCGGGCTCCTGGCGCCGCGCGGGATCTTGGTGCGGGCGGTGTCGATGAAGCTGTCGAGCGCGGCGCGCGCGATGCCGAGCGCCACGCCGGCGAAGCCCACCTCGTAGCAGGTCATCGCCGACATGCGGTAGAGCGGCCCCGACTCGCGACGTTCCCTGGACGGGTCGGTGAAGTCGCGGCTGAAGGAATGGTCGGCGCGCACGAAATGGTCGGTGAGCGCGAACTGGTCGGAGGCGGTGCCGCGCAGGCCGACCACGCTCCAGATGTCGGTCCACCTGACGTCGGACGCCGGCACCAGCATGACGCGCTCGACCTGCTTGCCGCCCGCCGTCGTGATCGGCGAGCCGTCGGGCTTGAAGATCGGCGCCCATGCGCCGAGCCAGGTGGCATGCCGGCAACCCGAGGCGAAGGCGTAGGTCCCGGTGACTCGGTAGCCGCCCTCGACCTGGACGGCACGCGCCTTGGGGCCGGGACCCCAGGCCAGCACGGCGTGGCGATCGTCGAACATCTCGTGCGCCACCGCAGGCTCGAGGTAGGCGGCCGTCATGGCGCAGCCGCCGGCCTGGCCGAGGCACCAGGCGGTCGAGCCGTCGCCCCGCGCGATGGTCTCGATGGCCCGGAAGAAGGTGACGGGATCGGTCTCCTCGCCGCCGATCGAGCGCGGCAGCAGCAGCCGGAACAGCCGTGCCTCGTGCAGCTTGTCGAGCAGGGCCGAGGTCAGCCGCCGGCCGTCCTCGACCTCGTTGGACGCAGCCTCGACCACGGGCCTGAGCGCCTCGGCGCGCGAAATCACGGCCGGATCGCCGGCAAGCTCGTCGGCGGTCAGGGTTGACGTGTCCAAAGCGCTACTCTCCCAGGAAAATCAGTCGCCGGCAGCGGCCAGGTCGCGATCAATCTGCTCGTTCGATTTGCCGCGCGTCTCGACGCCGAAGAAATAATAGACCAGTCCGGCCATCAGGAACCAGCTTCCGAGATAGAGGAATGCCGTCGGGATCTCGGTCAAAGGCACGTCGGGCTTCAGGTAGTTGTTCGAGCCCACGATCAGGGCGAGCCCGAGCGGCCCGATGATCTTGCCGATGCCGCCGAAGCCGTAGGCCGAGCCCATGCCCGTGGTCTTGAGATGCGAGGGCCAGATCTCAGCGGCATAGGGGCCGACGACGGCCCAGCCGCCGCCGGCGAAGAACATGGCGGCCGCCAGGATCAGCCAGAAGGCCGACAGCCCGAAGAGCGTGCCATCATGGTGCCAGCCCGCCAGGATCACCAGCAGCCCGGCGCCGAAACCGACGAGTCCGCCCGAGCTGCGCCGGCCGATGGCCTCCGACAGCCAGGAGAAGGCCAGCCGGCC
>JBPYDO010000383.1:0-9073 GCA_051985755.1 Reyranella sp. | reverse complement strand
TAGTCGGCCATCGCCACCGCCGCGGCGGGCGCCGCAATGAATGTGCTGACGTCGAGGACGCGCAGGCCGGCCAGCGGCAGCAGGCCCTCGCTCATTGGACGGCGCCGCTCGCCTTGAGGGCCGAGATGTCCGCGGCGCTGAGCCCCGCCTCGCGCAGGATCTCCTCGCTGTGCTGGCCGAGCCCCGGGGCCGGATGGGCGGTCCTTGACTCGGCGAAGCTCAAGCGGATCGGGTTGGCCAGCGTCCGCGGCATTTGGGGGATCGCCGTCTCGACGATCGCGCCGCAGGCGACGGCCTGCTTGTCGTCGGGCACGTCCTGCGGCCGGCTGATCACGCCGAAGGTCACATGCTTTGCCGCCAGCGCATGCTGCCAATGGTCGTAGGGCTTGCGGGCGAAGGCCTGGCTCAGGATGCCGGCGAGCTCGTCCGAGCGGGCGCGGCGCTCGGCCTCGCTGGCGAAGCGCGGATCGTCGGCAAGCTCGGGAAGCTCCAGCGCCTGGCAGAGCGGCGCCCACAGCTTGTCGGTGCGCACGATGGTGAGCTGCAGCCAGCGATCGTCGGAGGTGCGGTAGATGTTGCCCAGCGCCGAGCGCGGGCGTTCGGGTGGCGGCCGAGGATCAAGGAACGCGCCGACCAGGGCCGCCTGGGCGACCACGCCGCACGACCAGAGGCCGTTGCACAGGAGCGACGTGCCGACCCACGAGCCTTGGCCGGTCTGCGCCCGGTGCATCAGCGCCATCAGGATGGCCGACACGAGCGTCATGGCCGTGGCCCGGTCGCCCTGCGCCGGCACCGGCACGCCGGGCGGGCCGCCCTCGTAGCGCTGCGCGTCCAACAGGCCCGAGCGCGCGAAGTAGGCCGTGGCGTCGAAGCCCGGCCGGTCGCGGTCGGGCCCGTGCTCGCCGTAGCCGGTCAACGAGGCATAGATCAGGCGCGGGTTGGAGGGCTTGACGTCCTCGTAGGTGAGCTTGAGCTTCTGGCGGACGAGCGGCGGGAAGTTGCAGATCAGGACATCCGACTTGGCGATCAGCCGGTCGAGGACGGCGCGCGCCTGCGGCTGCTTGAGATCGAGCGCGATCGAGCGCTTGTTGCGCGAATCCATCTCCCAGGGATAGTTCACCGGCGATTTCGGGTAGTTCGACGAGTCGTGCATGATCCGGCGGTTGGGATCGCCGTCCGGCCCCTCGACCTTGATCACGTCGGCGCCCCAGTCGCCCAGCACCACCGCCGCGGCGGGTGCTGCGATGAAAGAGCTGACGTCCAATACGCGCAGTCCTGCCAGCGGCAGGGCGGAATCCACCATGGAACAGGTTCCTTTTTCCCGATACTAGCGTCTAGCAAGGGGGGATGACATGGCGCCCAAGCGCAAACCCAACTTTCTGATCGTCCTGATCGACGATCTCAGGTTCGACGAGCTGGGCATCTGCGGCCACCCCTACATGAAGACGCCGCACATCGACCGCCTGGGCCACGAAGGGGCGAGGTTCACCTCGGCCTTCCACTCGACGCCGCTCTGCTCGCCCAATCGCGCCTCGATCATGACCGGCCAGTACGCGAGCCGCCACGGCATCATCGACAATGTGGCGCGCGACGCCCACAGCCACCGCCTGCCCAATTATCATGTGATCCTGCAAAGGCTGGGCTACGAGACGGCGCATGTCGGCAAGTGGCACATGGGCAATTCCGGCGGGCCGCGGCCGGGCTATGACCGCTGGGTGAGCTTTCCGGGCCACGGCTCGATCATCGACCCGGTGCTGAACATCGACGGCGCTGAGCGCCCGCATCCGGGCTACATCACCGACCTGTTGAATGCGTACGCCGTCGAATTCCTGTGGCGGCCGCGGCAAAAGCCCTTCGCGCTGTTCTTCGCCCACAAGGCGGTGCATCCGGATGCCTTCCAGGCGGCCGACGGCACGATCGATCTCAGCCGCGGCGGCTATCGACCGGCGCCGCGCCATGCCGACCTCTACAAGGGCGCGCGCTTCCCGCGGCGGCCCAATGCGCTGTCGCACGACCTGGTGGTGAAACAGAAGCCAGCTTGGGCCGAGGCCTTCAAGCTGCGCGTCAACGCCGCCTCGCGCAAGGTGCTGGACGGTATCCAGGCCGGCACCGACGAGGAGATCCGCCTGCGCGCCGCCATGATGGCCTCGGTCGACGAGGGCATGGGCGATGTGCTGAAGGCGCTCGAGGACACCGGTCAGCTCGACAACACCTTCATCCTGTTCCTGGGCGACAATGGTTATTTCTTCGGCGAGCACGGGCTCGGGCCGGAGCGGCGCTTCGCCTATGAGGAGGGCATCAAGTCGCCGTTCCTGGTGCGCTATCCGGCGTGGTTCAAGCCGGGCACGGTAAACGACGAGCTGGTCCTGACGATCGACATCGCGCCGACGGTGCTCGACCTGGCTGGCGCCAAGGCGGCCGACGGCGAGCACATCCAGGGCCGGTCGCTGCGCCCCTTGTCGAAAGCCGGCCGGTCAAGGGCTGGCGGCGGCGCCGGCTGGCGCACCTCATTCATGTGCGAGTACTTCAGCGAGAACGCCATGCCCTGGCTGGTCGGCATGAGCTACAAGGCGATCCGCACGAAGCGCCACAAGTACATCCACTGGACGCAGAAGTCGCTCGACGGCATCGAGTGCGACGAGCTCTACGACCTCAAGAGCGACCCCTACGAGATGCACAACCTGATCGCCCGGCGCAGCGAGCGGGTGACCGTCGCGCGCTTGCGCAAGCAGCTTGCGGCCCTAGTCGCGCAGTCGGTCGGCCTCTAGGAGAAATGCCATGAAGCTCGCGCGACGGACGCTGCTCGCGGCCACCATGGCGCTGCCCGCGGCTGCAGTGAGGGCCGAGACCTGGCCCAGCCATCCGATCCGCCTGATCGTGCCTTTCGCGCCCGGCGCCACCGTCGACATCCTGGGGCATCTGTTCGCCGAGGAGCTCACCAAGGCGCTGGGGCAGACCGTCGTCATCGACAACAAGACCGGCGCGGGCGGCACCATCGCCATGGCGGAGACGGCGCATTCGGCGGGCGACGGCTACACCGTGGCGGTCGTCAGCCAAGGCACGCTGGTCTACGACATCGGCCTCTACAAGACCCCGGGCTATGCGCCGCTCAAGGATCTGGTGCCGATCATCGTCAACACCGCCATCTCCAACGTGCTGATCGTCAATCCCAAGAATCCGGCCAAGACGCTGACCGACGTGCTGGTGCAGGCCCGCCAGATGCCCGGCGAATACACCTATTCATCGGGTGGCGTCGGCACCAGCCATCACATGTCGAGCGTGCTGCTGGAGATGCGCTCCGGAGTGAAGCTGCGGCACGTGCCCTATCGTGCGACGCCGGCCGGCATCAATGCCGTGGCGACCGGCGAAGTGCAGATGGGCTTCTTCAACACGCCCACCGTGCTCGGCCAGATCAAGGGCGGCCGGCTGAAGGCCATCGCCGTCACCAGCGCGCAGCGCTCCGAACTGCTGCCCGACGTGCCGACGATGATCGAGTCGGGAATCAAGGACTACGTGGTCGACACCTGGCTGGGCTTCGCGGTTCCGGCCGGCACGCCGGCCGCGGTCATCGCCCGCCTCAACGCCGAGATCGCCCGCATCAGCGAGCTTCCCGAGATGAAAAGGAAGATGCTCGAGCAGGGCATCGAGCCCATGCCACAGCGCACGCCGGAGGCGGCGCGCAAGCTGGTCGAGGACGACACCGCCCTGTGGCTGCCCATCATCAAGGCCTCGGGCGCCTCCGCGGAGTGACCGCCCTTGGCGGTCATCCTGAGCATTTGCGAAGGATCTTGTTTGCAAAAGATCCCTCGCTGCGCTTGGGATGACACGCTTTTTCGGATGCTTGCAAACCTCCGAGCAGGCGCTTATCTCCCCCCACCATGGGCTACAGAGTGGCCGTCGTGGGCGCGACCGGCAATGTCGGGCGCGAGATGCTGCAGATCCTGGCCGAACGGAACTTCCCGGCCGACGACGTGGTCGCGCTCGCCTCGGCGCGCTCGGCCGGGCGTCAAGTGTCGTTCGGCGACGACAAGATCCTGAAGGTCCACGACCTCGCCAAGTTCGACTTCAAGGGTATCGACATCGCGCTCTCCTCGCCGGGCGCCAAGGTGTCGGCCGAGCACAGTCCGCGCGCCGCCAAGGCGGGCGCCGTGGTGATCGACAACACGTCCTACTGGCGCATGGATCCCGACGTGCCGCTGGTGGTGCCTGAGGTCAATCGCGGCGCCATCGCCGAATTCAGGCGGCGCGGCATCATCGCCAATCCCAACTGCTCGACCATACAGATGGTGACGGCGCTGAAGCCGATCCACGAGGCGGCCACCATCAAGCGCATCGTCGTCGCCACCTACCAGTCGACGTCCGGCGCCGGCAAGGAGGCGATGGACGAGCTCCTGAACCAGACCAAGAGCTTCTTCGTGAACCAGGATCTCGAGCCCAAGAAGTTCAGCAAGAACATCGCCTTCAACGTCATTCCCCACATCGACGTCTTCATGGAGGACGGCTCGACCAAGGAGGAATGGAAGATGGTGGTCGAGACCAAGAAGATCCTCGACCCCAAGATCAAGGTGCACGCGACCTGCGTGCGCGTGCCGACCTTCATCGGCCACGCCGAGGCGGTGAACGTCGAGCTGGAGAAGGCGCTCGACGACAGCGAGGCCAAGCGCGTGCTGGCGGCGGCGCCCGGCGTTCTGGTGGTCGACCGGCGCGAGCCCGGCGGCTACGTGACGCCCAAGGAGATCACCGGCCAGGACGGCGTATTCGTGAGCCGCGTGCGTGTCGATCCGACGGTCGAGAACGGGCTTTCGCTCTGGATCGTGAGCGACAACCTGCGCAAGGGTGCGGCGCTCAATGCCATCCAGATCGCCGAGGAGCTGATCAAAGGCTACATCTAGTAGAGTACCGGCGGGGCGACAAACAACATCGAGTCTGACTTGTTTGATACAAAGATAAGTCTTTGGATTCAGATACTTATTCAGTGTCTCTGATACAATATCCGAGAACGAAATCCCCCCTCGGAAAACCTCTTGAGCAACTCGCCGACCATCCATCCGCTTCGGCCGGAATCGAGCGCCTCGGTGGCGCCCACGCCGCTGTTCGGCAGGGGCGCCCAGAGCTTCGTGCAGCACTTCCGGCTCGCTGCGCAGGCACAGCGTTCGGGCCGGCTCGACGAGGCCATCTCGTCCTATCTGAAGTTGCTGTCGCTCAAGCCGTATGACGTCGGGCTGCACAACAATCTCGGCCGCGCGTTGCAACAGGCCGGCAAGGTCGAGGCGGCGGTGGCGCATCATCGCTTGGCGCTCGCATGCGATCCCGACAACCCGACGCTTCACGCCGATCTCGGCGGTGCACTGCGCGCCGCCGGCCGTCCCGACGAAGGCCTCAGGCATCACTTCCGCTCGGTCGCGCTCAGCCGCGACTACGGCGAAGGCTACCTCAACCTGGCGCTTTGCCTGCGCGATCTCGGGCGCATCGACGAAGCGATCGGCTGCTTTGGCCGGGCGCTTGCCCTCAATCCCGACGATCGCCGGGCGCTGAGCGAGCTCGGCATCGCGCTTCTGCTGCGCGGCGATCTCGAGGAAGGCTTCGCGGCCTACGAGGCGCGCAAGCGCCTGCCCGAGACGCCGGCGCCCGACTTCAGGCAGCCGGTCTGGGACGGCGGCCCGCTCGAGGGCCAGCGGATCCTGCTCTATCCCGAGCAGGGCTTGAGCGATGTCCTGCTGTTCGTGCGCTTTGGCCGCGAACTGAAACGCCGCGGCGCCACCGTGCTGGTGCTCTGCCAGGCGGTGCTGAAGGACCTGCTGTTGGCTTGCGACTTCATCGACGAAGTCGTGGCCGAAGGTGAAAAGCTGCCGGACTTCGATCTGCACGCTTCGCTCGTGTCCTTGCCGCACCTCTGCCGCGCCGACTGCGCGGCGATCGCCGCCGCCGAGCCCTACCTGGCGGCGCCGCCCGAGAGCCGCATCAAGCTCGGCCGCCTCGACAAGGCGAAGCTCCGGCTCGGCATCTTCTGGGCGAGCGCGCCCGGTCCCCGGACGGACGACCGGCGCTCGGTGCCCCTCGCGCACTTCCTCGACCTCGCCGGCGATCGCGAGCTTCTGGTGTTCAGCCTGCAAGGCGGTGCCCATCAGCGCGACGTGCCGCAGTCCGGCGCGGCCGGCCTGGTGCACGATGTCGGCCGCGGAATCTTCGACTTCGCCGAGGCTGCCACGGCACTCTCGCAGCTCGATCTCCTGATCTCCGTCGATGCGCCGATCGCCCATCTCGCGGCGGCGATGGGGCTCACGACCTGGGTGCTGCTGCCAACCGTTGCCGACTGGCGCTGGCAACTCGGCGGCGAGGGCGCGCCCTGGTATCCGTCGGCGCGGCTGTTCCGCCAGCTGACGCACGGCGACTGGCATCCGGTATTTGCCGAGATGCGCGGCGAGCTCGAGCGGCTGAAACGTTGAACGGCGCGCCGGCTCGACCGCGCACACAAGCTTCGCTACGGTCTTCCCCGAAGTTCGAGGGGTCCAGATGCTCGACGCCAAGTCGCTCGATTTGATTCTCACCAGTGCGCGCACGCACAACGGCTTTATCGACAAGCCGGTGAGCGAACAACAGTTGCGCGCGATACACGAGATCATGCGGTGGGGCCCGACGTCGTCGAACTCGCAGCCGGCGCGCATCGTCTGGGTGCGCACCAAGGAGGGCAAGGAGAAGCTCAGGCCGGCGCTCAGCTCCGGCAACACCGCCAAGACGATGGCCGCGCCAGTCACGGCGATCGTCGCGTACGACACGCAGTTCTACGAGCATCTGCCGCGGGTGTTTCCGCACAATCCGACGGCGCAGAGCTGGTTCACCGGCCCTGCCAACGAGAAGGTCGCCTTCCTGACGGCTTTCCGCAACGGCAGCCTGCAGGGCGCCTATCTCATGATCGCCGCCCGCGCGATCGGCCTCGACGTCGGCGCCATGAGCGGGTTCAACAACGAGGTCGTCGACAAGGCGTTCTTCCCCGACGGCCGCTTCAAGTCGAACTTCCTGTGCAATATCGGCTACGGTGATCCCGCGAAGCTGTTCAACCGCAGTCCGCGGCTCTCCTTCGAGGAGGCCTGCAGCTTCGCCTAAATCTGCAAGGCGTGGCCTATCCTGTGCCACGGCAGCGGCAGCAGGGAGATGAGCGCCACCACGCCGAAGGCCAGGATCACCGCGCCCGATATGCGGTTAAGCCACAGCACGCCGCGGCCCGAGAACTGCGCGCGCAGCGCCACCGACGCCGAGCACAACACGAACCACCAGGCGAGCGCCCCGCTGAACACCGCGGCCACCAGGACCGCTGCATCTCCGAGGTTGGTGCCCACCCCGGCAAGGTTGCGGCCGGCGAAGGCCGCGCCAAAGGCCATGACCGTCAGCGGATTGAACACGGTGATGAAAAAGCTCGACGTCGTGTAGTGGAAGTGCGTGGCGACGCGATGCTCGCGATCGTCGCGCACCGGGTCGCCGACGGTGCGCGGCCGGTGGCGCATGGTGATCGAGCCCATGCCGGCCAGGATCAATCCGCCGATGCCGCGCAACCAGGCCTCGTGCAGCATCACGAACTGCTCGATGAAACTCAATCCAAAGGCGGCGACCGCGCCGAACACGGCGTCGCCCAGCGCCGCGCCGATACCGGTCAGGTAGCCGGCCAGCGCCCCCACGGTGATCGACCGGCGAATGCAGAGCGCCGCTGCCGGCCCCACGGGAACGGCGATCACGAAGCCGATGACCGCACCTTCGACGGCAAGCGCAATCGGATTGTAGGCGAAGCCGGGAACGTTCATTGCTGGTTGTTATAGCTTCTCGGCGGTGAAATTGCGCTTGGGTGTGACCAACTGCTCCTGCGCCGCCACCAGTTGCAGTTCGCGCTCGCCCATGGCGTAGGTGGCTTCGAGGACGGCGAAGATCGACGATGCCACAGTGCTGAGGGCGCGGGCGACGTCGCCGTGCTCGAGCCAGTGGGCGGTGAACAGCGCCGCCACCGCGTCGCCCGTGCCATTGGGCATCACCGGGAAGCCAATCAAGGGCGTGGCGATGCGCCACGCGGCCGTCGGCTCGACCGCCAGCATCTCGATGACCCCTTGCGGTGCATCGGCGCGCAGAAGGCTCGTGACCAGCGCAAGCTTGGGGCCCCTGAGCAGGCTGCGCACCGCCGCCAGGGCGCCGTCCAGGGTCGTCACCTTGTCGCCGGTCAGGTGCTCGAGCTCGAAATGGTTGGGCGTGATCAGGTCAGCGGCGGGCAGGGCGCGCTCGCGAAAGAAGACGTCGATGCCCGGTTTCACATAGATGCCGGTGTCGGTGTCGCCCAGCACCGGATCGCAGCACCACACGACCGCGGGATTGGCGGCCCGCACGCGGCGCACCGTATCGAGCACGACGTCGGCCAGTGCGGCATCCCCGACATAGCCGGTGAGCAGCGCGTCGCACTTGGCCAGCACGCCCAGCGCCTCGATGCCGTGTACGATGTCGGCCACCTGCTCGGCGGACGCGGTGCGGCCGCGCCAGGCGCCATAGCCGGTATGGTTGGAGAACTCGACCGTGTTCACCGCCCAGACCTCATGGCCCAATCGTTGCAGGGGAAAGGTCGCTGCCCGATTGCCGACATAGCCGTAGGCGACATGGCTCTGAAGCGAGAGAAAGCGCATGGCCATGGCCACCTTGCCACAAGGAGGTCCGTCATTATAGTCCGGCCCGCTTTTTGGGAGGCTTGCGATGCCACACCCCATGGCGACAAGAGTTCGCCCCCGCCGCAGCGTGCTCTACATGCCTGGCGCCAACACGCGCGCCCTGGAGAAGGCACGCAGCCTCGCGGCCGACGCTCTGATCTTCGACCTTGAGGATGCCGTGGCGCCCGATGCCAAGGAAGTGGCGCGGGCCAACGTCGTGGCGGCGGCCAGGAGCAAGAGTTATGGCAAGCGCGAGATCGCCATTCGCTGCAACGGGCTCGCCACGTCCTGGGGCCGGGCGGATGTCGCGGCGATCGCCGGCTCCGGCGCCGACGCGATCCTGGTGCCCAAGGTCGAAAGCGCCGCCGACGTGGCGGCCATCGTGACGCTGCTCG
>JBPYDO010000382.1:0-15951 GCA_051985755.1 Reyranella sp. | reverse complement strand
GGTCGTCTTCTCGTTGGCGATCTTGAACAGGTTCTGATTGGGGATGACGATCAGCGTGTCGACCACCTTCTCGAGTTCGGTGATCCCCTGCTCCGCCGCCTGCATGCGGCGCCGGCCCTCGAAGTGGAACGGCTTGGTGACGACCCCGATGGTGAGGATGCCCTGCTCGCGCGCTGCCGCGGCGATCACCGGCGCTGCTCCCGTGCCGGTGCCGCCGCCCATGCCGGCGGTGACGAACACCATGTTGGCGCCGTCGAGCAGCTGCAGGATCTCCGGCAGCGCTTCCTCGGCGGCCTGGCGGCCGACCTCCGGCCGCGCGCCGGCGCCGAGGCCCTGGGTGATGGTGATGCCGAGCTGCACGCGCCGGTCGGCGAGCGACTGGCCGAGCGCCTGTGCGTCGGTGTTGGCGACGATGAACTCCACGCCTTCCAGCGCCGCACTAATCATGTTGTTGACGGCATTTCCGCCTGCACCACCGACACCGATCACGGTGATTCGCGGCTTAATCTCGGACTCCTTCTGAGGGAGGCTGAGGTTGATTGTCATACGGTTTTCTCCACGCAAACGAGAGGGTGATCTGCCCGGAGGGGCGGGGGTGGGTCGGTTGTGTTGAAAACCCTTACTCCGCCACCGGTTTTATTATGTTTATCAAGGTCCTGTTGGGGATTTCTTCATCCCATACAACATATTGCCTAAAAGTTCTCCCTAATCCAACTGCCAATACGCCCGATTCGGCTCGCCGGAGCCTCGATCTGAGCCGGTTGAGGTTGTGCCACGGCGTGATGCTGCAGCGCAAAGGAGAGCAGTCCGGCAGCCGCCGAAAAGGCCGGCCCACCGGTCGAATCGGCGAGCCCGGCCAGCCGCAAAGGCGCGCCAATACGCACTTTCTTGTTCAGGATGGCCGCCGCCACTTCAGGCGCGCCATCGAGCTGGCAGCCGCCGCCCACCAAGACGGCCCGCCCGCCGGCTAACTTATCCACACCGCTCGCCTCCAGCCGGCTGCGCACCAGTTCGAAAGTCTCCTCGACCCTGGGTCGGATGATGCCGACCAGGATCGAGCGCGGGATGTGGTTGGGTCGCGTGCGGTCCTCCTCGCCGATCAGCGGCACGTCGATGATGTCGTACTCGTCGTTCGGCTTGGCCACGGCGCGGCCGATCTGCGTCTTCATGCGTTCGGCATGGGCGACCGGGGTTGACAGGCCGCGGGCGATGTCGCGCGTCACGTGCTCGCCGCCGACCGGGATCGAATCGACGTGCACGAGATGGCCTTCGTAGAACACGGCGATCGAGGTCGTGCCGCCGCCCATGTCGATCAAGGTCACGCCGAGGTCGCGCTCGTCCGAGACCAGCGAGCTGAGACCGGCAGCATGGCTGGCGACGACCCGTTCGGCGATCTCGAGGTGGGCACGCCGCACGCAGACCTGCAGGTTGCGCATCGAGCCGCTCGCCGCCGTGACCAGATGCACGTCGACGCCGAGCCGCTCGCCGAACATGCCGCGCGCGTCTCGCACCGGCGTGCCGTCGACGTTGTAGCCGATCGCCTCGGAATGGATGATGTCGCGATCCGCCGTCTCGGCCGGCAAATGGATGTGCTGCTGCACACGCCGCACGTCGCGCTCGCCGATCTCATGGTGCCCGATCGCCACTTCGAGCGTCTGGTTGTGCGAGGCGGGCGAGCCGCCGCTCACGCCGACGATGACCTCGCGGACGTGCTCGCCGCACATCTCCTCCGCCGTCGACACCGCCGAGGAGATGGCGCGCGTCGCCGCCTCCATGTCGACGATGTTGCCCGACCGCATGCCGAGCGATGGCTGGTGACCGATGCCGACCACCCTGAGACCCTGTCCATCGACTCGCGCCACGAAGCAGACGACCTTGTTGGTCCCTATATCGAGTGCGGCGATTACTCCGTTTCTTGTCTTGGCCACGATGTCCCCCGTGCTTTACGCAACGCTAGAAGGTTCCACTTTCCTCACACCGGCGACCCGACAGGCGCACCATCGCCGGCCGAGCTGCGTTTCCTGAGATAGAGCTTGTCCGGCAGCCGGAGGTCGACGACGCCGAACTCGCGCGACAGCAGCTTGTCTTCCGCGTCGAGCTTGGCGAGGCGCTGCAGGGCCGCGACCGCGTCCTCCTCCGGCAGCCAGATTTCCACGTCGTTCTTCAGGATCAGGTTCCAACGCCGCTGGCCGACCCAGACCGCGGCGCGCAGCTGGCGGGCCATGGCGGGCTCATAGGCGAGCAGCAGGAGAAGATCGCCGACATGCTCGGGCGCGCCCAGCCCGCCGAGCAACAAGAGCGAGCTGGCGCCCGGCGGCATGCGGCTGGCGCGCACGGTGCGGCCGTTGGCGTCGATCAGGGTGTACTCGTTGCCGTTCTGCCAGATGGCGACGGCGCGGCGTTCCTTCAGGGTCACGTACAGCGTATCGGGCAGCCGCCGCTCGACGGTGGCGCTCGCCACCCAGTCAATCGCCTCAAGCCGCCGGCGAGCTGCCTGCAGGTCGATGCCGAGCAGCGAATCGCCCGCCTTGACGTTGAGCGCGGCGAGAATGTCCTCGCGCGTGACGTAGTCGCGGCCTTCCACGGTCACGTCGGCGAGCTTGAAGGGCGTGATGGCGCCGACCACGTTGCGCGACACCTCGTCGATGCGGCCCTGAACGGTGGCCAACCAGCCTTCGTGCCAGGCGAACCAGCCGCCGCCTCCGCCCGCGCCTAACAGCAGGACGCAGACGCCCAGCATAAGCGGCTGGCGCCACAACGGCCGGCCGCTCTTGCGCGACGCGCGCCGCTTGCGCCGGTAGTAGTCGCGCCGGTAAGGCGGGCCGGTGCGGCCGGCGCCCGACCTTGAAGGGCGCGCCCGGCTCATGTCGGCCGCCTCGCGTGATCGACCATCCAGGTCATCAGCTGGGACCAGCTGATGCCGGCCCATTTCGCCTGCTCCGGCGCCAGGGACAGCGGCGTCATGCCAGGCTGGGTATTGATCTCGAGCAGGACCAGGCCGGTCATGCCGGGCCTACTGTCGTCCCAGCGCAGGTCGGCGCGGCTCAGCCCGTTGCAGCCCAGCGCCTGGTGGGCGCGCAGCGCCCACTCCTTGGCCGCCTCGTAGACCTCGGCCGGAATCGGCGCGGGGACCAGGTGCTGGGTGATGCCGTCGGTGTACTTGGCCTCGTAGTCGTAGAACTTGGTGCGCGGACGCAGTTCGGTGACGGCCACCGCCTTGTCGCCCATCACGGTGACGGTCAGCTCGCGGCCGGGCACGTACTTCTCGACCAGCACCTTCTCGCCGAACTCCACCTCGGCCACCTCCACGGCGGCCAGGTTGTCGCCATGGCGCACGATGTGGACGCCGACGCTCGACCCCTGGTCGATCGGCTTCACGACATAGGGCCGCGGCATGGGATCGCCGGCGGCCAGCGACCGGCGCTCGACCACCTTGCCCTCGGCAACGCGAATGCCGATCGAGGTGAAGACGTGGCGCGACATCGGCTTGTCCATAGCGATCGCCGAGGCGAGCACGCCGGAATGGGTGTAGGGCACCGCCAGTATTTCCAGCACGCCCTGGATGCAGCCGTCTTCACCGAATTTGCCGTGCAGGGCGTTGAACACCACATCCGGACCGCCGCCGCTCGCCGGGCGCAGGAAGTCGATCAGCGCCCGCAAGTCGCGCTTGACGTCATACTCGACGACGTCGTGGCCGCCCTCGCGCAGCCCCTCGGCGCAAGCCTTGCCGCTCACCAGCGACACCTCGCGCTCGGGTGACCAGCCGCCCATCAGGACTGCGACGCGGCTCATCGGGGTTCCTTCTGGCCGATGCGGCGGATTTCCCATTCCAGCCGCACGCCGCTCTTCTCGAACACGCGCCGCCGGACCTCCTCGCCCAGCGCCTCGATGTCGGCCGCTGTGGCGTCGCCCGTATTGATCAGGAAGTTCGTGTGCTTCTCGGACACCTGCGCACCGCCGACCTTGAGACCGCGACAGCCGGCGGTATCGATCAGTTCCCATGCCTTGTGACCGGGCGGATTGGCGAAGGTCGAGCCGCCGGTGCGGCTGCGTGGCTGCGATTCGGTGCGTACCGAATCGATCTCGCCGATGCGCCGGGCGATCGCGAGTTGATCCCCCGGCGCCGCGCGCAGGCGCGCCGAGGTAAAGATCCAGTCGGCCGGCGCGGTGCTGTGCCGATAGCTGAGGCCAAGCTCTGCGGCCGCGACGTCGCGGACCGTTCCGCTGCGATCGACGACCGTGGCCGAGATCAGGACATCCGACAGTTCGCTGCCATAGGCGCCAGCGTTCGTCGGGAAGGCGCCGCCGATGGTACCCGGGATGCCGCTCAGGAATTCGAGCCCCGCCAGCGAATGCTCGCGCGCCGTCAACGCCACGTTGAGATCGGGTGCGCCAGCGCCGGCCACGACCTCGTTGCCCTCGACCGTGATCCCGGTGAAGCCGCGCATCAGGCGAATCACAACGCCGCTGATGCCGCCGTCGCGCACGATGACGTTCGAACCCACGCCCAGCACGGTGACCGGCACGCCGGCCGGTAGCGCGCCCATGAACGCCACGAGATCGTCGAAGTCGGCCGGCCGGAACAGCACTTCGGCGGGACCGCCGGTGCGGAACCAGGTCTGCGGTCCGAGCACGGCATCAGCCGTCAGCCGGCCGCGCGGCTTGGGCAGCTGGTCGATCAGGTGCGAGCGGGCGTTCGCCAGCGCCATCATGCCGCCGTCCCTGTTCCGCCGGGGCCGCGATCGTTGGCAACGGCGCGCAGGCCGACGCGCTCGGCGGCCAACTGCTGCAACTGGCCCGGCAGGGCATGCGCCCAAGAGGTGATGTTGCCGGCGCCCAGGCAGACCACGACGTCGCCGGGACGCGCCATCTGCCAGATCAAGGCCGGCAGCTCGGCCGGCGCCAGCAGCGCCATGACCTCGCGATGGCCGGCCTGGCGCACCAGTCCGACCAGCATGTCGCGGTTGACGCCCTCGATCGGCGCTTCACCGGCGGGGTAGACCTCGGCGATCAGCACGGCATCGGCGTCAGTGAAGCAGGTGGCGAAGTCCGCCTTGAGCGAGGCGAGCCGGCTGTAGCGGTGCGGCTGCATGACGGCGATCACCCTGCCCGATCCGCCATAGGCCTGGCGCGCGGCGCGCAGCACGGCGGCGATCTCGACGGGATGATGGCCGTAGTCGTCGATCACCGTGATGCCGTGTGCCTCGCCCGTCCGGGTGAAGCGCCGCTTGACGCCGCTGAACGAGCTGAGGGCGCGGCGGATGGTGTCGTCCGCGAGGCCCATCTCCTGCGCCACCGCGATGGCGGCGAGCGCGTTCTGCACATTGTGCTGGCCGAACATCGGCAGCCGGAACCCGGCGATGGTGCGTGATTCGTTGGTGGCGCGATGCTCGATCAGGACGTCGAAGTCGGCGCCGGAGCGATCGGGTCGCAAGTTGAGCGCGCGAATGTCGGCGTTGACGCCCAGCCCGTAGGTGATGATGCGGCGATCGGCGACGCGCGGGATCAGCGCTTGCACTTCGGGATGATCGGCGCACAGCACGGCGAAGCCGTAGAACGGGATGTTCTCGACGAAGCGCACGAAGGCGTCGCGCAGGGCGTCGAAGGTGCCGTAGTGGTCGAGGTGCTCGGGATCGACGTTGGTCACGATGGCGATGGTCGCGGGCAGGCGCAGGAACGAGCCGTCCGATTCGTCGGATTCCACCACCATCCAATCGCCGCCGCCGATGCGGGCGTTGGTGCCGTAGGCGTTGATGATGCCGCCATTGATCACCGTCGGGTCCAGCCCACCGGCATCCAGCATCGCCGCCACCATGGAGGTGGTCGTGGTCTTGCCGTGCGTGCCGCCGATGGCGATCGACCATTTGAGCCGCATCAGCTCGCCCAGCATCTCGGCCCGACGCACGACCGGCACCAGGCGGGCGCGGGCGGCGAGCACTTCCGGATTGTCCTTCTTCACCGCCGACGAAACGACCAGCACCTGGGCGCTGCCGAGATTGTCGGCGCGATGGCCGATCGCGACCTTGATGCCGAGTTCGGCGAGGCGGCGCGTGTTGGCGCTTTCGGCGAGGTCGCTGCCTTGCACCTTGTAGCCCAGCGTATGCAGCACTTCGGCGATGCCCGACATGCCGATGCCGCCGATGCCGACGAAGTGGATCAGACCGATATCGAGCGGCAACGCCCTCATGCGGCGACTCCTGACGGTGAAAGAGCGGGCGCCGTCACGAGCTCGGCAACGACATCGGCGAGCCTTGCGGCCGCGTCCGGGCGGCCCGCCGCGTGCGCTGCGTCGGCCATGGCGGCCAGCCGCTGCGGCGCCGCCAGCAGGGCCACCAGATGGCGCGCCAGTACGTCGGCCGTGAAGTCGGCATGCGCGATCACGACGCAGGCGCCCGCCGCCTCGAAGGCGCGGGCGTTCGCCGTCTGATGGTCGTCGGCGGCATAGGGATAGGGCACCAGGATCGACGGCCGGCCCACCGTCGCGAGCTCCGCCACGGTCGAGGCGCCAGAGCGACCGATCACCAGGTGCGCCGCCGCCAGGCGCTGCGGCAGGTCGGCGAAGAAGGCCGCCAGCTCGGCGACGACGCCGCTTTCGCGATAGCGCAGGCGCACCTCGGCGATATCCTCCGGCCGGCACTGCTGCACCAGCCGCAGGCGGCTGCGCAATTCGCCGGGCAGCAGCAGGATCGCCGAAGGAACGACGCGACTGAAGGACGCCGAGCCCTGGCTGCCGCCGAACACCAGCAGATCGACGACCCGGTCAGCGCCGGGCGGGCGATAGGGCGAGCCGCGCAGCGCCCGCACTGCATCGCGCACCGGATTGCCGACCAGCCGCGCCCGTCCGTCGTGGTCGCCGAGGAAGCGGGTGGGCACGAAGGAGGTAGCCACCCGTGCGACGCCGCCCAGGACCAGGCGATTGGCCCGGCCCAGCACCGCATTCTGCTCGTGCAGCATGGACGGCAGGCGGCGCAGGCGGGCGGCGATCATGGTCGGCACCGAAGCGTAGCCACCGAAGCCGACGACGGCCGCAGGCGAAATGCGGCCAAGCGCCCACCAGGCGTCGAACAGGCCAAGGCCAAGGGAGAGCAGCGCCTTCAGCCGGCGCCGCATCGATCCGGTCGGACTCGCGGAATGGATGTAGTGTATCGGCCGGTGCGCCAGGGCGCCCTGCCACTGGCGGCCGCGCTGATCGGTGATCAGCGCGAAGGGCACACCGCGCGCCTCGAGCTCACCGGCCAACGCTTCGGCCGGAAAGACGTGGCCGCCGGTGCCGCCGGTTGCCAGGACGACGGGACGCGTGCCGCCCATCACACCGCCTCCCTGAGGCCGGCATGCTCGCGTGTCAGCGACAGCATCATGCCAACGCAGATCGCCATCGCGAGAGCCGACGAGCCGCCATAGGAGATGAACGGCAAGGTCATGCCCTTGGCGGGAATGAGCTGCACGGTCGAGGCCATGTTGATGATGGCCTGCAGGCCGAACTGCACGCCAAGCCCGGTGGCCGCCAGCGTGATGAACAGGCTGGTTTCCTTCGAGGCCCGTTGCAGGGCGCGCAGGGTCACGAAGGCGAACAACAGCAGGATGATCAGGCAGACGATCAGGCCGAATTCCTCGCCGCAGACGGCCATGACGAAATCGGTATGGGCGTCCGGCAGCTGCGCCTTGACCGTGCCCTCGCCGGGACCGCGGCCGAACAGCGAGCCATTCATGAAGGCTTCCAGCGCGGTATTGACCTGGTAATTGTCGCCCGACGATGGGTCGAGGAAGCGGTCGAAGCGGCTGCGCACATGGCTCAAGGCGAAGTAGGCGCCGACCATGCCGGCGGCGCCGCCGACGAGGCCGAAGCCCGCCACCCACATCGGCAGGCCGACCACGAACAGCTGCGCTGCCCAGACCGAAGCGACGACGACGCTCATGCCGAGATCGGGCTGCATGATCAGCAAGGCCAACACCGTGCCGACCAGCAGGGTGCAGAGGATATAGCCGGGCGCGCGGCGCTCGGTGCGGCTTTGCGCCAGCAGCCAGGCGGAGATGACGGCCAGGCTCGGCTTGACGAACTCCGAGGGCTGTATGCTCGACAGGCCGGGCACCGAGATCCAGCGTCGCGCACCCTTGATCTCGACGCCGATCACGAAGGTCGCGGCGAGCAGGATCACGCTGCCGCAGAACACCAACAGCGCGAGACGGCGCACATGCCGCGGCGAGGCCAGCGAAATCGCCAGCATCATGGCGAGCGCCACCGGCAGGAAGACGAACTGGCGCTTGGCGAACATGAAGGAATCGGCGCCGATGCGCTCGGCGGCTGGTGGCGAGGCGGCAAGAGTGAGCAGAACGCCGAAGGCCATGATCGCCAGGATGGCGCTCAGTGACCAGCGGTCGACCGTCCACCACCATTGGCCTATGACGCTGCGATCGTCGCGCGGGACCTGGATCACGCCGCCCTCCCCAAACTCTGTGCCCCTGGCAGGGCGCGCGCCATGGTGCGGAAGGCATCGCCGCGATGTTCGTAGCTCCGCCACTGGTCCCACGAGGCGCAGGCCGGTGACAGCAGGACTACTGCCGGTCCACTATCGCGGCTCAGGGCTGCGCGCTGGCTCATGGCGTGCGCCGCGGCGAGCGCCGACTGCAGGTCGCCACAGCGGCTGTAGCCCAGCCGGCCTTCGAGCTGGCCAGCGAACAGTTCGGTGGCCTCACCGATCAGGAAGGCATGGCGGATGCGTTCGAACCAGGGCGCGAGAGGTGCCACGCCACCCTCCTTCGCTTGGCCGCCCAGGATCCAGTAGATGTCGCGATAGGACGCGAGCGCGCGCGCCGTGGCGTCGGCGTTGGTTGCCTTGCTGTCGTTGACATAGGTGACATTGCCGATGGCCGCGACTCGCTCCTGGCGATGCGGCAGGCCGGGATAGCTCTTCAGTCCCTCGACGATCAGCTCGCGCCGAACGCCGAGCCAGCGGCATGTCGCCCAGGCGGCAGCGGCATTCTGCGCATTGTGGTCGCCCGGCAAGGTCGGCACGTCGGCAAAATCGACGGCATAGCCGTCGGCATCGACCAGCCGGCCGGCGCTGAAAGTCACGCCGCCCGCGACCGTCCGCTTCAGCACCAGCGGCACCACGGCGATATCGGCCTCGAGCCGGCGCTGGCCGAGCCCACGATAGACTTCGAGCGACGGCTCGTCGTCGATGCCGATAACGGCGCAGTCGCGCATGACCTGATGGTCGAAAATGTGCGCCTTGGCCGCGACATAGCCCGCCATGTCGCCGTGGCGATCGATGTGGTCGGGCGTGATGTTGAGCCACACCGCGACGTTGGCGTGGAAGGATTGCACGAGCTCGAGCTGGTACGACGAAAGCTCGAGGACATAGATGCCGCCCTCGCCCAGCGGCTCAAGGTCGAGCGCGCCGCGGCCGATGTTGCCGCCGACCTCGATCGGCCAGCCGGCGCTCTTCAGGATGTGGCCGATCAGCGCTGTCGTCGTCGACTTGCCGTTGGTGCCGGTGACGCCCACAAAACGCGCCCTGGGCTGGGCGCGGGCCAGCAGCTCGATATCGCAGATCAGCGGTTTGCCGGCGGCGCGCGCGGCGGCCGCGGCCGGATGCGGCTTGGGCAGGCGGTTGGCGATTCCCGGGCTGATGACGAGCGCCGTCACTTGCGACCAGTCGATGCCCGACGGATCGACCATCCTGACGCCGCTCTGCTCGGCGGCACGGCGTGTGATTTCGTTGTCGTCCCAGGCCACATAGTCGACTCCGGCCGTCAGCAGGGCGCGCACCGTCGTCAGGCCGGAGCGTGCAAGCCCCAGCACGACGAACGATGAGCCCCTGAGCGTGCCGAGATCGATCATCGTCACCTCAGTTTCAGGGTCGCCAGCCCGACCATCGACAGGATGGCGGCGATGATCCAGAAGCGGAACACGATGGTCGGCTCGGCCCAGCCTTTCTGCTCGAAATGGTGGTGCAGCGGCGCCATGCGGAAGACGCGCCGACCGGTCCACTTGAAGGACAGGACCTGCACGATCACCGAGATCGTCTCGAGCACGAACAGGCCGCCGACGATCGCCAGCACGATTTCGTGCTTGGTGACGACCGCAACGCCGCCCAGGGCGCCACCGATCGAGAGCGATCCGGTGTCGCCCATGAACACCATGGCGGGCGGCGCATTGAACCACAGGAAGCCCAGCCCGGCGCCGACTAGCGAGGACAACAGTACGGCAAGCTCACCCGAGCGCGGCACGTGATGGACGTAGAGGTAGTTCGAATAGACCACATTGCCCACGATATAGGTGATCAGGCCGAACACCATCGAGGCCATTATCACCGGGCCGATGGCGAGCCCGTCCAACCCGTCGGTCAGGTTGACCGCGTTCGAGGTGCCGACCATCACGATCACCGAGAAGGCCACGAAGCCGACGAGGCCGAGCGGAAGCAGCACATCCTTGAGGAACGGCAGTGCCAGCGTATAGCGCAGCGACGCCGGCGAGGCCTGGGCGATGAAGTAGGCGGCGACTGCCGCCACGGCTACCGACAGGCCGAACTTCAACCTGGCCGGCACGCCCTTGGGATTGCGTTTGGTGACCTTGAGGAAATCGTCCCACAGCCCGACCGCGCCGAAACAGACGGTGACGCCGAGCACGATCCAGACGTAGCGGTTGGTGAGGTCGGCCCACAAGAGCGTGGCGACCGAGAGCGCAATCAGGATCAAGAGGCCGCCCATAGTCGGCGTCCCCTTCTTGGACACGAGGTGGCTGGCCGGCCCATCATCGCGAATCGGCTGGCCCTGCCGCTGCTTGCTGCGCAGCCATCGGATCAGGACGCCGCCGATCAGGAAGCTCAATACCAATGCCGTCAGGAAGGCGCCGATGGAGCGGAACGTCAGGTAGCGGAAGAGATTGAAGGGCCCGAAATGGTCCGCCAGGGGATAGAGCAGGTTGTAGAACATCCTCAGTGTCCCCCCTCGTCGCTCGCCGCCATCACGGCATCGACGACATTCTTCATCTTGGATGCCAGCGAGCCCTTGATCGCGATCACGTCGCCGACGCGTAGCGCCGCCGCCACGTCGCCCGCCAGCGCCGCCGAGTCGAGCCGATGCGCGCCCCTCTGCGACTCCGCTAGCCGCTGCCACAGCGCCTTCATGTGCGGGCCACAGAGGAAGACCTGCGCCGCGCCGCTGTTGGCCACCGCATCGGCCAGACCGGCGTGATAGCCATCGGCGCGCTCGCCCAGTTCGCGCATGTCGCCCATCGCCAGCAGGCGCCGGCCGCCCGGCGCCGGCTCGGTGCGCGCCAGCACCGCCAGCATGGCGCGCACCGACGCCGGGTTGGCGTTGTAGCTCTCGTCGATCAGTTCGATGGTCCCGTCGCCGAAGGCCAACCGCCGACGCGCACCGCGTCCCGGCGACGCCCGGACCTCGGACAAGGCCGTGGCGGCTCGCGCGATATCGGCGCCCAGCGACTCGACGACGGCCAGCGCCGCCAGGCTGTTCAGCACCCAATGCTCGCCCGGCGCGCCCAGCCGATATTCGAGGCGCCGCCCGTGCAGGGAAGCCGCGACGTCGCTGCCACGATCGTCGAGACGGCACGAGACCAGCCGTGCCTCGGCTGCCGCGTGGCGGCCGAAGCCCACGATGCGCGCCACACCGAACCGTCGCGCATACCGGGCCAGCCGATCGTAGTGACGATTGTCGCGATTGAGGATGGCGACGCCGCCGGCGCGCATGCCGGCGAACAGGCAGGCCTTCTCGTCGGCGATCGCCTCCTCCGAGCCCATGTAGCCGATATGCGCCGGCTCGACGTTGGTGATCACGCCGACGTCGGCCTCGACCAGGCGGGCGAGCGGCTCGATTTCGCCGGGATGGTTCATGCCGATCTCGAACACGCCATAGCGCGCCTCGCGCGGCAGGCGGGCGAGGCTGATCGGCACGCCGACATGGTTGTTGTAGCTCGCCGCGCTGGCCGAGGTCGGCCCCTGCGCCGCGAGCATCGCCCTGAGCACGTCCTTGGTGCTGGTCTTGCCGACCGAGCCCGTGACGCTCGCGACGCGTGCACCGCTGCGCCGGCGGCCGGCTTGGCCGAGTGCCGCCAGGGCCGTCATCGTGTCGCGAACGCGCACCAGGCGGTCCGCGGCGCCCGGCAGGTCGTGCGACACCACGGCCGCCGCAGCGCCGCGCCCCAGGGCATCGGCCACGTACGCATGGCCGTCCGTGCTCTCACCAGCGAGAGCGAAGAAAAGATCGCCGGCGGCCACGGCGCGGCTGTCGAAGGTCACTCCGGCCGCCTCCTCGAATGACGGCGGCATGGTGATCGGCGACAGCGCACGCGCGACTTCTTCGGCGGTCCATAGCGCGCTCACCCGCGGCCTCCCGTCAGTTGGCGCGCGACGGTGGCATCGTCGAAGGGATGGGTGACTCCCTTGATCGTTTGGCCGGTCTCGTGGCCCTTGCCGGCAATCAGAAGCAGATCGTCGGCCGAGCCGAGCGCCGCCAGGCCATCGGCGATGGCGGCGCGCCGGCCGGCGCGCGCCTCGCGCCAGTTCGCGCGCTCGCGGGGAATGCCGCGCAGGATTTCGGCACGGATCGCTTCCGGTTCCTCGCTGCGCGGATTGTCGTCGCTCACGATCGTCAGATCGGCCAGCCGGGTCGCGATTTCGCCCATCACCGACCGCTTGCCACGGTCGCGATCGCCGCCGCAGCCGAATACGACGATCAGCTTGCCCTTGGCGAAGGGCCGCAGCGTCTCGAGCACGGTCTCGAGCGCCTCCGGCTTGTGCGCATAGTCGACATACACCGGCGCGCCGCTTGCGTGACGTGCCACCAGCTCGAGGCGGCCAGGCGCACCCGTCAGGGTCGCGAGCGCAGCGACGGCGCGCTCGGGCTCGTTGCCGGTCGCCAGGACCAGGCCGAGTGCGGCGAGCGCATTGGACGCCTGGAACGCGCCGACCAGCGGCAAGTCCACGTCGTGCCGCTTGCCGAGCAGCTCGAGCGACAGATGCTGGCCCGCGGCCATCGGTCGGTCAGCGAGCAGGCGCAGCTCGCGGCCGCGCAGTCCGTAGGTCCAGCAGCGGATGCCCCGCCGGCGGCAGATCTCGGCCAGCGCCGCGGCGCGGTCGGAATCAGCGTTGACGACCGCCGTGCCGCTTTGCGGCAACAGGCCCTCGAACAGGCGCGCCTTGGCGGCAAAGTAGGTTTCCATCGAGGCGTGATAGTCGAGATGCTCGTGCGTCAGGTTGGTGAAGGCGGCGGCCGAAAGACTGAGCCCGTCCAGCCGATACTGATCGAGCCCATGGCTGGAGGCTTCGATGGCGAGATGCGTCACGCCCTCACGCGCCAAAGTCGCGAGGTCGGCGTGCAATTGCACCGGGTCGGGCGTGGTCAGGCCGCTATCGCGGCAGAGCCCCGGCGAGACAATGCCGAGCGTGCCGACGCTTGCCGCCTTCTCGCCCATCGACGTCCAGAGGTGACGCACGAAATGCACGGTCGACGACTTGCCGTTGGTGCCGGTGACGGCCGCGATGGTGGCTGGCTGCCGGCCGGCGAAGGACGCCGCCATCAAGGCGATACGCCGGCGCGGATTGGGGTCGCGCACCACCGCGATGGCGGGATCGAGCGGCGGCAGGACGGCGTCGGGCGCGGCGAGGATCGCCACCGCGCCGCGGCTTACAGCATCGGAGACGAAGCGGGCGCCGTCGGCCTTCGAACCGGCGAGGGCCGCAAACAGGTATCCCGGCCTGACCTGACGCGAATCGAGGCTGAGGCCGGACAGGAGAGGATTGCGGGCGATGGTCTCGGCACTCCCCCGCATGAGCTCACTCAATAACAATATGCCGCGCTCCCGGTGCCGCCGAAGGAGCGGCCCCAATCGGCGAGGCAAGCGGCGCAGCCGGCGCCGCCAACTGCGCTGCTGCCTTTGCCGGCAGGGCCTTGTGCTCGTTCGGCCGCCCACGCGCAATGGCCGGCTGGAATTGAGGCGCCGCAGGATTGGCCTGCACCGGCGCCGAGCTGATCTGGAGCTGCCCCGGCCGCGCCGTCCAGTCGCCGGGCAGGATGCCGTACAGCGAGACGATGTTCGCGATGATGGCCTTCACGCTGGGCGCCGAGACCATGCCGCCCGTGGCATAGCCGCCGGTCTCGGGCAGGCCGTGCGGCTCGTCCAGCGACACCAGCACGATGAACTTCGGATCGCTCATGGGGAACATGCCCACGAAAGAGCTGAATAAGGCTTTTTTAGCGTATCCGCCGTGCTGGATTTTCTCCGCCGTGCCGGTCTTGCCGCCGACTTCATAGCCCGGCAACTCGGCCTTCTTGCCGGTGCCCTGAATCACGTTCAGGCGCAGAAGCTGGCGGAGTTGCAGCGAGGTTTTCGCCTGGATGATGCGGCGACCGGGGCCGAGCGGCGTGCTGCGCTTGACGAAGGTCGGCGGATAGAGGGTGCCACCGTTCACGATCGCCATGACGCCGGTCACGAGATGCAACGGCGTCACTGACATGCCATGGCCGAAGGCAATGGTCATGGTGTTGATCTTCGCCCAGTGCGTCGGATAGAGCGGCCGGCCGAGTTCGGAGATCTGCGTGTCGAGCGGCCTCAGGAAGCCCAGCTTGTCGAAGAAGGCGCGCTGCAGCTCGGTGCCGGCCTCGACCGCCATCTTGGCCGAGCCGATGTTGGAGGAGTAGGTGAAGACCTCCGGCAAGGTCAGCACGCGATGCGGTACGTCGGGATCGTCGTGGATGGTGAAGCGGTCGATGTGGATCGGCGAGCTCGCGTCGAACCTGTCGGTCATCGAGACCTTGCCGCTGTCGAGCGCCATTGCAGTATTGAAGATCTTGAACATCGAGCCCTGCTCGTAGACGCCCAGCGTGGCGCGATTGAACAAGGCCTCGGTGGTGATGGTGCGGGCGTTGTTGGCGTCGTAGTTCGGCAGCGAGGCGAGCGCCAGGATCTCGCCGTTGGTCGCGTCCATGACGATCGCCTGGGCGCCGATCGCCGAGAATTTGTGCACGGCGTGGGCCAACTCATCCTCGACCATGCGCTGCAGCCTGAGGTCGAGCGACAGCTGGATCGTCTCGCCGCTCTGCAGCTGCTGGTCGAAGTAGCGCTCGGTGCCCGCCAGTCCGGCATTGTCGATATTGGCATAGCCGACGACGTGCGCCGCGGTCCGGCCCTGCGGATAGATGCGGCGTTCCTCGGCCTGGAACTCCAGGCCGGGAATGCCGAGCCGGTTCACCAGGTCGTATTCGCGCGGGGTCATGCCGCGCTTGATCCAGACGAAGCTCTTGTCGGCGTCGAGCTTCTCCTTGACCTCGGCGTACTTGAGATCGGGCAGCGCCGAGACGATCTTGCGCGCCGCATCCTGCGTGTCGAGCAGCAGGTGCGGATTGACGAAGGCCGATTCGACCGGCAGCGAGGTCGCGAGCACCACGCCATGGCGGTCGACGATGTCGGCGCGCTCCGACTGGATTTGGCCGCCCAGCGCCGCGACGCGCTGTGTCGGCTCACCGGCGTCGCGCAGCAGCGAGACGTAGGACATGCGCAGCGCGATCGCGACGAAGGCCACCGACAGGATGGCCGCGGCGACGACCAGGCGCTGGCGCGCGGTCTCCTGCGCGTCGCCGCGCAGCCGCTGGCGCTCGGCATGGCGTTCCTGCGCCGTGCCGTAACGCGCGCCGGCCGCCGCGCGAGGCGCGGCGGCCGGGTCGGGCGACGCGGAGGAACGCCACGCCTTCACCGATGGTCCCCTTCGTTTCTCGAGAGGATCTCGTCGATGGAAGCGGCGGTTCCGCTGCCGCCAACCGGACCCGAGGTTGCCGGCTCTTTAACTGGGGCCGGTCGAGGGGGCGTCGCGGGTCCGGTCGAACGCCCTGGATGGGGTGCGGAGGCCGGCGAGGGGCTGCCGGCCTCCGCTGCGACGCGACCACCACCGGGCACGGTCGACGAGGGGACGTCGCTGCCCGTTCGTGGGGGGG
>JBPYDO010000381.1:0-7169 GCA_051985755.1 Reyranella sp. | reverse complement strand
CCTCGGACAGCCGAACCTCAACATCAAGGTCGACCGCGACAAGGCGGCCCGCTACGGACTGAACAGCGGCGACGTCAACGCCGTGATCCAGGCGGCGATGGGCGGGACCTCGGCGACCACCGTGCTGGAGGGCGACCGCCAGTTCAACCTCGCGGTCCGCCTGCAGCGTCCGTTCCGCGACAACATCGAGAGCATTGGCGAGGTCAAGGTAGGCTTCTCGAATCCCAACGGCGGCAATTCCTACGTGCCGCTCAAACAGATCGCCGACATCGGCCTCGATACCGGCGCCTCGTTCATCTACCGCGAGGCGGGGGTACGCTATATCCCGATCAAGTTCTCGATCCGCGGCCGCGACCTCGGCAGCACCGTCGCCGAGGCGCAGGATCGCATCGCCAAGAACGTCAGCCTGCCCAATGGCTACCGGATCCTGTGGTCCGGCGAGTTCGACAACCTGCAGAAAGCCACGCAAAGGCTCGAGATCATCATCCCGATCACCTTCGTGCTGATCCTGGTGCTGCTCTATGGCCTGTTCAACACCCTGCGCGACAGCCTGATCGCCTGTGCCGGCATCCCCTTCGCCGTCGGCGGCGGCATCGTGGCGCTCTACGTCGCCGGCGAGGATTTCAGCGTCTCGGCTGCGATCGGCTTCATCTCGCTGTCGGGCGTCGCGGTGATGGACGGCATCCTGAACATCACCTACTTCCGCGAGCTCCTGGCGCGTGGCATGTCGTTCAACGACGCCATCTTCCAGGGCACCGAGCAGCGCATGCGGCCGATGCTGATGACCGCCCTGTCGGCCGGCGTCGGCCTGTTCCCGGCGGCGATTTCGCAAGGGATCGGCAGCCAGGTGCAGCGCCCGCTCGCCACCGTCGTGGTCGGCGGCATGGCGCTGGGCCCGATCATGCTGCTGGTCGTGACCCCGGTCATCCGCAAGGTCTTCCTGCGCGCCTACACCCGCAGTCCTCAGCGCGAAGCGGTGGGACAGGAGGAGCTATGAGTACGACCAAGCCCTTCCTTGTCGGCGTCGTCGCGCTGTTGGCCATCGCGTCTGCCGGCGGGTGCACGGTCGGGCCCGACTTCCTGCATCCCGATCCGCCCAAGGATACGACCTACAACGCGCCCGCGACGTCGATCGAGCAGACCGCATCGGCCGACGTGCTGGGCGGCGAGGCACAGCACTTCGTGGCCGGCCTCGATATTCCGGCGCAGTGGTGGCAGGTCTTCCAGTCGCAGCCGCTTGATGACCTGATCCAGCGGTCCATGCGCGCCAATCCCGATATCCAGACGGCGATCCAGTCGCTGAAGGCGGCGCAGCAGGTGGCAAGGGCGCAGCGCGCCGCGTTGTTTCCGACGCTCAATGCCTCGATGAGCGGCACGCACAATGAGGTCTCGGTCAATACCCTGACAAGCCAGGGCGTGTCGTCGACGACGAACATGAACGACACCATCTTCGGCCTGTTCACCGGCTTGCTGACCATCACCTATCCGATCGACCTCTGGGGCGGCAACCGGCGGGCCGCCGAGTCCCTGGAGGCGACGGCCGAGTCGCAGTGCTTCCTGCTGGAGGCGGCCTACGTGACGCTCGCCTCCAACGTCGTGGTCGCGGCCATCACCGAGGCCTCGCTGCGCGGCCAGATCGCCGCCACCGAGCGCACGATCCAAATTCAGCGCGAAACGCTGCGATTGCTGCAGGCACGTCTCAGTTTCGGCCAGGTGGCAGTGGCCGATGTGGCGACCCAGCAGGCGGCCCTGGCGCAGGCCGAAGCCGCGCTGCCGCCGCTCAGGAATCAGCTCAGCCAGCAGCGCCACCTGCTGGCGCAATTGGTCGGCCAGACGGCGGCGCACGAGCCTGCCGCGAACTTCGAGCTCGACAGCCTCAATCTGCCCACGGACCTGCCGGTCAGCATGCCCTGGCGCATGATCGAGCAGCGGCCCGACGTGCGCGCCGCCGAGGCGAACGTGCATGCGGCCGGCGCCCAGGTTGGCGTCGCCACGGCGGCGATGCTGCCTCAACCCAACTTCAACCTAATTTTCGGCCAGACGACCTTCTCGTCCGCCGATCTCTTCAACCCGGCGATCACCGGCACCGTGACGGTCGGCGGCAGCATCCTGCAGACCATCGTCGACGGCGGCGCGCTGCTGGCCAAGAAGCGGGCCGCGATCGCGGCGTGGGAGCAGAGCAAGTCACAATACCGCTCGACGGTTCTGACCGCTTTCCGCAACATTGCCGACACCTTGCGTGCGCTGGAATTCGATGCCCTCACGCTCGCGGCCACCACCAACGCCGAGCACGCGGCCAGGCTCAGCCTCGACATCACGCGACGGCGCCTGGCCGCCGGCGACGCCGGCATCCTCGACATACTGAACGCCGAAGCGACTTACCAGACAGCGTTGCTGGCGCAGACCACGGCGCGCGCCCAGCGCTATTCCGATACCGCTGGCCTCTTCCAGGCGCTGGGCGGCGGCTGGTGGAACCGCGACGCCGACAATCTGCCGACCCCCGCCAAGCGGATATCCTGCAAGGCGCCGACCAATCCTCCCAAGCCGCAGTCCTGGCCCGGCGACAGCGTGGCGAAGGCGAGCAAGTCGTGAAAGTCCTGGTGGCACTGGCTGGCCTTCTCGCGGTGCTTGCGCTTGCGTTCACGGGCGGCTGCGCCGGAGGCTGCTGGGCGAGTGCCGAGAAGCTCGGCGCGCTGAAGCGCGGCATGACCTATGCCGAGACCAGCGAGATCATGGGCTGCCCGGGTTCGGTCGTGACGGCCGCCGCGCCTGACAGCGGCGACTTCGCGATCGTCGAGTGGGATGGGCCGCGGGTGCTGTCGTATCATACCCGCATGGAATTCGAGGCCGGCAAGCTGCTCTCCTACACAACCGAACGACGCGGTGCGCTCGAGGCCCTGACCCAACCGCCGCCTTGAGAGGCGCGCGCGCCTGCGTCGTGGCGTCGTTGCTCGTGTTGTTGGGGGCGCCGCATCCGGTCCGCGCGGCCGACGTCGACACGCAGTTCCTCTTCGGCTTCACGCAAGGCGCCGACACGGGCGAAGTGGGCGAGAAGGAAATCGAGTGGCAGACGAACGCGCGCTTCGGCAAGGCCGACGGACGCTATTCAGCCACCACTAGCGAGCTGCGCTTCGAGCACGCGCCGTGGCAGGACTTCCGCTTCGAGGCAGGTGTTTTTGTCGACTACCATTCCATATCGGCCGTGAGCGGCTTCGACGACCGCGACTCACTTCAGTTCGGCGGCTTTGCCGGACAGGCCCGTTGGCGTGTGCTGGACCGCAGGACGGCGCCGCTCGGCCTGACGCTCGGTGTGGAACCGCATTGGGCCCGCATCGACGATTTGACCGGCGAAGCCGTCAGCAACTGGGGCAGTGAATTCTCGCTCGTCCTCGAGAAGGAACTGGTGCCCAGCCGCTTGTTCGCGGCGGTCAACGTGATCTACGACCCTGAATGGACGCGGTTCAACATCGACGGCAGCTGGCAAAAGCAGTCGACCCTGGTCTTCTCCGCGGCGATGACTGATCAGATCTGGGACGGCGTCTTCATTGGCGCCGAGGTCCACCATATGTTGAACTATGACGGCACTGGACTGGACAGCTATTCAGGCCAGGCGCTGTTCGTCGGTCCGACGGCTTACTTCTACTTGGGAGACAACTTCGCCATCTCGGCGGCGTGGAGCTTCCAGGTCACCGGCGGCGCCATCGACCTTCCCGGCGGGCTGAACCTCCGCGACTTCGAGCGCTACCAGGCCCGGCTGCGCCTCGAGTATGACTTTTGACAGCTTGGCGACAGGATCACGCCCCTGGCTATCGTTATAATCGGCGAATAGTAAGCGGAGGTTGCGATGAGGTTCCTCCTGGTCATTGTGCTGATGGCGCTCGCGGGGTCGGCGCTCGCGGCCGGCTGCCCGCCCGGCACCAAGCAGCATTGCGTGCAAGGCAAGGGCCGCATCACCTGCACCTGCCGCTAGCGCTGTCATCCCGACCAAGGGCCGAAGGCCCGCGCGGAGGGACCTTCTCTCAACAAACGCGAAGCCTGTCGTGGACAGAAGGTCCCTCGACTACGCCTCGCGGCGCTCGGCTTCGCTCGGGATGACGGAGGAAGATGTCAAACGTAATGGCGTTGCCCGATCGGGGGAGCGGAGAATTGAAGTCTATCCCTTCACTTCGTGGCGGATGACGCCGTTCATCATCGTGAGCAGGACACGGGCGGTGTGAATTTCCTCGGGCGGCATCTTGAAGATGTCGCGATCGAGTACGACGAGATCGGCGCGTTTGCCGCTTGCCAGTGATCCCACCTTGTCGTCCAGGCGCAGCTGGCGCGCGGCCGCGATGGTGTTCGCCCGCACTGCCTCCTCGAGCGTAATGCGCTCCTGGGCCGGCGACAGCGGAGTCTGGTCGCCCTTACCGAGCTCGCAGCGAGTCACGGCGGCCTCGATCCCGTCGAGTGGCTGGAAGGTGCTGCGATGGGCGGCAGCCGGCCAGTCGGTGCCGAAGCTCACCGCAGCCTTCGAACGCAACACGCTGCCGAAGCGATAGGTGCGGGCTGCCCTGGCTTGGCCCCAGCGCACGCTGGTCACGTTGGTCCAGTAGCGGTCGGGCACCGCCCACTGGGCGGAGAACTGCGCGATCACGCCGAGATCCACGAAGCGCGGCAGGTCGTCGTCGGCGATCAGGCCCATATGCGCGATAGCATGCCGCCGATCGCGCTGGCCGTTCGCCTTGATCGCGGCCTCCACGGCGTCGAGCGCGAGCCGCACTGCGCGGTCGCCGATGGCGTGAAAATGCACGTCGAAGCCCTCGGCGTCGGCGCGGATGACGAGATCGCGCGCGAGCGCCGGATTGAGGATGGTGTTGCCCCTGGTGCCCGGCCGGTCGCTGTAGGGGTCGAGCATGGCCGCTGTGTACTGCGCATCGACGCCGTCGATGTTGAGCTTGAGGATGCGCGCGTGCACAAGCTCGGTGCGCGCCCGATCGCGCAGGCGGCGCACATGCGGCATGGGATCGACTTCGGGGTCGTTGTGGTAGTAGCTCGCGATCACCCGGAACGGCAGCTTTTTCGCCCGCTCGAGGTCCTCGTAGAGGCGCAGGCCCACCTCGTCCTCCACGACCTGCATGCCGGCATCGAACAGGCTCGTGATGCCGGCCGCCGCCGCCTGGGCCATCCACGCCTCGAGCGCGGTCGAAATGAACTCGACGGTGATCGGCGCGGCAGCTTGCATCACGCGGATGACCGCCGGCACTTCGATCAGCCAGCCGGTCGGCTCGCCGGTCTTGGCGTCGCGCTGGAAGATCGAGAAGCCGGGCAGGGGATCGGGCGTTTCAGCCGTCACGCGCGCCATCTTGAGCGCGGTCGAGTTCACCCAGGCGGAATGGCCATCGACGGCGATCAGCATCACCGGCGTGTCGGGCCACAGCTTGTCGAGATCCGCCTTCACCGGGCCGCTCGCCGGAAAGGCGCCATAGCGCCAGCCAAAGCCGCGTACGACGGGCACCTTGCCGGCGCGATCGCGCCACGCCGCCAGGACCTTCAGCGTTTCCTCGCGCGTGTCGTACTGCAGATCGACGCCATGCGTGAGCGCCGCGCCGACGATGGGATGGATGTGGCCCTCGACGAAGCCCGGCAGCAGGAGCTTGCCCTTGAGGTCGACCACACGCGTCGAAGGCGCGAGATAAGGTTCGACGCCGGTGGCATTGCCGACATAGAGGATGCGGTTGCCGCGCACCGCCACAGCCTCGGCCCAGGGATGGGCGCTATCCGCCGTGAAGACGCGGCCGCCGCTGAACACGAAGTCGGCTTCGTTGGCGCCAGGAGGCGAATTGAGTTGCGCCCGCGCGGAGGACGAGAGGGTGCCGAGCGCCGTCGCCGCGCCGGCGAAGCCTGCGGTCGCGCGCAGCAGCGAGCGCCGCGACGGCGCGGGTCCTGCGGGCGTTGGTGAATTGCCCCCTTGATCACCCAGTAAGGAGCCGGCCAGACGCAAATGCCGCCCCCAATCGCACACCCGGCACATCGCTCGCGTCCCACGGCCAACGATGAAATTCTTGGCCGGACAATGGCCGAACGGCACCCCGAATCAAAGCCGATTTGACCGCGATGACTTGCGACATGACGCGCGCCCGCGGCTGGCCGCGGTACGGATGAAGCGCGGGAAGCGCGCCGCTAAAGCGCGAAAATTGCGGTGCTCAGCCGCGCGGCGGCAGGGCCACCCTGGCGTTGCGCAGGGCCTGTTCCAGGGTCGGAATGCCGGCGGCGTAGTTGCCCTGTTCGCACTGCGCCGTGGCGACGCCGACGGTCGCGACGTAGCGCCGCTTGAAGTATTCGTCGTACGGGCTCGCGACGTAGGTGTTGAAGCGGTCGATCAGGGCGGCGCAGTAGCGCGCGTCAGGTGAATCGCCGCGCACGTAAGTGCCGTAGCTGTTTTTCCGATACTGGGACTGGGACTCGCCCGATTGGGCGGAGGCAGCAAGTGGCAGCAGCAAGGCCGCCGCCACAGCGAAGCCGGTGAGGGAAGTTTTCATGGTGGTTCAACGATAGCACGGGCGCCCGGTTGCCCGCGTCACACTGTGGTGAGTCGCAGGAAAGCCGCTTGTAAGGGCTTGATCCCCAAGGGTTTGTCGCACTAACGACCGGAATCGTCGATCTCTGGGCAGCGCGCGTAGGATCGCGGCCCATGGGAATATTTTCACCTCCTGCAGCTCCCTACGTGCCGCCGCTGCCGGCACCGCCTGCGCCGCCGCCGACGCCGTCGCCGGTCGATCCTGCCATCAGCCAAGCCGCGACCGATGCGATGAAGCGCGCCAAGTCGGCAGCCGGCTACGCCTCGACCATCCTCAGCTCGCCGCAAGGCGTGACTGGACCCGCGAGCCTCGCGCTCAAGACCCTGCTCGGCCAGTGACGGGGCCAATGATGGCGTCGCAAGCCGGGCCGGCCGACGATGCGATCTGGCTGCGCTCCTACTTCGTGAACCGTCTGGCGTCGCTCGACCGCGAACGCGCCAGCTTCTGGTCGACCTGGCGCGATCTTTCGGCGTTCTTTGCGCCGCGTCGCGGCCGCTTCCTCGTCGGCGCCAACGACAGCCAGCGCGGCCGCCGTCGCGACCGCAAGATCATCGACAACACGCCGCTCTTGGCGGCGCGCGTCATGGCCTCGGGCATGATGGCCGGCATCTC
>JBPYDO010000380.1:0-50487 GCA_051985755.1 Reyranella sp. | reverse complement strand
CAACCGGCTTGACCGCAGCCTCCCACTGGCGATAACAGCGCGGCCAGTGCCACGCATTCGAGGTCCGATGAACCGCATCTTTTCCGGCATTCAGCCGACCGGCAATCTGCATCTCGGCAATTATCTCGGAGCGATCCGCAACTGGGTCGCGCTGCAGCACGATTACGAGTGCATCTTCTGCATCGTCGACCTGCATGCCCTGACCCAACCGCAGGACCCCGCCGAATTGCGCGCCTCCACGCGCGAGGTTACGGCCGCCTACATCGCCGCCGGGATCGATCCCGAGCGCTGCATCATCTTCAACCAGAGCATGGTCTCGGCGCATGTCGAGCTCGCCTGGGTGTTCAATTGCGTGGCCCGGGTCGGCTGGATGAACCGCATGACGCAGTTCAAGGAGAAGGCGGGCAAGGACCGCGAGGCAGCCTCGCTCGGCCTCTACGCCTATCCGGCCCTGATGGCGGCCGACATCCTGATCTACAAGGCGACGCACGTGCCGGTCGGCGAGGACCAGAAACAGCACCTCGAACTGACGCGCGACATCGCCCAGAAGTTTAACAACGATTTCGGCGCGCCCGACTTCTTCCCGCTGACCGAACCGCTGATCTTCGGCGCGGCGACCCGCGTCATGAGCCTGCGCGACGGCACCAAGAAGATGAGCAAGTCGGACCCGTCCGACTTTTCGCGCATCAACCTCACCGACGATTCCGACGCCATCGCCCAGAAGATCCGCCGCGCCAAGACCGACCCGCATCCCATGCCGGCCAGCATCGCCGACGCCGAAAAGCGGCCGGACGCCGACAATCTCCTGGGCATCTACGCGGCGCTCGCCGACCGCGACAAGAGCGAGGTGGTGGCCGAGTTCGCCGGCAAGCAGTTCTCCGAGTTCAAGGGCGCGCTCACCGAGCTCGCCGTCGCCAGGCTGGGGCCGGTCGGCGCCGAGATGCAGCGGTTGATGAAGGACCCGGGCTACGTCGATGGCGTGCTGCGCAACGGCGCCGAACGGGCCCGCGCTCTCGCGGCACCG
Source organism: Reyranella sp. (assembly GCA_051985755.1). Taxonomy (GTDB): domain Bacteria; phylum Pseudomonadota; class Alphaproteobacteria; order Reyranellales; family Reyranellaceae; genus Reyranella. The sequence goes on along the minus strand of JBPYDO010000380.1, from coordinate 49,463 downwards.
AACCTGGCCGAGGTCAACAAGATCGTGGGCTTCTTGAAGCCTTAGCCTTCCATCCGGGTCAGCGCCCACTTCACCGAGACGCCTTCGGCGGGGACCTGGCCGACCAGCACGATCTGCTCGGTGCGGCGCTGACGGCCCTCTTCGCCGAGATAGATGCTTTCGGCGAGGCCGAGGCCCGCGCCCGACGCCCGCAGCCGCCAGCCGCGGCCGCTCGGCAGGCGCATCAGTACCGCCTGGCCGCTTTGCGCCAAGGTCGCCTTCACCGCCGGATGCAGATGAAAGCGAACGATGAAGCGCCGATCGGGCGACGTGACCGGCCTGCCCTCGGGGCCGGTGAAGATGTCCTCGCCGCGCAGGTCGCCGCCGTCGGGCGACAGCCACAAGCGGCGGCGGTGGATCATGCCGTACAGCGAGCGATAGCCATCGTGGCTCATGTCGAGCCATTGCGCGCCCTGGTCCTCGGCGCGGTCGACCAGCACGTTGCCGGCGCGATACTCGAGCGCGCCGTGATCGGTGATCTCGCTGGAATTGGTGTCGTCGACCACCGCCGTCGAATGCGCCGCCGTGAAGCGCATGAAGTGCCGCCAGTCGCGCGGCGCGCCGGGATAGATGCCGCAATTGACGATCAGGCGCTCGTGCGCAGCGCTCATCTCGAACGACAGCGTGCCGGCATGAGCCTGACCGTCCATGCCGCGGCCCGGCGGACTGCCGGCGTCGGCGATCACCACCGACGTGCCGGCGGACATACGCTGGAAACCCGAGGCGAGCGCCATGGCCGGCGCGCCCTCGCCCGAGCCGGAGCGCGCCAGCACCAGGTCGATCAAGCCGCGCTCGCCTTCCCAGGTGCCGTTGAACAGCGCCAGCCCGCCATCGCCGTGGCGGAAGAAGCGCAGCATCGGCGCCAGCCGCTCAATGGCGGCGGCGATCTCGGCCGGCATGCGGAGATCGGCCGAAGCGAGGGCCGAGCGCACGTCGATGAGATGGCGCAACACCGTGACCTGCAGGTGCGGCGCGCGCTCGGCGACCACGCCGTCGTGCAGCACATAGCGCTTCACGAACTTCGCGAGCCGCCCGAGCGACTGCTCGAGGCTCTTCTCGTAGCGCTTGCCGTCGTGCAGGAAGGCGAGGTCGGCGAAGATCATCGCCTTCAGGACGGCGACGCCCTCGTGGCCGCTGAGCCCGCCATGCGACAGGCGGCGGAGATGGAGCCGCTGGCGGCCGAGCGACTGCACGTATCGCCCGGCAAAGCCCGCATCGGCGGCCGAGGCCAGCCAATCGAAGTGACGTATCCATTCGACAACGCGGCTTGCCAGCACGTCGCGCTGCCAACTGGTCGACGAGCCGCGCCCTTCGCGGTCGATCCAGTCGTCGACCAGGGCGACGGCGAGGACAGCTGCGCCCGTATCGCCGCAGTCGCGCAGATCGCGCAGCCAGCCAAAGCCATTGAGCGCCTCCAGCCAGAGCGGATTGGCGGCGGCGCGTTGCCAGGGCGGGTCGTCGCTGCCCGGCGCGGCAGCGCCGGCAACGCCGTAGGCCATGAACTCGCCGATCATCAGGCGCTGGCCCGCGGCGGCATTGCCCGGCCATTGATCGGGCGCCACGGCGAAAAAGCTGCGCGGCGTGCCATGGCCCAGGGTCAGTACATAAGAGGATGAGCCGAGCACCCAATGGCGCAGCTTGGCCACCCTTTGCGAAAGCCCGGCAGGTAGATCTGTGGAGCGGATCGGGCGGGAACCGGCCATGAGGGGCCCACCGGCCCGGGATGTCTCGAAGGCGACCAATGACATTCTGTTGATCTTTGGCCCGGGGTTCCGGGCGAGAGGGGCTTTGTCACAGTCTAGCTGAGCCCGCTTGCCGTGGCGATGGCCCTGGGGATGGGTTGGGGCTGAAAAGCCGTCCCGTTGCGTATCTATGGAGAGCCTCTGATGGTCACTAGTTGGCCCTTGATTGGGCTTTCCGGGACCCCAGATTCATCGAACGGGAGCGCCTCTAAAAGGGCTTCCGGCCGCTCGCTCCTCGGAGGAGGGTCATATGAGTAGAGTGTCGATGTTCAACTCGCCTTTGCTGCTCGGTTTCGACCAGTTCGAGCGCACACTCGACCGTCTGGCCAAGAGCGCGGAAGGCTATCCCCCGTACAATATCGAGAAGATTGGCGAGAACGGCCTGCGTATCACGCTCGCGGTGGCGGGCTTCACCGCCGACGATCTCAATATCGAGCTGGCCGAGAACCAGCTTACGGTCCGCGGCAAGCAGAGTGACGATTCGGACCGCGTCTTTCTCCATCGCGGCATCGCCGCCCGGCAATTCCAGCGCGCCTTCATGTTGGCCGACGGCATCGAGGTCACGGGCGCGCGGCTGGACAATGGCCTGCTCTCCATCGAACTCGTGCGGCCGCACGCCGAGCCCCGGGTTCGCACCATTCGCATCGACTCCGGCAACGAATTGGCCGGAGCGAGCAACACTATCGATATCACCGCACGGCGGGTGAGATGAGCACGCCGCGCGATGACGCTGCCAAGGAGGTAGCCATGGAAAACAACAACACGGTCTTCACCCCTCTGCCGGATGACGCCTTCCTGAGCCTGGGTGCTCAGCAGATCGCCTACATCAAGTCGGTCAATCTGCCAGACGGCGCGCACGCGGTCGGCATCTTCTCGGCCGACGGCAAGCCGATGGCGGCTGCACCGTCTATCGAGATCGCGCAGGCGCTCATCCGCCAGCACGACCTCGAGCCGGCGCTGGTTCACTGAACCCTGGTTCTCCCTCCCCTCCTCGGGGGAGGGAGACCTCACGCCGCGCTTTGCGCGGGCACAGTCTCAACAAGTAGAGCGAAGAGGGCGTCGGCGCTGTCGGTCGCGCGCAGCTTCTCGACCAGCGCCCGATCGCGCAGCAGGCGCGAGACGCGCGCGAGCGCCTTGAGATGGTCGGCGCCCGCACCCTCCGGCGCGACCAGAAGGAACACGAGATCCACGGGGCGCTCGTCGATCGAATCGAAATCGACAGGCGCTGCCAAGCGGGCGAACAGCCCGATCGGCTTGGCGAGCAGGCCCAGGCGGCCGTGCGGGATGGCGATGCCGCTGCCGATCCCGGTCGAGCCGAGGCGCTCGCGCTCGAGCAGGCGGTCGAACAACTTGCGCTCATCGAGCTTGAACACTGTGGCGGCTCGACTGGCCAACTCGGCCAAGAGAGCCTTCTTGCCAGACGCCTTTACCGAAGCCAGAACCGCGTCTGGGCCGGGCAGCAAATCGGCGATTTCCACAATGTCACCAGTTAGTTAGCTGGGCGGGGTCGTACTCCCCCCGCCCAGAAGAGCGCCCCTATAGGCGCGTCGCCCGAACCGGTCAAGCAACCACGGGGTGACGTCATGGCAGTCTTTTTTGCGCCGGACCGGTTCAATCCGCTTGACTCGCCAGAGCCTGCGCCGCGACGGCGGCGAGCGGCACGCCGGCCGGCAGGCTTCTCGTCATGCCGAGGCGGCCGAGCCGGCGCCGTTCGGCCGACGAGGGGATGCGCATGGCTTCGCGATACTTGGCAACCGTGCGACGCGCGATCTCGACGCCTTCATTCTTCAGGAGATCGACGATGCGGTCGTCCGACAGCGGCTGGCGCGCATCCTCGCCATCGACCAGATGCCGGATGCGGGACCGCACCGACTCGGAGGACACCACGACTCCCGGCGTGCGCGCCGGCAGCGCCGAGGTGAAGAAGTATTTCAGCTCGAAGATGCCGCGCGGCGTGGCGATGTACTTGTTCGAGGTGACGCGGCTCACCGTGCTCTCATGCAGGTCGGTGGCGATGGCGATGTCGCGCAGCACCAGGGGACGCAACGCGCCCACGCCTTTACGGAAGAAGCCGTCCTGCTGGCGCACGATCTCGCGCGCCACCCTGAGGATGGTGGTGGCGCGCTGCTCCAGCGTCTTGACCAGCCAGTTCGCCGACTGGAACCGTTCGGCGACGAAGTCGCGATCGGCCTTGGCGCGCGCGCCCTTCATCAAGGTGGCGTGGTAGTTGCGGTCGACCAGAACCTTGGGCAGCGCCTCGGTGTTGAGCTCGATGTGCCAGCCTTCCTCGCCCGTCTCAGGATCCTTGGCCGCAGTCAGCATCAGGTCGGGCGCCACCGGCTGGATCGGCTCGAAGTCGAATTTCTGGCCGGGACGCGGATCGAGCGTGCGCAGCTCGGCCAGCATGTCGCGCAGATCTTCTTCGTCGACGCCGCAACGCCGGCGGAGCTGGCCGAGCTCGCCGGCCGCCGCCAGCTCCAAGTTGTCGAGCAAGGCCTTCATCGCCGGGTCGAGGCGGTTGCGCTCGGCGAGCTGCGCCGCCAGGCACTCGGCGAGCGAGCGGGCAAAGAGTCCGGCCGGCTCGATCTGGCGCAGGCGCGACCATATGCGCTCGACGGCCTCGAGATCGACCGACAGGGCGTGGGCGATGGCGCTCGCTTCCAGTCGGCAATAGCCCGCCTCGTCGAGACCCTCGGCAAGCTTCAGCGCAATCCGCCGCTCGTCGGCTGCGCGGAAGAGGAGATCGATCTGTTCCAGCACGTGCGTCGCGAGCGAGTGCGGCCGCTCGGCCACGAAATCCAGCGCATCGGGAACGTCGTCGCGTACTGTGCCCCGCGTCGCCGCACCATCGCCGCCGCGGTCGGCGAATTCGCGGGTCCAGCGCTCGTCGGCATCGACCAGCGCCGGCGCGGCTGCGGCCAGCGCTTCCGCTGTGTCGACCGGCGCATCGAGTGTCGGCGGTTCGGGCTCTGCGGCCACGCCGTCCTCCGGCGGGGCTTCCTGCAACAGCGGATTCTTTTCGAGTTCCTGCTGGATGAAGGCGGCAAGTTCGAGATGGGAGAACTGCAGCAGCTTGATGGCCTGCTGCAGCTGCGGCGTCATGGCCAGCGTCTGACGCGAAGCGAGGACGAGACTCGGACCGATACGCATATGCCCCCCAAGAGGTCATCCGACCTCCCACGGAGGGGTTCTAGCAAGAACCGTGCCAGTCTAGCTAGTGCTCGAAAATGTCGATGCCGGCCCAGCCGGCAAGGTCAAGGCGGGCGCGGCTCGGCAGGAAGCGGAAGGCGGCCTCGGCCAAGTCGCTGCGGCCCTCGCGCTTCAGCAGGAGATCGAGCTTGGCCTTCAGCGCATGCAGGTGAAGCACGTCGGATGCGGCGTAGTTCAACTGCTCCTCGCTCAATGCATCGGCGCCCCAGTCCGAGGTTTGCTGCTGCTTGGAAAGATCGATGCCCAGCAGTTCCTTGCAGAGATCCTTGAGCCCGAACTTGTCGGTGAAGGTGCGCGTCAGCCGCGCCGCGATCTTGGTGCAATAGACCGGCTCGCACCTGATGCCGAGCGCATGCTCGAGAACGGCGATGTCGAAGCGGCCGAAGTGAAACAGCTTCAGCACCTTGGGATCGCCGAGCAGGTTGGCAAGCCGTGGCGCCTTCACCGGTCCACGCGGGATCTTCACCAGATGGGCGTTGCCGTCGCCGGCCGAGAGCTGGACCAGACACAACCGGTCGCGATGCGGATTGAGTCCCATCGTTTCGGTGTCGACCGCGACCACGGGCCCGAGCGACAAGCCGTCGGGAAGGTCGCCGTGGTGCAGTTTGATGGCCATCTAGGGAGCGCCTCGCACACCCGGCATGGTGCCCAGGAGAAGACTCGAACTTCCACGCCTCGCGGCGCTAGTACCTGAAACTAGTGCGTCTACCAATTCCGCCACCTGGGCACGGCATGCGGGGCATGTGAGGGCCGTCAGTTAGGACCGGCCCGGGCCGATGTCAACCGCGAGGGCCGGCAACCACGGCTTGCGCCAGCGGCGGGTTCGGCTATAGGCAGCGGGCCATGAGCATCAAGCAGGTCACGGTTTTTGGCGGCAGCGGCTTGGTCGGTCGCGGCATCGTGCGGTCGCTTGCCAGGGAGGGTTACCTGGTCAAGGCGGCCTCGCGCCGGATCGAGCTCGCCGAGCCGCTCAAGACGGCGGGCGACGTGGGCCAGGTCATGCTGGTGCGCGCCAATCTCAGGATGCCGCAGTCGGTCGCCGCGGCGATCGCCGGCAGCCAGGCCGTCGTCAATGCCGCCGGCATCCCGTTCCAGCGAGGCCGGCAGCGCTATCAGGCCGTGCATGTCGAAGGCGCCCGAACCATCGCCGCCGCCGCCGCGGCCTTCGGCGTCGAGCGCGTCGTGCACATCTCGGGCCTAGGCACCGATCAACGGAGCACGCGCAACCGCTACGTCCAGTCCAAGATCGGCGCGGAAGACGCCATGGTGCGCAGCTTCGAAAAGGCGACCATCCTGCGCCCCAGCGTCGTGTTCGGGCCGGGCGATGCGATGTTCACCCGCCTCGCCAGCATGGCGGCCAATACGCCTTTCCTGCCCTTGGTCGGGAACGGTTCCGCCAGGGTACAGCCGGTGTTCGTGGGCGATGTGGGCGACGCGGTGACCGCCGTGCTGGCGCGGCCCGATACGGCGAAGAGCGTGTTCGAGCTGGGCGGCCCGCGCGTCTACACTTATCGCGAGGTGGCCGCGCTCGTGTTGCGCGAGATCGGTCGCAAAAAGCCGATCATCGGCGTGCCAATTCCACTGATGAAGTTCGCGGGCTTCTTTGCTCAGCAAATCGCGCGACTGGGTTTAGTGCCGCCCATCACCGTCGATCAGGCCGACCTAATGACCCATGACAACGTCGTGCGGGCGGGCGCGCTCACCCTCGCGACGCTGGGCATTCAACCAACCGCCGCGGAGGCCATCCTCCCCGGGTATCTCGATCGCTTCCGCATCGGTGGCCGCTACAACCAGCAGGCGCCGGCCTGAGCCGAGACCACGAGCCTTCTTTGGGGCTCGCATTAGGTCAATAACGTTGACTTAGGTTTTAAAGCCGTAGAAAAGGGCGTGTCGACGCAGTTTTAGCGCGATAAGCGCTAGTTCGGCGTAATTAAATTACACTGTGGGCGCGATGGTCAAGGCGCAGGCGCAGCCCGTGCTCATCGCCGCGGCGGAGTGAATCCGATGCTGACGCTGTACGACTTCATGGGCTCGGGCAACGGCTACAAGGTGCGCCTGCTGCTGGCGCAACTCGGCCTCCCCTACACCCTCATCGAGTGCGACATCCTGAAGGGCGAGACGCACACGCCCGAGTTCCTAGCCAAGAATCCCAACGGCCGGATCCCAACCTTGCAACTCGAGGACGGCACATACTTGGCCGAGTCCGATGCCATCCTCTGGTACCTGGCCGAGGGCACGAAATTCGCGCCGGCGACCCGGCTCGAGCGGGCGCAGACGCTGCAATGGATGTTCTTCGAGCAGTACAGCCACGAGCCCAACATCGCCGTGGTGCGCTTCTGGCGACACTTCCTCACCAGGCTCTCGCCGCTGCAGGAGCTCGACCTGCCCGAGCGCGTGAAGCGCGGCTACGCGGCGCTCGGCGTGATGGAGCAGCATCTCGCGCGCCATCCCTTCTTCGTCGGCGACCGCTATGGCCTGGCCGATATTGCCCTCTATGGCTACACGCATGTCGCCCAGGAAGGCGCCTTCAATCTCGACGACTTCCCGCATGTGAGCAGCTGGCTGTCGCGGGTCGCCGCCCAGCCCGGCCACGTCACCATGGACCAGGAGAACTGATGAGGAGAGAGCGATGCCGATGATCAATGTGCAGATGTTCGAAGGTCGCACGCTCGAGCAGCGCCGCAAGCTCGCCAAGGAGCTGACCGAAGGCACCTGCCGTGCGCTCGGCTGCACGCCCGACGCCGTCCAGATCATCCTGACCGACGTCAAGAAAGAGAACTGGGCCGAGGCCGGGAAGCTGTTCTCCGACTAGTCGCTGACATCGCGAAGTGGCGGCGCGCCTGCCGGCCGAGGGGTCGGCGTCACCTCTCGCGCACGATGCGCACGGCTGAAATCGTGGCGACCAGCATCAGGACCGCGGCGACGGCTGGGCCTACCTTGCCAAAGCCCTCATTGGCACCGGCCAGAAAGAGGCCAGCGGTGCCGAAAATGCACCAGATCACCCCGATGACCAGCGCTGCCCAGCCCGACCAGCGCGAACTCGAGCGGACAAAGGGAATGAGCGCCATGACGAGCGCGGTCGCGACAAACACCCGGATCTCGTCGCCGACCGGTCGGCGGACGGGCTGAAAGGCGAACTCCGCCGTGTTCCAGGCAACCAGCAATGTCATGAATATCGCTGCAATCGTACGCGGCATCGTGTTCGACGGGACCATGGGCTTCCTCCGCTCCATTCCTGTTGAGGCCACGGCGCGGAATCGGCGCCGCATCTCTGGACGTTCGGCGCGGACGAATTTCGACAAATCGCGCGCCCGCTCAAAAATTTGTTATCGGGCCCGCGGCCAGGCTGCCGAATGACGGAAAACGCCGTTCCTCGCGTCGCCTGGCTGCAGCTCGCCGCGGCCATGGTGCTGTTCGGCCTCACCTGGCCCGCCATGAAGATCGGCCTTATGGCCGGCACGCCAGTCTGGCTGGCGGCGGGTCGCGCCACGCTTTCGGCGCTGAGCGCTTTCTTCCTGCTGGCGCTGCTCCGGCGACTGGCCTGGCCGCATCGCGACGACTGGCCGGTGATCCTGTCGGTCGGTGGGCTGCAGCTTTCGATCTTCTTTGCGCTCGCGAATCTCGGCGTGCAAAGCGTGCCGGCCGGCCGCTCGAGCGTGCTCTCCTACACCACCATGCTCTGGATGGTGCCGCTGTCGCTATTGGCCGGCGAGCGGGTGGGCTGGCGGGCGCTTGCCGGCGTGGCGCTGGGCCTGGGCGGCATTGTCGTGCTGGCCGATCCAGGTCGCTTCGACTGGCACGACCGCAAGGTCGTGCTGGGCCACATCTATCTCCTGCTGGCCGGACTGAGCTGGGCGCTCGCCATCCTGCACACGCGCCGCCATCGCTGGCGCACCACGCCGCTCGATGTGCTGCCCTGGCAGATGAGCGTGGCCACCGTGCTGCTGTGGCTGCTCGCCGCCATCGTCGAGCCGCATGGCTATTACGACACCGGCAAGTGGCAGCTCTGGGCGGCGCTCATTTATATCGGCAGCTTGGCCGGGCCGGCCGGCACCTGGGCCACCGTCTCGGTGACCCGCGTCCTGCCGCCCATCACCACTTCGCTCGGCATGCTGGGCGTGCCCCTGGTCGGCATCCTCTCGTCGGCACTGCTGCTCGACGAGCCGATCACCGCCGCGCTGGCGATCGGCACGGCGCTGGTGATCGCCGGCATCGCGATCGTGATCGTCGACAGACGCTAGGCGCGTTAGTCTCGCCCTTCGCAGGGTGAAGGGACGGAAATGAACTGGGGCGCCATGAGCCGCGACGAACGCGATGCGGCGTACAACAACACCAATGCCGTGAAGAACAGCGCCGAGCTGAACGCCGACCGCGAGGCGAGGTCGGCGGCGTTCCGCAGGGCCCATTCGCAGCATCTCGACCTGCGCTACGGGCCGCGCGAACGGAACACCTGGGACCTGTTTCCCGCCCGCGACCCCAACGCGCCCTGCCTCGTCTTCATCCATGGCGGCTACTGGCAGCGCAACAGCAAGGACCAGTTCGCGAGCCTGGTCGCCGGCGTCCATGCGCACGGCTGGGCCGGCGCGTTGCCCGGCTACACGCTCGCGCCCGAAGCATCGCTCAGCGAGATAGTCGCCGAAATCGACGTGGCGCTGGACTGGCTCGCGGTCAACGGACCGGCGCACGGCATCGCGGGCCAAGTCATCCTGTCGGGTTGGTCGGCCGGCGGGCATCTCACGGCACAGTGCCTCGGCCATGCGCGCGTCAACGCCGGCCTCGCCGTCTCAGGCGTGTTCGAGCTGGGGCCGATCCGCGACACCTACCTCAATGACAAGCTCAAGCTCTCCGACGAGGAGATCGAAAGGCTCTCGCCGCTGCGCCTGCCCATGGTGCAAAAGCCGCTCGCCATCACCTACGGCACCCTCGAGTTGCCGCCCCTGGTCGGCGACAGCCGCAAATTGCACGAAATCCGGTCGGCGCAGCACTTGCCGGGGGCCCTGATCCCGGTGGCCGGCGCCGACCATTTCACGATTACGCACGAGCTCCAGGATGCCGACGGTTTGCTCACAAAGCAGTTGATGCTGCTGGCCTAGCGCGGGCTGCTGGAGATCTGGCGACGCACCAACTCACTGTGGTGTTTGGCAAGAAGATGGCCGCTTAAGCGGCCGCATTGACAGGCCGCGAGCCCCTCCCGCATATGCGAAGCAGAGAGGGAAGCGATGGCGAACAAGGTCTACAAGGATGCCAAATCGGCTTTGGCGGGCGTGATCGCCGACGGCCAGATGCTGATGTGCGGCGGCTTCGGCCTGGTGGGCATTCCCGAAAAGCTGATCCGGGCCCTGCGCGAGTCAGGCGTCAAGAACCTGACTTGCGTCAGTAACAATGCCGGCATCGACGGCGCCGGCCTCGGCCTGCTGCTCGATACCGGGCAGGTCAAGAAGATGATCAGCTCGTATGTCGGCGAGAACAAAACCTTCGCCAAGCTCTATCTCGAAGGCAAGCTCGAGCTCGAATTCAATCCGCAGGGCACGTTGGCCGAGCGCGTGCGCGCCGGCGGTGCTGGCATCCCGGCCTTCTACACCAAGACCGGCGTCGGCACCCTGGTGGCCGAGGGCAAGGAGACCAAGAAGTTCGACGGAGCGGAATACGTCATGGAGCGCGGCCTCTATGGCGACGTCGCGCTGGTCAAGGCCTGGAAGGGCGACACGTCAGGCAACCTCGTCTATCGCAAGGCGGCGCGGAACTTCAATCCGATCATGGCGACCGCGGCCAAGGTCTGCGTCGCCGAAGTCGAAGAGCTGGTGCCGGTGGGCGAGCTCGATCCCGACCACATCCATACGCCCGCGGTTTTCGTGCAGCGCATCTTCTGCGGCGCGCCCTACAACAAGCAGATCGAGCAGCGTACAGTTCGCAAAGCTTAGGAGGGCACCATGGCCTGGACCCGAGAACAGATGGCGGCACGCGCCGCGAAAGAGCTGAAGGACGGCTTCTACGTCAACCTGGGCATCGGCATCCCGACGCTTGTCTCCAACTACGTGCCCGAGAATGTCGACATCACGCTGCAAAGCGAGAACGGCATGCTGGGGGTCGGGCCCTTCCCGTTCGACAACGAGGTCGATGCCGATATCGTCAATGCCGGCAAGCAGACCGTCACCGAAGTGAAGGGTACGTCCTATTTCAGCTCGGCCGACAGCTTCGGCATGATCCGCGGCGGGCACATCGATCTTTCGATCCTGGGCGCCATGGAAGTGGCGGAGAACGGCGACCTCGCCAACTGGATGATCCCGGGCAAGGTGGTGAAGGGCATGGGCGGCGCCATGGATCTGGTCGCCGGCGTCAAGCGGGTGATCGTCACCATGGAGCACGTCTCCAAGGACGGCCAGTCCAAGCTCTTGAAGGAGTGCACCCTGCCGCTGACCGGCCGGCGCGTGGTCGACATGGTGATCACCGAGCTCGGCGTCTTTTCGGTCGACAAGACGGGCGGCAGCGGCGTCACGCTGGTCGAACTCGCCGACGCCGTCACGGTGGATGAGGTCAAGGCCAAGACCAAGGCCAAGCTCATTATCGGTGCCGGCCTGAAAGTGGCGTGAGCCATGCGGCGCATCGAGACGGCGATCGATATCGCCGCCTCGGCCGACCGCGTTTGGGGCGTGCTGGTCGATTTCGCGACCTATCCCGACTGGAACCCTTTCATCCGCCACCTCGCCGGCGAAGCCCGGGTCGGCGCGCGCCTTGCCGTGACGGTGCAGCCGCCGGGCGGGCGTGCCATGACGTTCAAGCCAACGGTGTTGGCCGCCTCGCCCGGCCGGGAATTGCGCTGGCTCGGCCATTTCATCCTGCCCGGCCTGTTCGACGGCGAGCACGACTTTCGCCTCGAGCCGCTGCCCGGCGGCTGCCGTCTGCATCAGAACGAAAACTTTCGCGGTCTGCTTGTGGGCCTGAGCCCGGAGATGCTCGCGAACACCGCGCGCGGCTTCGCAGCGATGAACGGCGCCCTCAAACAGCGCGTCGAGAGCGGCGGCTGATCACCACTTGGAGAGGAATTGTCGCAGCGGCTCGGCGCCGGGATTGCTGAAGCGCCGCTCCTTGACGATCGAGCGTCCGGTGGCTCCCGGCCCGTAGTAAAGCGCGTTCCAGTCGTTGTCGGCGTCGATATAGGAGCCCTCGACCGAAGCGCCGGCGAACAAGCCGTTGGAGCTCGCATAGGCGACGATGTCAGTGCCGGCCGCGGCCGTGGTGGCGCCCTCGAAGCCGGCGCCGACCGCGACCATGGTGACGCCTGCCTCGGCGCCGAACTTGAACTTGCTGTTTATCAGGGCGTCGAGACCCTTGTCGGTCAGGATGATGAACACGATCTTCGACACCTTGCCGCCGATCTGCAGGCCAAGGCTGCCCGAGCCCATGGCGTAGAAGGCAGGATAGGACCAGTCGCTCGGTGCGCTGCGCGCCATCAGGATGCCGCGGCCGCCGGCGGCGCCGATGATGAAGCCGCCCTGCACCAGTTCGGGCACGATCAAGACGCCCCTCGACTTGGGCATGAGCTTCAGCACATCCGGATAGTCCTTGCCGCTCAGGACGTCCTGGGCGCTCCTAAGGCTTTGATCGACCAGCGACTGACGCTTGGCGTCGGCGCGGGCCTGGGGCGATAGGATGAAGGGAGCGGCGATGGCGGCCGCAGCGCCCGCCAGGACGGTTCGGCGATCGGGCTTCATATTCTGCTCCTTGGTTGGCGGCCGCCTGGAGGTCGGAGGGGCAGGACTGACGCGACCGCAACAAACCGATCATATCACGTTTCGGGGCAGAATTGCGGCGCAGCGTACAGCGGCCGATTGAACCCTGCCGGGCGCTGCTCTAGCGCGGCGCCGGACGATCCTTGAGCAGCAACGGCAAGCCCGCGGTCATCAAAATGACCCGGTCGGCCCGCTCGGCAAGCCGCATGTTGAGCCGGCCCTGGGCATCGCGGAAGGCGCGCCCCAGCGGGGTGTCGGGCACGATGCCAAGCCCCACTTCGTTGCTCACGAAGACGACCGGAACGACAAAGCCCTCGAGCGCGCCGAGCAACTCGTCTGCCGCCTCGTCCAGGTCGGCGCTGGCCTGCATGAGATTGGCAAGCCAGAGCGTCAGGCAGTCGACCAACACCGGCGCGGAGTGTGCGCCGGCCTCGGCCAGCGCCCTGGCGAGCTTGAGAGGCTCCTCGATGGTCGTCCAATGGGCACCGCGCCGCGCGCGATGCGCCATGATGCGGGTCGCCATCTCGAGGTCGCCCGCCTGGGCGGTGGCGACGTAGACCGCCGGACGCGGCGGCGCGCCGAACAAGGTGCCGGCCACCAGTTTCTCGGCGTGGCTGCTCTTGCCCGAGCGCGCCCCGCCAAGCACCAGGCTGACAGGCGGCAGCGCGAGACTCGGCGCGTGTTCCATCAGTCCTGTGCGGCGCGCACTAGCCAGCAGGCGCCCGTCAGGGCGACGCCGTCGGCGCCTTCATGGGGCCTGAGCGCGTCGGCCATCGCCCGCCTGGCGTTTTCGGCCTGCTGAGGCGTCGCCTGGGCGAACATCCGCGCCAAGGCTCCGCGATAGGTCAAGCCTTCAACGGCGTCGGCCACGTCCCGGCCCAGCTGGACCGGATGGTCGACCGGCTGGAACGAGGGCGGGCCGAAGCCTGCCGCGCCGAGAATGCGCTCGACACGCGCACGGTCGCCGAAGGAGTACTGACCGGGATCCTCCGGGCCGGGCCGCTCGACCGGCGGCAGATGCGGCTGGACGGCACGCAGCGGCACCAGACCCCAGGGATTCTCCTGCGGCGTCCGCCAGCACAGGAACACCAGTCGGCCGGAAGGTTTCAGCGCCCGCCGCAGGTTGGCGAAGGCCTTCACCGGTTCGGCGAAGAACATCACACCGAAGCGCGAAAAGATCAGATCGAAGGCCGCGGGAGCGAAGGCAAAGGTGGTGGCATCGCCAAGGTCGAAGGTGGCGTTGGCAAGTCCCTGCTGGCGCGCAACGTCCAGCAGCGGCTCGGAGATGTCGACGCCCATCACGCGACCGTCCGGACCGACGGCGGCAGCAAGGGCGGCCGTGGTTGCGCCGGTGCCGCATCCGACATCGAGCACCTGCTCTCCTGGCTGGGCCGCGGCCGCCTGCAGCACCGAGACGGTGAAGGCTGCGGTGGCGCGCTGGATGCGATCGTAGGACGCGAGCCACATCTGGCCGCCCGGGCCATTCCAGAAGGCGGCCTGCTCGGCCGCGAGCTCGGCCGTGCTCTTCATGCGCTGCTGCCTGCGTGTTGCACGACGATGTTGCGCGGCATGTAGTTGGTGAAGGCGACGCGCCATGAGTGCGCCGGATCGGCCTGTGCGAAATGCTCGATCAGGGTGATCGACACATTGTCGATCTCGAAGCGCACGGCCGCCTCGGGATGCATGTTGAAGGCGTGCGCCAGAGCGGCGCGGATCGTGCCGCCATGGGCCGTCGCCACGATGTCGCGGCCGGGATGTTTCGCCGTCACGCGCTCGATGGTACGCACCGTGCGCTCGCGCAGATCGACGAAGTTCTCGCCGCCCGGCGGCCTGAGCTCGGGTGGTCCCAGCCAGAAGAGGTGATTGCGGCCGTGGCTCTCGGCGATCTCGCTGTAAGTCAGGCCCTGCCAGTCACCGAAATGCTGCTCGGCGAGATCGGGATCGATCAACAGCTCGCCCATCTCGGCCCCGGCGGCGCCCAGGCTCTCGGCCGTCTTGCGCGCCCGCAGGAGATTGGACGAGTACCAGATGGCGCCCTTGGGCAGGAGCGCAGCCTGGTGGCGGAAGAGCGCGACGTTGCTGGTGTCGCAGTCCTTGTCCGACTGGCCGTAGCAGCGGCGTTCGGGATTAGGAACCGGCGCATGGCGCACCCACCACCAGCGCGTGACCGGCCCGGTAATCTTGGCTCCCGTGGGCATACGCTCTCCTCGATGACGTGCAGGTTCGGATCGCTGGCTTCAGCGCGCGATCAGCAGGGCCGCGGCCAGCAGGAAGACGAGTTCGGCCGTCTGCTGCACGGCGCCCAAAGTGTCGCCGGTATAGCCGCCGATGCGCTCGGCGATCCAGCGCGCGGCGAACCATGCCGCGGCCACTGCGGCGACCGGCGCCACGACCGCCACGACCAGGCCCTTGCCCAGCAGCAGCACGAAGGCGACGGCCGCACCGATGCCGATGGCGATCCAGGCGTCGTGATCGGTCGGCTTGCCGGCTTGCGCGCCGAGGCCGTCCTCGCGCACCGGACTGAAGGCCAGCAGAGGATAGGCCAGCACGGCGCGTGACAGCGCATGGGCGCCGACCAGCACGACCAGACCCGTGCCGCCGGAGAACTGCGCCAGGCACGCGACCTTGATCAGCACGGAGAGCGCGAGGGCCAGCACACCGAACGTGCCGATGCGGCTGTCACGCATGATCTCGAGCCGCTTCGGCGCCTCCAGCGCATGCGGGCCGAGCCCGTCGGCGGTGTCGGCGAGACCGTCCTCGTGCAAAGCGCGGGTGATGACGATCGCCGCCCCGATGGCCAGTACACCGGCAAGCCAGCCCGGTCCTGCGAGGCTGCGCACAAGCGCGAAGACGAAGCCGGCCACCAGGCCGACGGCGGCGCCGATGAACGGCAGTACCGGCAGCACGTCGGCCAGTTGCCAACTCGGCTCGCCGACCTTGAATCTGAGGCCGGTGAAGAACGCTGCCTGTTCCTTGAAGGCTTGCAGCCACTCATCGTAGGTCGTGGGTCGGCTGCCGGGGAAGTCGTCGGGGCTGGTCATGGCCCGGCAAATATAGGATGGTCCGCGCCCGCGATGAACGCCCAAGCCCAGCCCATTGAGGCCGCCAACTTTGCCGAAATACGGCGCATCCTGAGCGACCTGCCCGGGCCCGATCTTGCGGCGCAGACCGAGATCGTCCGCCGCCAGGCCACTCTCACCAAGCCGCCCGGCTCGCTCGGCCGCCTGGAAGAACTCGCAGAATGGCTCGGCGCCTGGCAGGGCCGTGCGCAGCCCCGGATCGAGCGGCCGAGGGTGGCGGTATTCGCCGGAACCCACGGCGTGGCGCGGCGCGGCGTCTCGGCCTATCCGCCGGACGTGACGCTGCAGATGGTCAAGAACTTCCTGGCCGGCGGGGCCGCCATCAATCAGCTCTCGGCTGCGATCGACGCCGATCTGCGCATCTACGAGCTCGACCTTGCGCATCCGACCGAGGATTTCACGCAAGCACCGGCCATGAACGAGGCGCGCACCGCCAAGGCCATGGCCTACGGCATGATGGCGGCCGAACCCGGCATCGACGTGCTGTGTCTTGGCGAAATGGGAATCGCCAACACGACGGCAGCCGCCGCCCTTTGTGCGGCGCTGTTCGGCGGCGGCGGCGCGGATTGGGCGGGACCCGGCACCGGCGTGCAGGGCGCGGCACTCGCCCACAAGATCACGGTCATCGACGAGGCGCTGGCCCATCACAAGGCAGCAATCGCCGCGCGCGATCCACTGACCTTGCTGGCGGCGCTGGGCGGCGAGGAGTTCGCCGCCATCGCGGGCGCCGTGATCGCTGCCCGCATGGCCCGCATCCCGGTGCTGCTCGACGGCTATGCCTGCACCGCCGCGGCGGCCGTGCTCTATGCCTTCGACCACCGGGCGCTCGATCACTGCAAGGTGGCGCATCGCTCGGCCGAGCCCGGCCACAAGCGCCTGCTCGAGGCGATCGGCCAGCGGCCGCTTCTGGACATGGACATGCGCCTGGGCGAGGCCTCGGCCGCGGCGCTGGCCGTGCCGCTGCTGAAGGCCGCCGCCGCCTGCCACAACGGCATGGCGACGTTCGAATCGGCCGGCGTCAGCGGGAAGGTCTAGCCCTTCTTCGCGCCCGGCAGGAAGTCGTCGAGCGGGACGCCGAGGCTGTTGAGCGCCCAGGAGACCATGTTGTACTGGCCGACGGTGAAGACCGCGTCCAACAGCTGTTCGGTCGAGTAGCTCTTGGCAAGCGTGGCCCAGGTCGCGTCGGTAATCACCGAGTTCTCGAACAGATCGTCGGCCGCCTGCATCAGCGCCGCCTCGTGCGGCGTGAGGCCGGCCGCCTTCGGCCCGGCCTTGATCTTGTCGATATCGGCGTCGCCGAAACCGCCGCGCCGAGCGATCAGCTCATGCTGCGCGAACTCGTACTCCGCCTGGTTCAACCAGCCAATGCGCAGGATCAAAATCTCGCGATCACGAAAGGGCAGTGTCTGCTTGGCGAGCACGTGGCCGGCAAACGGCGTCCAGCGCTTCACCAGCTTGGGATGGTGCGCCAGCACCTTGAAGATGTTATAGAGCCGGCCGTTCAGCGCGTTCTTCTCGACGGCCTCGCGGTCCTCCGCCGGCATGGTCGAAAGGTCGCGCATGGGGACGCGCTGTTTGCGCTTGATCATCGTGTTTCCTCCGGGGCGCCAGCGTAACATGCGCCACCCCCATGTCGTTCCAAATCGACAGACGCCGCCTCCTCCTGGCTGGAGCCGCGCTCGCCGCCCCGAGTCGCGCTCTGGCGCAAGGCCACGAGACGTTTGAAATAGCCAAGGGCGAGACTGCGACCATCGACGGCCGCCACTGGGACAAGTCGATCCCCGGCGGCACCACGGTCGACGCTGTCCATCGCTCGGTGCTGCTGCGCTTCCCAACGGCGGCGCAGGAGATCGCCGACCTCTTGCGGTTCGGCCGCGTGCTGGTGCACGCCGATCTGTCGCTCACCTACAACGGCTACGAGATCGTGCCCGAGGGCTACACCTGCCGCGACGGGCTGGGGCGCAAGATGTGGACGGATGACCCGCCCACTTGGCACGTCGAGGCGATCCCGCTGCGCCATCCCTGGAAAGCCGATCCCGATAGCGGGCCCACCTTCAATGCCAGCGTCAACGGGCGCCGCTACTGGACGCGCTACGGCGCCGCCGACGTCGCCCACGACCGCTACTCGACCGAGTTGCCGCCGCAGGAACTTTCCACCCGCGAGCACGAGGCGCGTTTCGACATCACCCACCTGCTCGCGTCGCCAGCCCTCGAGCGCGAAGCCGGGGCGCGGCTGCGCTGGCTGGAGCAGGGCGGCTTCCTGCTGCGCAAGCTCGAGACCTATGATTCGCGCTACCGGCAACTGGGCGACGCCTATGAATGGGCGATGCCGACCGGCGGCCACGGCCTGCGCTTCACCGTGCCGCGCCTGCTGGTCGCCTGCCGGCGGACGAACGGGATCGTCTCCATCAACCTGCCGCTGGGACTGCGCGCCGACTTGGAACTTCAGACGGCGGACGGCTCGCGGCCGACGGCGGTGCTGGTGCCGCAGACCGAGCTGGTCCAGCGCGCCCGCCGCGCCATGACGCCGCGCGGCGTCGCACGGCGGGACTGGGAACTGAAGCGACTGGCGGAGCTGCGCAAGGTCGGCGGCGACAGCGTCAGCAGCTGGGCCGAGGTGGAAGGCGACAAAGGCTACAAGGACTACGAGGCGCGCCTCAGCGGGCTGTTGCAGATGCCGCCGCGCTACTGGATGGGCTGGGAGATCGAGGACCTCCTGCTGGTCTGGTACCTGTTCCGCGACCTGATGCCGGGTCCCGTGCAGGATCATCTCAAGAATTACTGGACGGCGTGGCTGCAGCCCGACCTGCCGACCGATGCCTTCGTGCATCCGCAGAGCCCGGATGCCATCGACTACTGGAAGCGCAACCACGATTGGCGCGGCCGCGCCAGCTTTTTCCGCGACGGCTACAACTACCAGGTCAGCACCCAGAACTTCAACCACACGGCCGCCATGGGCGCCTTGCTGGGCGGCGCGCTGATCGGCTCGCAGTACGCCATGGCTGACGGCCGGCATGGGCTCGAGCACCTGCCTCTGCGCTTCTGGGGATTCCTCGACGGCACGACCCAGGAGATCCTCGATCACTATTACCTGTCGATCACCTTGAGCGGGCAGAAGATGTTCGCCGACTTCGCGCCCACGGCGGTCGACCGGCTGATGGGACGCGTGCTGGTCGACCGCACTCTCGAGATGCTGATCACGCTCTACCATTCGCGGCTGCGCCGCTTCGTGTCGTCGTCGGGGCGCGCCCGGCTTTCCGGCGTGATGGTCGAGCAGGACGGCATCTACGGCGCCCTGCACAGCCTCTCCAAGGAAGGCGTGGTCAAGTACCCCGACCTCAAGTTCGATGGCCGCGTGCAGGGCATGGCGGCGTGGGGCTACGACTTTCCGCCGGGCCGGGTCGCCATGCAGGCGCTGGCCGAGCCGTGGGGGCCGTCGTGGGTGGCGGACCTCATCGACGACAAGCCGGTACCGTTCGAGGAGACGTCGGCCGAAACCACGCGCGGCTTCTTCAAGCCGCCGCTGTGGCGCCGCAGCTGGCTCGGCCGCTGGCATGGGCTCGCCAGCACCGACATCCGCGGCGGTACATTCGACGTGCTGGCGCAATGGGTGCGCGCGCCGCAGAAATCGACGCGGCTCGAGGATCTCGGCTCGCTCACCGTGCGCTATGCCGCCAACGACCCCGATCTCGTCACCACCGGCGGCGGCATCAGCGCCCAGGCCGGCATCACCCTCACCTTTCAGAGTCGCGGCCGCGCCATCATCTTCACCAAGCCGCACGCCAATCGCCAGCGCTTCCTCGAAGCGCTGGGCAAGCAGGGGCTCGCCAAGCTCGCAACCGTGATCGGACTGTGGAACTTCAACGAGAACAGGGACTGGGAGATCTACGCCGACGACCGCAAGCTCGATTCGTTTCCCCAGCGCCTGGCGGCAGGCACGCGCTTCCTGATCCGCGACGGGATCACCTATCTCGCGATCCTGCCGCTGCCGACGGCCGACCTGGGCCGTGACGCCGAGATCGAGATCGGCCCGGGCGGCGGCGGCAAGGCCGACCCGACCGGGGCCGAGGTGGCGCCGGCTTTGATCGTGTCGATGTACAACATGAAGCGGGCCGAGCCGCTCAAGCCGGATGCCATCGACTTCGACAAGCTCGCGCTGTCGACCTATGGCGGCTTCGTCCTCGAGATGGGCGACGTCGAGCAATACGGCTCGTTCGAGGCTTTCCGGAACCGTATCAAGGCCAACACGCTCACCGCCTCGTGGAGCGAGGATCACCATCAGATGAAGGTCGCCTACAAGAGCGGCGACGACCTGATGGAAGCCGGCTTCGGCACCGAATTTGGCCAGCCGACGGCGCATTTCAGCATCGATCCCGGCTCACAGGAAAAGGCCATCCCGTGGCGGCGGCTCAATGGCGAATGGCCCTATCTGCCGGCCGGGCTGGAGCGCGACACGAGCTGGGCGCAGCAGGGCACCACCGGCCGCCTGGAGAAGAACGGCGCGGTGCTGACGACGGAGGCGGGCCGCAAGGCCTACCTGATCTGCGACCCAAGGAGCGGCGGCGTGCTCGCTTACAATCCCTTGCCCGATCCGCAGTCTTTTGCCCTCACCACGCGCGACGGCGCCACCTTCAAGGCCGACGGCAAAGTTGGCCTGCTGCGCCTGGAATACCGCCCGTGGAGCCACGAGATCGACATCAGGCACGCGCTGAAGCCCGATCAGCATGTCGAGGACTTCGCCAGGACCTTCACCGTTGACGGACTGAAGGGGCCGCTGCGCGTCGTGGTCAACGCTAAGCCGATCGAAGCCAAGCGCGACGGCGATGGATTCAAGGTGGTGCTGTGAGACACAGGCTGACGCGTTCGTCCTTCCTTCAGTTGGCCGGCACGGCAATGCTCGCCGCAACCGGCTGTCCTCGAGCCATGGCGCAAACCGGCCAGCAGACCGCGGCCCAGCCAGGAGAGCGCATGCAGACCCGCAAGATACCCGCGACCGGTGAAATGCTGCCCGTGATCGGCTGCGGCACGTGGCGAACCTTCGATGTCGGCTCGAGCCCCGCCGAGCGGGCGCCTTTGGCCGAGGTGCTGAAGGTGTTGTTCGAGGCGGGCGGCTCGGTGATCGACAGCTCGCCCATGTACGGTCGCGCCGAGGGCGTGGTCGGCGATCTGCTGGCCACTGCCGGCAGCCGCGACAAGGCCTTCCTCGCCACCAAGGTCTGGACCAGCGGCCGCGAGGCCGGCATCGCCCAGATGCGTCGCTCGTTCGAGCGGCTGCGTACCGACGTCATCGACCTGATGCAGATCCACAACATGCTCGACTGGGGGACGCATCTGCCGACCCTGAAGGCCTGGAAGAAGGACAGCCGCATCCGGCTGATCGGCGTCACCCACTACACGGCAGGCGCGCACAGCGCGCTCGAATCGGTGCTGCGGCTCGGCGGGTTCGACTTCGTGCAGGTCGACTATTCGATCGTCGATCGCGGCGCCGCGGAGACCTTGCTGCCGTTCGCGCGCGACAATGGCATCGCCGTCGTGATCAACCTGCCGTTCGGCGGCGGCGACCTCCTGCACCGGCTGCGCCGGCGCAAGCTGCCGGGCTGGGCGGCCGACATCGACTGCACCAGCTGGCCGCAGATCCTACTGAAGTTCGTGCTGGCCAACCCCGCCGTGACCTGCGTCATCCCGGGCACCAGCAATCCCGAGCACATGCGCGACAACGTCCGGGCCGGGCTCGGCGTCTATCCCGATGCGAAGCTGCTTGAGCGCATGATCGCGGATGTTGGCGACTAGAACAGCGCCCGATCTGGGCCTCTACATCTGCACGACCGATCGCAGCTCGAACTCGGATCCCGGCGGGTTCTCGCCGATCCGCAGGGTCTTGTCCTTGACGAAGTGATACGGCGGCACAGGCAGGTTGTACGGCGCGGGAACGCCCCTGAACACGCGCGCGGCGAGGTCATAGCGCGAGCCATGGCAGGGACAGAAAAACCCTCCCGGCCAATCGCTGCCAAGATTGCCACCGGGCGTCGCCCTGAGCTCCGGTATGCAGCCGAGATGAGTGCAGATGCCGACAACCACCAGATATTCCGGTTTGACAGAGCGATGCCAGTTGCGCGCGTAGTCGGGCTGCTGCTGCACGCTGGAGTGCGGGTCCGACAGGAGGTCGAGGTCGCGGGCGTCTTGCAGCATCTTCAGCGCCTCGGGCGGACGGTTGACGATGAAGATCGGGTGGCTGCGCCAGCGGACGATGATCTGCTGGCCGGGCTGGACCTTGGAGATGTCGACGTCGATTGGCGCGCCGGCCGCCAGTGTATCGGCCGCCGGGTTGAGGTTATCGATGAACGGCCAGGCCGTGGCGATCGCCCCGACAGCGCCCATGGCTCCGGTGGCCACGAACAGGAACTCTCGGCGCGATTCATCGACCGCTTCGGGCTTTGCAGTGTCGGGCGGCATCACAGTGTCGGGCGGCATCACCCAGAGCAATGCCTGCGCGGCGGGCGGCGGCCGTGCGGTGTAAGGACGCGTCGTGAGGCACGTCCCCTCATCGCCGATGGCCGCCGGCAGCCCCGCCGCGCAAGGCAGCGGCCCTGATGGCGACCGCCTCAGGTGGTCTCATGCGACAGCACGTCGCCGAACAGCTTCCATATCCCCTTGGTGAAACGGGCCAACTTGATCGCCTGGATGGGATAGAAGTCGGTCGGGCTAGTGTTGACGCTGATACCGGGCAACAGCAGCGGCACCTTGAAATTTTTGAAGCTTGCCGCCTGCTTCATCAGGTTGGCGCGCGTCAGTTCATCGCCACACTTCTTGAGTGTCTGCTCCATCAGGTACGAGACGGCGTAGGCGTAGGCGTAGTTGCCGTCGGCCGTGTTGGCGTCGGGCATGTACTTCGCCATGAAGGCTCGCCAGGTCTTCATGTCCTTGTCGTTGTCCCACTGATGATCCGTGGGATCCATCAGGTAGAGACCGGTGATCGTCCCCTCAGAGTTGTCGAAGCCCGCCGGCTTCATAGTCGCGGTGACCGACGAGGAGACGTTATTCAAGTACTTGACCGGCTTCCATCCCAGCGCCGCCGACTTGCGGATGGTCTGGGCGGCGAACTTGGGGATGGCGACGATGAAATAGACGTTGGCGCCGGAATTCGAGGCCTCGATCGTCTGCGAATCGACCGTCGGATCGGTGGTCTCGTAGGTGACTTCCTTGACGATCCGGCTGGCGTCCTTGCCGAGCCCTTCCTTCAGGCCCTTGAAGTAGTCCTTGCCGTAGTCGTCGTTCTGGTAGAGCACGGCGATCTTGGGGTTCTTGACGTTGGCCATGATGTGCTTGGCATAGATGATGGCCTCGGTGCGGTAGTCCGGCTGGAAGCCCATCGTCCAGGGAAAGTGCTTGGGGTCGCCCCACTTCGACGCGCCGGAGGCGACATAGAGCTGCGGTACCTTCGCGTGATTCAGGTATTTGTGGACCGCCGTGTTGGTTGGCGTGCCGAGCGTGTTGAAGCAGCTGAACACCTTGTCTTCCTCGACCAACTGGCGGACCACCTCGACCGTCTTGGGCGGTGAGTAGCCGTCGTCCAGGCTGATGAACTCGATCTTGCGGCCGTTGATGCCGCCCTTGTCGTTGACCATCTTCCAGTAGGCCGTCTCGCAGTGCCCGAGCGTGCTGTAGGACGACGCCGGGCCGCTGTAGGGATTGGTGTTGCCGAGCTTGATCCAGGTGTCCGTCACGCCTGGGTCGTAGGTGCCTTTGGCCCAGGCTGGCGATCGGGCAAGCAGCACGGGTGCCGCCGCCGCGCCGATCAGGAATGAGCGTCTGCTGGTCGTCATGTGAAGTCTCCTTGGTTTGGTGACTTCTCCCCGACGATCCCTGACGAATGGCCGACAAATTGGGCGCTTTTTGGCACTAGAATCGCGTCGTCAGGCTGATCAGCCAGTCCGGCGCAACGCCGACGGCATAGGCTTCGGCGCGCCGATCCAGGCCGCTCAGAATGAGCAGGCCAAGCACGATCAGGATGACAGCGAGGGCGATCTTGGCGCCGCCGCCCGTGGCGATCAGGCGGCCACGCAGGCGCTGCATCGACTCCCGCGAAAGCAGGCCGAGCAGGACCAGGGGCAGCGATGCCCCGATGCCAAAGATCAGCATGGTGAGCGCCACCTCGGCCAGGTTCTGCTCTTTGGCAGCCAGTATCGACGCCGCGCCGAGGGTCGGGCCAACGCATGGTCCCCACACCGAACCGAGCAACAACCCGACGCAGAATTGGCCGGCAAGGCCGCTCGTCGGGCCCCCGAAGTGACTCTCAACCCAATTGCCCGCCGGACCAAGGGCCACCGCCAGGCGAGTCTGAAGTCCGGGGACCAGCAGCATCGTGCCCAGCGCCACCAGCAGGATCGCACCGACGCTGCGGAAGAGGCCGGTGTCGAGTCCGATGGCGAAACCGATCGTGGCGACGAACAGCCCGATGGCGGTGAACGACAGAGCGACACCGGCGGCCAGTGCCGCCGGTCCGAGCCTGTGCTCCGACAGTGCCGCTCCCAGCACGAGCGGGATGAGCGGCAGCACGCAAGGTGACAGCGTCGACAGCAGCCCGGCGAGAAAGGCGAGTCCCGCCGAGCCAGCCACTTTCGCCCCTAGAGCGACTTCTCGAGTTGCGCCTCGATCGACGAAGCGTCGGTATCGCCGGTCGAGCGGCCTACTTCCTTCGCACCCTTGAAGGAGATCAGCGTGCTTTGCATCGATACGCCGAAGCGGCGCAGCAGGTCCTTCTGGCTGTCGAAGTCTATGTGGAGATCGACCAGGGTCGCGAACTTGGGATCACGCGCAAGGCGCGAAAGGATTTTCTTCTGCGCCTTGCAGATCGGACACCACGGAGCGGTAACCTCGATCAGGATCGGTTTGCCGGCAGCCTGCGCCGCGGCGAAGCTCTTGGCGTCGAAGGTGCCGCTCTGGAAGGCGAATGCCGGCGCGGCAGAAAAAGCCGCGATGCCGGCAAGCGCCATCCAAAGCACAAAGCGTCGGTCGGTCATCCGGTCAATTCTGAATGACCTTCGCGCCCGGCCGCGAATGCGGCGGTGGGATCACGCATCCCGCAGCGTTGAGCCTGTCGCCGCGGCTGTCGTACTTGAAGCCATACTCGTCCGTCATCGCCACGGTCTGGTGCATGCCGCACGTCTGAGCCTGCATTCGATGCGTATTGTTCTTCTTCGTAGGGGCCGGAGTCGCGGTCGACTTGGCCTGCTGCACGGTCTTTTGCTGCGTCTGTGCCGGCGTTGGCGCCGGCGTTGTCGTGGTCCCCTGGGCATAAGCAAGCCCTGCGACGCCGATCATCGCGACTGTCAGGAAGGCCAGACGAGGGATCATCGTATCCTCCATCGAAAGACTCCCCGAAACCCATGCCGAGGTAGGAGACGATGTTGGCAACTCCTTGCCGAGGTTTGGATGTTTTGATGGCCGCGCCCTGGTGGGCGTGCATGCCGCGCGTTTATCCATCCAGATCATTGCTCTGCGAGTCGGCGCGCGAGCTATACAAATTTTCAATGTTGCGGCCGCACCGACAAGCCGGCTTCTGGGCGAGCTGGCAGCGACGACGGCGCTTGCCGCCTCCGCCGTGCTCGTCCCGTCGACAGTGGTACAATCCGCGGTTGCCAGCGAACCTATGCACGACTTTTCCGACCTCGCCATCAAGGTGACGCCGGCCGTAGTGGACGCGCGCGGCATGACGCGCTTCGTCGCCGTCTCTCCGAAAAAGCGGCGTAGTCGGCCTCACACAAAGGTGACGTCGCACAATTTGGTCACCGCGGCGCCCTTCTTGTCCGCGCGTTGTCCCCTTTGCCTGCCTTTCCGGTCCTCCGGATCGCGGCAACGGGTTGCTGGACTGAGCCTCCCGTCAACCCACCCCCTCCTCGCCGCCGGTCGCAAGAAACCGGCGGCGAGGAAACCACGCGACGCTCACCTTACGCTGCACTGCAGCGGCCGGCGCCCCCTCGCCGCAGCACCGAGTGAGCCACGAAATTCCAAACAAGCAGCCCCGTTTGGTCACAAGGCGCTCCACTCTGGTCACAAGCTGCTGCGCAGCAGATCAGCCAAATTTAACGATGGGCGAGGGTGCGTTGGTCGAGTGTCGAGTGTTGCTGCGTTCCACCTGAACAACCCAGAGTACGGGAGGCGCGCGAGACTGATGCAACCGCCGTTAGACGCCGAGGAGAGCGATAGCGTCCGGCCATTTGTGGTCGTCGTCACGACGATCCACTGGCCCTCAACGACGCGGCTCTGCCTGGCGCTGGCCGAAGGCGGCTTTTGCGTTCATGTGGTTGCGCCCGAAGATCATGCCGCCCATCGGCTGAGCGGGCTTTCCTCCAGCCCCCTCGGGCGCACCCGAGGCGAGGCGATAGCGAGCATCGCTCGTTCTGTCGTCCGCCTCGGGCCCAGCCTCATCATTCCGGGAGACGAGCTCGCGATCGATCTCATGCGCCGGCTCTACGCCCGCGCCATGCATGGCGCCGGTCGCGACCCGCACGGCATGGCCGAACTGATCGAGAGGTCGCTCGGCGCGGCGTGGTCATTCGTGTTCGGCTACGAGAAGAGCCGGTTCGTGTCGCTGGCCCGATCGGAGGGCCTGACCGTGCCCGCGACGTCGATCGTCGGCAGCGCGGCCGAGCTACGGCAGCGCGCCGCAAAGGCGACCTTCCCGCTGGTCCTGAAGCGCGACCGTAGCTTTGGCGGACAGGGCGTGCGCATCGTCCACGACGTCGAGGAGGCGGTGCGCGCCTTCGCGGAGTTGCGCGCCGCTGCCGGCCCGCTGTCAGGTGTCAAGCAGACGGTCAAGAAGCTGGACCTTGCCTTCCTCGATCGCCTGTGGCGGCGACCGCCCGCAATCTGCCTGCAGCAGTACGTCGAAGGACGGCCGGCCAACCGCGCCGTCGCCTGCTGGCGGGGTGAAGTCCTTGCCGGATTGAGCGTCGAGGTGCTCGAGACCGCCGACGCCACCAGCCCCGCCACAGTGGTGCGCCTGATCGACTCGCCCGGCATGAGCATCGCCACCCTGCGCATGGTCCGGCGACTGGGCCTGTGCGGCCTCGTCGGGTTCGACTTCGTCCTGGAGGCCGCCGGCGGCCGGCCGTTCCTGATCGAGATGAACGCGCGTCCCACGCAGATCTGCCACATCGCGATCGACAGCCGGTCGGACATGATCGGCGCTCTCGCAGAGGCATTCGGCGACGCCCCCTGTCGCCGGCGCGTGCTGCCGACCGTCGGCTCGCGCATCGTGGCGTTGTTCCCGCAGGAGAGCTGGCGCGACCCGGCGAGCGCCTGGCTCACCTCGGCGCATCACGACGTGCCCTGGCAATCGCCCGAATTCGTTCTCGCCTACCGAACACCGGTGGCCATGGAGCCGCCGGCCTGGCTCGACGTCATGCGTCGGCGGATGACCGAGGCCCGGCGGCGCCTGCGACGGCGACCTACGATCATCCCGGCGCAAGCGATCATCCCGGCGACGCCGCCGGCCGGCGTTCTCGGCGATGCCGCTAAACCGATGAGGTGAGCCCGCAGATTTTGTTGTCAGGACGGAACAGGAGGAAACCAAGATGTCAGCGGTGACCGATGTCGCAATAGTGGGAGCGGGTCCCTACGGCCTGTCGATTGCGGCGCAACTTGCCGGCCGTGGCGTCGAGCACCGGATCTTCGGCGTGCCCTTGCAATTCTGGCGCCAGCACATGCCCAAGGACATGTTGCTGAAGTCGGAGCCCTTCGCCTCCTGCCTGTACGACCACAAGGGTCAGTTCACGCTCAGCCGCTACTGCGCTGAGAACGACCTGCCCTACAGCGCCCTCGGCGTGCCGGTTTCGCTCAAGACCTTCTGCCAGTATGGGCTCGCATTCCAGCGCCGGTTGGTGCCGCACCTGGAGCAAAAGTCGGTCATCGCCGTGCGGCCGGCCAGCGCAGGCTTCAGCCTCGAGCTCGACGACGGCGAGGCCCTGCAGGCCCGTCGTGTCGTCGTCGCTGTCGGGATCGGCGCCTTCGCCCATTTGCCGGATGAGCTCGGTCACTTGCCGTCGGATCTCGTCTCGCACAGCTCGGCGCACCACGACCTCGCCGCCTTTCGGAACAAGGACGTGACCGTGCTGGGCGGCGGCGCCTCGGCAATCGACATTGCCGCGCTGCTGCACGAGCAGGGCGCGGTCGTCCGCCTGGTGACCCGCAGTCCGCGCCTAGAAATCCATACCCGCATGCGCCTGCCGCGCCCCCTCACCGACCGGCTGCGCGAACCGATGACCGGGATCGGCCCATCCTGGCGCTCATGGGCCTACGTCCATGCGCCGCTCGCCTTTCGCCATCTGTCGGACGCGCGGCGACTCAGGATCGTAAGCAATCACCTCGGTCCCGCCGGCGGCTGGTACATGGCCGAGCGAGTCATCGGCCGCTTCCCGTTGTTATCGGGCCATCGGCTGCTGCGGGCCGAGTGTGCGGGCAGCCGGATCCAGTTGTGCCTGGCGACGCCGGACGGCGGCAACACAATCGTCAATACCGACCACATCGTTGCAGCAACGGGCTATCGGCCGGACGCACGGCGGCTCGGCTTCCTCGATCCCGTGCTGATGGCGAGGCTCTCTCTGTTCGAGAGGACGCCGCTGCTGTCATCGCAATTCGAAAGCACAGTGCCGGGTCTGCACTTCGTCGGGCCGATCTCGGCGCTGAACTTCGGGCCGGTAGCGCGGTTTGCCTATGGAGCGAAGTTCACCGCGCGTCGGCTCGCCCGGCACCTTGCGTATGCCCGCGCAAGAACGTCGACCACCACCGAGAGGCGAAATTCCGTAGTTGCACAGACGAACTTTTGTCGCAGCACGTTCGCGAGCGTGGACACGTTGTCTGCGCATCGCGTCCGCGCCAGCGAAGCCTCAACACCTTCGGGAGGCGAGCCATGAGTCTTATCCATCGGCTGCTGGAAGAAGCGGCGGCTGAGTTGATCCCTCACAGTTTCCTACATGCTGCCGCCAGATCGAGCAGCCCGATGCGCGGCACACGCCGGCTGGTCACCGAGTTGATTGTCGACTCCGGACAGACCGCGCCGAACTCGGTCGCAATCAAGTCCGGCACCCGGCGCATGACCTACGGCAAGCTGTTGCAGGCGTCGGAGGCGCTTGCCGCCGACCTGCAGGCCGCCGGCGCCGACGCGAACACGGTCGTCGGCATCTGCCTGGAGCGCTCGTTCGAGCAGATCGTCGCCGTGCTCGCCGCGCTGCGCGCCGGAGCGGCTTTCCTGCCGATCGATCCCGCCTGGCCGGAGGAGAGGATTCGCTTCGTATTGGACGATGCCGGCGCGGTGGCCGTGGTGGCGGCCGGTGCGATGACGGCAAGGCTCGCGGCGAGCGGCCGCACGGTGCTCGATGGCCGCAAGGAGGCGCGCCGCCGCGGCAATCCGCTTCGTTCGAGCAGCGTCGAGGGCGAGGACCTTGCCTACATCATCTACACCTCCGGCTCGACCGGCGAGCCCAAGGGCGTGGAGATCACGCACAACAATCTTCTCAATCTCGTCTCCTGGCATTGCCAAGCCTTCGGCGTGGGGCCGCGCGATCAAGCGAGCTGCCTGGCCGGACTGAGTTTCGATGCTGTCGTCTGGGAGCTGCTGCCGTACCTGGCGGCGGGTGCAACGCTCCACCTGCCGCCAGACTCGGTGCGCACCTCGACAAGCCATCTGCAGCAGTGGCTGCTGGAAGAGGCGATCACCATCGCGTTCGTCCCGACGCCGCTCGCCGAGGCGCTTATCACCGGCGACTGGCCGAAAGGCGTAGCCTTGCGCACCCTGCTGACCGGCGGCGACACGCTGCACCTGCGCCCCAAGCCCGGCCTGCCCTTCGCCGTCGTCAACAACTACGGTCCCACCGAGTGCACGGTCGTGACGACTTCGGGGGTGGTCCAGCCCGAGCCGCTGGCGGCGGGCCTGCCGACCATCGGACGGCCGATCTCCGGCACGGCGGTCCACATCCTCGACGAGGACGGTGAGCCGACTGTCCCGGGCGAGATCGGCGAGATCTATATCAGCGGCGAGAACGTTGGCCGCGGCTACCGCAACCGGCCGCCGCTCACCGCGGAGAAATTCCTGCCGGGCAGCGCCCAGCCGGCGACGCTGGCCGAGCGCCTGTTCCGCACCGGCGACCTCGGCGCTTGGACGATGGACGGCGAAATCGCCTTCCACGGCCGTTGCGACAACCAGCTGAAGCTGCGCGGCCATCGCATCGAGCCGGACGAGATATCGGCGGTGCTGGATCGCCATCCGAGCGTCGCCCAAAGCGCCATCGTTGCGCGCGATGACGGCCGCGGAAAGCGGCTGATCGCCTATGTCGTGCCGGCCGAACGCCAGGCGCCGCGCGCCGCCGAGCTGCACGACTTTCTCGGCCAGCAATTGCCCACCTACATGCTGCCCGCCACCTTCGTTCGCGTGGCGTCTTTGCCCTTGACTGCCAACGGCAAGGTCGACCGTTCGGCCCTGCCGCCGCCCGCCCCCGCGAACATCCTACCGGCGAGCCTCTATCGCGCGCCCGCGACCGACGCCGAACAGCGGATCGTGTCGATCATCGAGCATCTTCTGAAGGTCGAGCATGTCGGCGTCGACGACAACTTCTTCTTGCTGGGCGGCCATTCGCTGCTCGGCACTCAGCTCGTGCTGCGCATGCGCGAGGCGTTCGGCGTCGCACTTGGCCTGCGCGACCTCTTCGAAGCCCAGACGGCGGCGAATCTCGCCCGGCGCGTCGAGCAGGAGGTCCGCGCCCTCGTGGCATCGATGAGCGAGGACGATGTCAGGCAGCGGATGACCGCCGATTCGGGAGAGTGAGGTGACGTCCGGGGCTTCCGCAGTTCCGTCGGCCACCCGACGGGGCGAACAGCCGAGCCTCTACCAGCTGCTCGATCCCAGCGTGCTTGCCGACCCTTACCCGCTCTACCATCGCTTGCGCGCGCGCGACCCGGTCGCCTGGGACCCGTTCCTGCACGCCTGGGTCGTCACCAGCTACTCGGGCGTGCTCGATGTGCTGCACAAGTTTTCCGCCCAGCGCACGCCTACGCCCGAGCAGCTCGGCGCCATGGGGCTCGGCGCGCTGGAACCGGTGGCGCAGGTGATGGTGCGGCAGATGCTGTTCCTGGACGCGCCGGCCCACACCAGGATGCGCGGGCTCTGCTCCAGCGCCTTCACGTCGCGGCGCGTCGAGCAGCTGCGCCCGCAGATCCAGGACATCGCCGACGGCCTGATCGACCAGGTCGCGGCGAGCGGCCGGATGGATGTGATTGACGATTTCGCGAACCCGTTGCCGGCTATCGTCACCGCCGGATTGCTCGGCGTGCCGGCGAGCGACCACCGGCAACTCAAGGCTTGGTCCGCCGACTTCGCGGAGATGCTGGGCAACTTCCAGCACAATCCCGACCGCGTCAGCCGCGTGTTGCAGAGCCTCGGCGAGATGGTCGCCTATTTCCGATCCGCCGTGCGCGAGCAGCAGGGCACGCGACGGCCGGGTCTCATCCGCCTCCTTCTTGACGCCTGCGAGGAGGGCTCGCGGCTCAGCGAGGAGGAAGTGATCGCCAACGTCATCGTCACCATGGTGGGCGGCCAGGAAACGACGACCAACCTGATCGCCAGCGGCCTGCTCACCCTGATGCGAAATCCGGCGGCGCTGGCGCAGCTGCGCGACGACCCCGCGATCACCGAATCGGCGGTCGAGGAGCTGCTGCGCTATGAAAGCCCGAGCCAGCACACGGCGCGACTGGCGCCCGACAACCTCGTGCTGGGCAGCAAACGCATCAAGAAACGCGACGCCGTCATGGCCGTCATGGCGGCGGCCAACCGCGATCCCGCACGCTTCGCCGACCCCGATCGGCTCGACCTCGAGCGGCAGAACAACCGTCACCTCGCCTTCGGTTGGGCGGCGCACTTCTGCTTCGGCGCGCCGCTTGCCCGCATCGAGGCGCAGGTCGCCTTTCCCACGCTGCTGCGCCGGCTCGGCGGGCTCGCGCTCGAGCCCGGGCCCCTGGTCTGGCGGCAGAATCTAGGACTGCGCGGCCTCGAGGCGCTGCCGGTGACCTTCCAAGCGGCGGGGCAGCCATGACCGTCGAACCGACCCTCGACGAGCAAAGGCGGCGGTTGCTCGAGGACCTGCTGCACGGCGAGGGTGCGCTCCATCGAGCCCCCGGCGAGGCCGTTGAACCGCGAAAGCGGTCCGCGACGGTGCCGCTCTCGGCCGAGCAAAACGACATCTGGCTCCATGCCTCGATGGCGCCCGACGTGCCCCTCTACAACGAGGCGATCACCATCCATCGGACCGGCCCGTTCGATCTCGCAGCATTCGAGCGCGCCTTCAACGAGATCCTGAGAAGGCACGAGGTCTGGCGCACGTCGTTCGACCTCGCCGACGGCCAGCCGCGGGCGGTAGTGCATCCCGAGCTTCGCCTGCGGCTGCGCCTGGTCGACCTCACCCATCTAGCCGAGGAGGAGCGCGAGAAGGAGGCCTTGCGCATTGCCACGCGGCAGGCCCGGCGGCCCTTCGACCTCGAGGAAGGCCCGCTGTTGCGCACGCTGCTGGTGCGGCTCGCCAGCGACCGGCATCGGCTTTACGTGGCGCTGCATCACCTGATCTTCGACGGCGTGTCGCTGGTGCGGGTGATGATGCCCGAACTCAGCGCGCTCTACGCCGCCTATGCGCGCGGCGAGACGCCCACGCTCGCCGAGCCCCGCCTGCAGTACGGCGACTATACCGCTTGGCAGCAGCGCCGCCTCGCCTCCCGGTCGATGGCACGCGAACTGGCCTATTGGCGGCAGAAACTCGCGGGTGATCCGCCGGAACTTGCTCTGCCCACCGACCGGCCGGTCACGGGCCCCGCATCGCATCGTGGGTCGATGGAGACTTTCGCCTTGTCGCGTGAGCTCACCGCGGCCCTGAGATCGCTCAGCCGGCAGCAGGGCGTGACGCTCTACACGACGCTGCTCGCCGCCTTCAAGGCGATGCTGCACCGCTATAGCGGCCAGACCGACTTCGTCATCGGCGGGGTCACCGACATGCGCCGCCGGCCCGAGCTCGAGACCCTGATGGGCTATTTCCTGAACGGCGTGGCGCTGCGCAGCCAGCCCGAAGGCGGCAAGCGGTTCTGCGACTACCTCGCCGAGGTCCAGACGACTGTGGTGGAGGCGCTCGACGCCAGCGACGTGCCGCTCGACCGGGTGGTACGCGAAGTCCGCCCACGGCGCGACAACCGCCATCCGCTGTTCCAGGTCCTGTTCTCGATCCAGCCGCCACCCATGGCGTGCGGCGAGGGCTGGCTGCTGACGCAGATGGACGTGACGGTCGGCACCGCCAAGTTCGACCTGTATTTCGAGCTCGAGGAGCAGCAGGACCTGATCCTCGGGCGGTTCCTCTACAGCACCGACCTGTTCGAGGCCGCCACCATCCGGCGCATGATCGGCCACTGGCGAACGCTGCTGGCCAGCGCAGTCGCGAACCCGCAATGCACGCTGGGCCGCCTGCCCTTGCTGTCGTCCGAGGAGCGGCAGCGGCTCCTGGTAGAGCGCAACGCCACTGAGCGGGATTTCCCGCAAGCGACTCTCGATTCGCTGATCCAGGCACGATGCCGGGAGCAGGCGCGGCAGACACCGCAGGCGATCGCTGTCGAATGCAATGGGCGCAGCTGGCGCTACGACAGGCTGGAGCGGCGCGTCCAGCGCCTGGCGCGGCGGCTCACCCGGGCCGGTGTGGCGCCGGGAACGCTGGTGGCGATTGCGATGGAGCGGTCGATTGAAATGGTTACAGGCCTGCTCGCCGTCATGCGCGCCGGTGCCACGTACCTGCCGCTCGATCCGGCCCTGCCGGCGGCGCGGCTTAGCTTCTTGCTCGAGGACGCCCAACCCGCCGCGCTGCTTACCGAGCGGTCGGTCGCCTGGCGACTGCCCCGCTCGGAGGCCCGCGTCGTCCTCTACGACGCCGACGATTGCGGCCGCGACCAGGTTCCGCCGCGCCCCAATCCGCCGAAGGCCTCGCGAACCGCCAGCCCCGACGACCTCGCCTATCTTCTCTACACCTCCGGCTCGACGGCAAAGCCGAAGGCGGTCGAGATCACGCACCGCTCGCTAGTGAACCTCCTGACGGCGATGCAGCGCGACCTGGGATTCTCGTCGGACGACAGTTTTCTGGCGCTCACCACCCTCTCCTTCGACATCGCCGCGCTGGAGCTCTTCTTGCCGCTGATCGCGGGCGGCCGGTTGGTGCTGGCGACGCGCGAGGAAGCGGCCGATCCGTCGCGCCTCGCGCGGCTCCTGGCGCGGTCGGGCTGCACCGTGGCGCAGGCAACGCCCGCCACCTGGCGGGCCTTGATCGCGGCAGGCTGGCGCGGCGATCGCCAGCTCAAGATCCTGTGCGGCGGCGAGGCACTCTCGTCCGACCTGGCGGGCGCACTGCTCGACCGGGGCCGCAGCGTCTGGAACATGTACGGTCCCACCGAAACGACGGTGTGGTCGCTGCGCCACGAAGTGAGCGCCGGCGAGGAGCCGGTCCCGATCGGCCGGCCGCTGGCCAATACCCGTGCCTACGTTTTGGACGGCGGCGGTGCCCTGGTCCCCGATGGTGTCGCGGGAGAGCTCTGTATCGGCGGGGCGGGCCTCGCCCGCGGCTACCGCAACGACGCGGCACTGACGGCAGGCAAATTCGTGGCCGATCCCTTCGTGCCGGGAGAACGGCTGTACCAGACGGGCGACCGCGTGCGTTACCGGAACGACGGCGAGATCGAGTTCCTCGGCCGCATGGACAACCAGGTCAAGGTGCGCGGCTTTCGCGTCGGGTTGGAAGAAGTGGAAGGCGCGATCGCCTTGCATCCGAAGATCGCCGCCGCCGCCGCCCGCGCCGTGGCCGACGCCTCGGGCGAGGCGAGCCTGGTCGCCTATGTGGCTGGCCCTGCGGGATCAGAGCTGGGCGAGAGCGACCTGACGGACATGCGCGCTTTCCTGCGCGAGCGCCTGCCGGGCTACATGGTGCCGGGGCGCATCGTCGTGCTGCCGCAGCTGCCGGTGACGCCCAACGGCAAGATCGACCGCAAGCGCCTGCCCACGCTGCAGCCCGCTCCGTCGATGCCCGCCCCTTCTGTGGAAGGGCAGGAACCGCGCGACGACATCGAGCGCGGGTTGGCCGCCATCTGGCAGGAGCTGCTGGGACTCGAGAAAGTCGGCATGCACGACGACTTCTTCGATCTCGGCGGCCATTCGCTGCTCGCCTTCAAGATGACTTGCGAGATCAAAGCGCGCTGGGGTCGCGAATTGCCGCTCAGCATCCTCTTCAGGACGCGCACGATCGCCGGCCTTGGCGACGCGCTGCGCTCGGCCGCCGAGGAGCGCTTCTCCTACCTGGTCGAGCTGCGGCCGGGCATCGGCCGGCCGCTCTTCATCGTTCACGGCGTTTTCGGCAATGTCCTGCAGCTCAGGCCGCTCGCCGAGCAGATGCGCACGACGCGGCCGGTCTACGCCATCCAAGCCCGCGGCGCCGATCCGCAGCAGGAGCCGCACGGCAGCATCGCCGACATGGCCGAGGCCTACCTCGCGGCGATTCGCGAGCTGCAGCCGGTTGGTCCCTACGCGCTCGCGGGCTATTCGTTCGGCGGTCTCATCGCCTTCGACATGGGCCGCCGGCTCCGCCAGGCGGGCGCCGAGGTCGAACTGCTGGCCCTGCTCGAGACCGACCTTCACGAGCGCTACCTGCCGCTGCCGCACTGGCTTGGCTACCAGGCGATGTTGCTGGCGCGCGTGCTGCGCAAGTTCGCGACCCTGAAGCGGAGCCAGTTGCCGGCTTACCTGTCGGCCAAGCTCGCGCAGGTCGCCAACAGGCTGCGCACGCGCCTGGGACTTGGCGATCCTGCCCGGCGGCTGGCCGGCACCGTCTGGGCGACTTCCGAGCGATCCCGGCAGATGTTCCAGATCGGTGTCCGCGCCTTCGTGGCCTTTCGGCCCGGGAGGTACGACGCCAAGTTGAGCCTCTTCCGCGTCACCGGCCCGCGCTATGACGTCTGCGATCCCGTGCCGATCTGGCGTCGCGCCGCGCCGTCGCTCGACGTGGTCGCCATCGCCGGCGAGCACGACACGATCATGGAAGAACCGTTCGTCCGCACGCTCGCATCGGCGCTTAGCCGATGCCTGGCCGCCGCCGACGGCAGCGGGACCGGGCGGCCGAGAAGGGAGGATAGAACCCACCGCGAATCGACTGTCCCCTACTCGCCTCTCCAGGCGCATTGAGACTGGCAGGGGCCCGTGCCGCCGTCGACCGCCACGACCGAGACCATCCGCGTACGCGCGCACTGGCAGGCGCTCGATATCGAAGCGGATGCCGTGGCCCGCTATGCCAGCGTCCTTTCCGACTCAGAGCAGCGGCGCGCCAGACGATTTCATTTCCAGCGCGACCGCGATCGCTACATCGTGCGTCGCGGCCGCCTGCGCGAGTTGCTGGCCGAGGAGCTCGGCAACCTGCCGCGGCAAGTGCGGCTCGCCTGCAATCGTTTCGGCAAGCCACGCGTCGATGGCACCGATATCGAGTTCAGTCTTTCCCACTCCGCGGGACTGGCGCTCTATGTCATCGATCGCGGCCTCGCCATCGGCTGCGACATCGAATGGCGCATCCCCATGCTGGCCACCGCCAAACTCGCCGAGCAATTCTTCGCGCCGCGCGAAGTGGCGGCGCTGGCAGCGCTTCCGGCAGCGCTGCGCGAGGAAGGCTTCTTCAATTGCTGGACGCGCAAGGAAGCGTACCTCAAGGCACTGGGCCTCGGGTTGTCCGTGCCGCTCGGCTCATTCGCCGTTTCACTCGCTCCCGGAGAACCGGCCGAGCTGCTGCAATGCGCCGGCGACAAGGATACCGGCAGCTGGTCGCTAGCTTCCCTTGCGCCGGCCGCCGGCCTGCACGTCGCGATCGCCGCGCGCGGCCGATGGCAACTGGCAGCGCCGCTCGATCCCCTGCCTGCGGGCTAGCCGTCGTGCCAAGCAAAAACCCCGGCGGGTTGACCGCCGGGGTTTCTGCAATGATTTCGTTGGCTACTGGAAAAGCTTCAGTGCGTTGATCAACGTCTGGATCACGCCCCAGGCGAGTGGGATGCCGACGAAGCCCCAGGCGGCGGCCAGCTTCCAGGCGGGTGTAGGCGTGGTGTCGTTTGCGTCGCTCATGTTGCCTCCCTAGCTGCGCGCTGCGGCGACGAAGTCGCCCCGCGGGTCGTCCGCCTTCATGTGGTGGCGGTCGTGCACCGCCCGCACCATGGCGTTGCTGATGAAGCCGATCACCAGCAGGACCGCCATCACGTACATGGTGGTGTTGTAGGCTTGAGCCTTGGCCACGCCGTGCGCGACGTTGTACTCGCGGATGTAGTTCACCAGCACCGGGCCGAAGATGCCGGCCATCGACCAGGCGGTCAGCAGCAGTCCGTGGATGGCGCCGACGTAGCGCGTGCCGAACATATCGCGCAGATACGCCGGCACGGTCGAGAACCCGCCGCCGTACATGCTGATGATGATTAGGAAGCACAGCACGAACAGCGGCACGCTGCCCATCTCGCCGGTCTGCGGCACGAGCGCATAGAGGACCGTGCCCAGGGCGAAGAACACGAAGTAGGTGTTCTTGCGGCCGAGGTAGTCCGACGTGGAGGCCCAGAAGAACCGGCCGCCCATGTTGAACAGGCTCATCATGCCGACGAAGCCCGCAGCGGCCACGGCCGAGACGTGGCCAGGGAACATCTCCTGGCTCATAGCCGAGGCCTGGCCGAGCACGCCGATGCCGGCCGTGACGTTCAGGCACAGCACCCACCAGATAAACCAGAACTGTGGGGTCTTCAGCGCGTCGTAGACGAACACGTTCTTCGTCGTGATCAGCTTCTTCGGCTTCGCGGGCTCGACCCAGCCGGCGGGCTTCCAGCCCTCGGCCGGGACGCGCACGATAATCGAGCCGACGATCATGAAGAAGAAATAGACGATACCGAGGATGACGAACGTCTCGGCGACGCCGATATGCGTCGACGTAGAGAATTTCTGCATCAGCCACACTGACAGTGGCGAGGCGATGAAAGCGCCGCCGCCGAAGCCCATGATGGCCATGCCGGTTGCCATGCCCGGCCGGTCGGGGAACCATTTGATCAGCGTCGAGACCGGCGAGATGTAGCCGATGCCGAGGCCACAACCGCCGAGGAACCCGTAGCCGAAATAGACGACCCACAGATTATGGATCGAGACGCCGAAGGCCCCAATCAGGAAGCCCCCACCCCAGCACAGGGCGGCGGTGAACATGGCCCGGCGCGGACCGCCTTCCTCGACCCAGCGGCCGAACACCGCCGCCGAGACGCCGAGCATGAAAATGGCAATCGAGAAGATCCAACCGAGCTCGGTGAGCTTCCAGTCGTCCGGCGTGGATTTGCTGATGCCGATCAGCTTGGTCATCGGCAGGTTGAACACGCTAAACGCGTAGGCCTGGCCGATGCATAGATGCACGCACAACGCGGCCGGCGGCACCATCCACCGGCTGAAGCCCGGCTTGGCGATGGTTCGTTTTCGATCGAGAAAGCTAAACATTGGCGTTTGTCTCCCAGGCTTTGCTTTACTTCCTGCGCACGCTTGATGGTGGCTTGCGGACCGCTTGGGTGCGGCCCTTGAGCAAGACACAATAAATCAAGTCAGATCAATTCACTATAGGGCACGAAGGCGACCTCGGCGCCCGACTCTAAACGGGTTGTGCCCTCGCTTAGTTCCACCAGCCCATCGGTCTCTGTGAGCGAAGTCAGCATCCCCGCCCCTTCCTTGTGGTAGCGACGGGCCTTGGCGAGACCGGCAGCCGGACGGTCAAGCGACACCCGAACATACTCGCGACGGCCGGGCCTCTTCCTGTAGGAAAAATCGCTCAGCACTGGAAAACGTTGCGCCACGTGTGGCGTGGCGGCGGACAAGGCTTCGATCATAGGCCGTGCGACAAGGGCGAAGGTGAGCAGGGCGGCCACCGGGTTGCCCGGCAGGCCGGCGAGCGGCGTCGCGCCCACCTGCCCCATCGCGACCGGTCGGCCGGGCTTGATCGCCAGCCGCCAGAAATAGAGCGAGCCGTGGTTGGCAATGGCCGAGCGGACGTGATCCTCCTCGCCAGTCGAGACGCCGCCCGAGGTGATGATGAGGTCGCTCTTGTCAGCCGCCTGGCGCAGCGCAGCGCCGAGGCTCGCCTCGTCGTCGCGCACGATGCCGAGGTCGGCCACATCGACCCCCAGGCGCTGCAGCAGGCTCGCCAGGATGTAGCGGTTGGCGTCGTGGATCTGGCCGCGGCCCAGCGGCTGGCCCGGTTCGCGCACCTCATCGCCAGTCGAGAGCAGGGCGACCGATAGCCGGCGCCGCACCGGCACGTCGACGAAGCCAAGCGCCGCCAGCAAGCCAAGGTCGGCCGGACCCAGGCGCCGACCGGCCGTCAGGGCGACCGCGCCCTTGGCCACGTCCTCGCCGGCGCGGCGGGTGTTGGCGCCGCGCTTGATGCCGGGCCGGATGGTCACGCGCTCGCCGTCGCGCTCGCAATCCTCCTGCATGATCACCACGTCGGCGCCCTCGGGCAGGATCGCGCCGGTGAAAATCCGGGCGGCCAGCCCGGGCTTGAGCGCCCCGGCCGGAGCGTGGCCGGCCGCGATGCGATCGGTGCAGCGCAGCACTGTGGCGCGGTCGGCGTCGAGGTCGTCGAAGCGCACGGCGTAGCCGTCGACCGCGGAATTGTCGTAGCCCGGAACCGCGATTGGCGCGGCGATGTCCTGCGCAAGGATGCGACCCAAGGCTTGGCGCAGCGGAGCCTGCTCAATGCCAGCCACCGGCCGCACGCGCTCGAAGATCATGGCGCGCGCCGCATCGACGCCCAACAGGCTGCCGCCGAAGGCGAAGCAGTCGTCGGAAAGCTGGGCCATGCGAGGGCCGCTACTCGGCGGCCTCCGCGACGGCCTTATCCGGAGCAGCTTTGGCCGGCTCGACCTGGGCGGCGCAGAACTTGAATTCGGGGATCTTGCCGAACGGATCGAGCGCCGGGTTGGTCAGGATATTGGCCGCCGCCTCGGCGTAGCAGAACGGGATGAACACCATGCCGTCCGGCACGTCGGTGTCGGAGCGCACCTTGAGCTCGATGGCGCCGCGTCGCGTCGAGACGCGGATCATGTCGCCACGCTCGATGCCCAGCCGCTCGAGATCGCGCGGCGCCAGGAACGCCATGGCCTCGGGCTCGAGCTCGTCGAGAACCGATGCGCGGCGGGTCATCGCACCGGTGTGCCAATGCTCGAGCACGCGGCCGGTCGACAGCACGAACGGGTATTTGTCGTCCGGGATCTCGTCGGGTGGCTGGACGTGGGCGGGCACGATCTTGCCGCGCCCGCTCTTGGTCGGATAGCCCGACGCGAACAGGATCTCGTTGCCGGGCACGTTTTCGCCGTCGGCCGGATAGGTCACCGCGCCCTCGCGCTGCAGCCGCTGCCAGCTGATGTTGTTGAGCGACGGCATGGTCATGGCCATCTCGGTGTAGACCTCGCCGACATCCTTGTAGTTCCAGCCGCAGCCCAGCCGGTTGGCGAGGTCGATGATGATGTCGATGTCGTGCCGCGCCTTGCCGGGCAGCGGCAGCGCGATGCGGCCGAGCTGCACGCGCCGGTCGGTGTTGGTGAAGGTGCCGGTCTTCTCGGGGAACACCGAGGCCGGCAGCACGACGTCGGCGTGCCAGGCGGTCTCGGTCAGGAAGACGTCCTGCACCACCAGGTGCTTCAGTTTGGCGAAACCCTGGCGCGCGTGATGGGTGTCAGGGTCGGACATCGCGGGGTTCTCGCCCATGATGTACATGCCCTCGATCTGGCCGGCGTGGATCGCGTTCATGATCTCGACCACCGTGAGCCCGCGCTTGGTATCGAGCGGCACGCCCCAGGTCTTCTCGAAGAATTGGTGAGCCTCGCCCGGTTCGACCGGCCGATAGTCGGTGAAGAACATCGGGATCAGGCCGGAGTCGGAGGCGCCCTGCACGTTGTTCTGGCCGCGCAGCGGATGCAGGCCGGTGCCCGGCCGCGCCACCTGGCCGGTGACCAGGGCGAGCGCGATAAGGCAGCGGGCGTTGTCGGTGCCGTGCACGTGCTGCGAGATGCCCATGCCCCAGAAGATGATCGAAGCCCGCGAACGGGCGTACATGCGGGCCACGGTCTTGATCGTCTCGGCCGGGACGCCGCACACCGGCTCCATCGCCTCGGGCGAGAAGCCGTCGATCTTCCCGGCGAGCTCGGGGAAGCCTTCGGTGAAGCCCGCGATGTACTGCTTGTCGGTGAGGTCCTCCTTGATGATGGTGTGCAGCATCGCGTTTAGGAGCGCCACGTCGCTGCCCGGCTTGAAGCGCAGATTGATCGTGGCATGGCGTGACAGGCCCTGGCCGCGCGGATCGGCGACGATCAGCTTGGCGCCGCGCTTGACGGCATTCTTGATGAAGGTGGCGGCGACCGGATGGTTGATGGTCGGATTGGCGCCGATGACGACGATCGTCTCGGCATCGAGCGCGGCCGAAAACGGCGCCGTCACCGCACCCGAGCCGATGCCCTCGAACAGGGCGGCTACCGACGAGGCATGGCAGAGCCGCGTGCAATGGTCGACGTTGTTGGTGCCGAAGCCGGTGCGCACCAGCTTTTGGAAGAGATAGGCCTCCTCGTTGGAGCCCTTGGCCGAGCCGAAGCCCGCCAGGCCCGCCCCGCCTTTGCGGCCGCGAATCTCGAGCAGGCCGGCCGCGGCCCGCTCCATCGCCTCTTCCCAGGTGGCCTCGCGGAAATGCGTCCACGGATTGCCCGGATCGACCTCGTCCTCGGCCGACTTGCGCACGCCGTCCTTGCGCACCAGCGGCACGGTGAGCCGGTGGGGATGATGGGCATAGTCGAAGCCGAAACGTCCCTTGACGCAGAGCCGCGCGTGGTTGGCCGGCCCGTCCTTGCCGGTGACATGCAGGATCTTGTCGTCCTTGATGTGATAGGTCAGCTGGCAGCCGACGCCGCAGAACGGGCAGAGGCTGTCGACCGTGCGATCGGCATACTGGGTGCGGCTCTGGTTGGCATCGAGCAGCGCCGATGGCATCAGCGCGCCGGTCGGGCAGGCCTGCACGCACTCGCCGCAGGCGACGCACGAGCTGTCGCCCATCGGGTCGTTGAAATCGAACACGATCTTCTCGTGATTGCCGCGGAAGGCCATGCCGATCACGTCATTGACCTGCACCTCGCGGCAGGCGCGGACGCAGAGATTGCAGTTGATGCAGGCGTCGAGGTTCACCGCCATCGCCGGATGGCTGACGTCGCAGGCCGGCCGCTCGTCCTTGGGGAAGCGGCTTGCGCTCAGGCCGACCGCGTCGGCCCAGTGCCAGAACTTGGAATCGGGATCGCGCGAGATGGCCCGTTCCGGCTGGTCGGCGAGCAGCAGCTCGAACACCATCTTGCGCGACGCCTCGGCGCGCGGCGTCGCGACCTTCACCTTCATGCCCGCGGTCGGCTGCCGCAGGCAGGAGGCGGCCAGCACCCGCTCGCCTTCGATCTCGACCATGCAGGCGCGACAATTGCCATCGGGCCGGTAGCCGGGCGCCGGCGAATAGCAGAGGTGCGGGATCTCGACGCCGATGCGGTTGGCGACCTGCCAGATCGTCTCGCCGTCGCGCGCCTCGACCTCGGTGCCGTCGATGGTGAACTTGATGGTGCTCATCGCCCGGTCTCCTTGGCGATTCCCACGTCGGCGGGAAAGTGGTTCATGACCGTGGTCACGGAATTGGGCGCAGCCTGTCCCAGGCCGCAGATCGAGGCGTCGCGCATGGCGACCGACAGCTCGCTGAGGAGCTTCTCGTTCCAGCCGCGCGCCGCCATCAGCTTGACCGCCTTCTCGGTGCCGACACGGCAGGGCGTGCACTGGCCGCAGCTCTCATCCATGAAGAAGCGCATCAGGTTGAGCGCCGCCTCCTTGATGTCGTCCTTGTCGGACAGGATCATCACCGCCGCCGAGCCGATGAAGCTGCCGTGCGGTTCGAGCGTGCCAAAATCCAGCGGG
Source organism: Reyranella sp. (assembly GCA_051985755.1). Taxonomy (GTDB): domain Bacteria; phylum Pseudomonadota; class Alphaproteobacteria; order Reyranellales; family Reyranellaceae; genus Reyranella. Next base: position 6,616 of record JBPYDO010000380.1, on the reverse strand, counting down.
ATGTCGCCCATCGACGCGGGCAGGATGCCGCTCGATGCGCCACCCGGCACATAGGCCTTGAAGGCGTGGCCCTTGAGCATGCCGCCGCAGAATTCGTCGATCAGCTCGCGCACCGTGACGCCGGCCGGCGCGATCTTGACGCCTGGATTGGCAACGCGCCCCGACACCGAGAAAACGTGCACGCCCTTGCGGCCGTTGCGGCCCTGCGCCGTCCACCAGTCGGGCCCGCGCTCGACGATGTCGCGCACCCAGTAGAGCGTCTCGACATTGTTGATCAGCGTCGGCCGGCCGAAGATCCCGACCTGGAAGGGGAGCGGCGGCCGGTGGCGCGGCAGGCCGCGCTTTCCCTCGATGCTCTCGATCATCGCCGATTCTTCGCCGCAGATATAGGCGCCGGCGCCGCGTCGCAGATGGATGCGCACGCCGGCCAGCAGCCCGGTCGATTCGAGCCTGGCGATCTCACGCGTCAGGATCTCGCGGCACTCGGGATACTCGTCGCGCAGGTAAAAGTAGATTTCCGCCGCCTCGACAAGATGGGCGGCCATCAGCATGCCCTCGAGCACGCGATGCGGATCGGTCTCGAGGAAGTGGCGATCCTTGAACGTGCCGGGCTCGCCTTCGTCGGCATTGACCGCCATCAGGCGCGGACCCTTCTCGCCCAGCACCGATTTCCATTTACGCGCGGTCGGAAAGCCGGCGCCGCCGCAGCCGCGCAAGCCCGCCTTGTCGACAACCTCGACCAGCGCATCGCGGCTGAGCTCGCCGCTGCGCAGGCGGCCGAGCGTCTTGTAGCCGCCGTCGGCGCGATAAGCGTCGAGGTCCTTGTATTTCGGGATCACCGGATCGTGCCGGTGCTCGTCCACGGCCTTCTTGACCTTGGCGAAGTCGGCATGGTCGACGAAGTGATGGCCGACTTCAGCGGCAGGTGCGGTGTGGCAGTGGCCGACGCACGGCGCGCGCACGACGCGCACGCCCGGGCCGACCGCAGGGCCCAGCCCGGCGATCAGCTTTTCCGCACCGGCCAGCGCGCAGGACAGGCTATCGCAGACCCGAATGGTGAGCGGCGGCGGCGGCGTCTCGCCCTCTTTCACCACGTCGAAATGGGCGTAGAAGGTCGCGACCTCGTAGACCTCGGCCTGCGACAGGCGCATTTCTTCTGCGAGCGCCATCAGATGGGCCGCCGAGAGATGGCCATACTTGTCCTGGATCAGATGCAGAAATTCGATCAGGAGATCGGGCCGCCGCTCGGCGTTGCCGAGCAGCGCCCGGACCTCGGCCTGCGCCGATGGGACGGCCTGGCGACCCTTGGGGACCGTGCGCCCGCGACGGCGGCTCGACCCCGGATGGCGGGGTTGGCGGGCGGGGGAGGATCCTTCAGGCACCAAACGTCTCCTTGAGTTCTCTCGAAGGACCCTAGGGTCCACCACTTTACAGCGTCAACTAAGGTCGCCGCTAACGTCGCCGCGCAATTGCCTCACGGCTTCGCGAACGGCTTCGTCGAGGCCGGCACCGCCCTGCTCCTCGTGAGCAACAATGGCGGCTCGCATAGCGGGGTCCCAGAACTTCCGCAGATGCTCGGCGATCGCCGCGGCCGCGTCGCCTTGCAGACGCGGCGCGAAGAACTTGCCGATCTGGTTGGCCCTGTGACGAGCGTGTCGCCAGGCATCCGCGCCGCTTACCGTGCCGCCGTCATGGCGACGCCCACGCGCCTCGCCCGACGGTGACCAATGTCGTTGGCCTCTGTTTGGCTCGGCGCCGTCATCGCTTGCTCCGATCGACTTCCCCTGATCGAACAACGAATGATCGGGGGATGCCGGCACACCTTCAACAAAGCCGTCCTGCCCTTCGATAGAACATTTCTATGCTCGGCTCAGGTTTGCATGCGTTTGCTCTATTGTCTTTCCACAATATACGGGGGTACTGGCAAGCCAGTACCCCAGGGATAGGGGTCAGAGCCTTATAGCCCGAGGGTCAGCTGCGGCGGCACCGTCGCGGCTGGTGCGCGCTCGGCCATGTTGGAGAGCGACACGCCTAAAAGTCGCACCTTCTTCTCCAGCGGCAGGATCGAGCGCACCAGCTCGACGCTGGTCTGCTCTAGTTCGCCGCGGCTCGCGACAGGGTGATCGAGGGTGCGGCTGCGCGTCACGATCTGGAAGTCGGAGTACTTTATCTTCACCGTCACGGTCCGGCCGGCGATCCCGGTGCGCTCGCAATAGCCCCAGACATCGTCCAGCACCGACTTCACTCCCTCTTCGATCTCGGCCGGCCGGCCGAGATCCTGCGCGAAAGTCGTCTCGGAGCCGACCGACTTGCGCGGCCGGTCGGGCACCACCCGGCGGTCGTCCTCGCCGCGGGAGATGGCGAAGTACCAGCTGCCGGCCTTGCCGAAATACTGCTGCAGGAACTCCAGCGACTGCGCCTTGAGGTCGGCTCCGGTCTCGATGCCCAGCCGCTTCATCTTGGCCTCGGTGGCGGGCCCGACGCCGTGGAACTTGCCGATCGGCAGGGCCTCGACGAAGGCCGGGCCTTTCTCGGGCGGGATCACGAACTGGCCATTCGGTTTGCGGTGATCGGACGCAAGCTTGGCCAGGAACTTGTTGTAGGAAATGCCCGCCGAGGCGGTGAGGCCGATCTCGGCGAGGATGCGGGCGCGGATCGCGCGGGCGATGTCGGAGGCAAGCGGTATGTTCTTGAGATTGGTCGTGACGTCGAGATAGGCCTCGTCGAGCGACAACGGCTCGACCAGCGACGTGTATTCGAGAAAGATCGCGCGGATCTTTTGCGAGACCTCCTTGTAGGCATCGAAGCGCGGTTTCACGAACAGGAGCTCCGGGCATAGCCGCTTGGCGGTGGCCGACGGCATGGCCGAGCGCACGCCGAATTGGCGCGCCTCGTAGGAAGCCGCCATCACCACGCCGCGTTCGCGGCTGCCGCCCACCGCCACCGGCTTGCCGCGCAGTTCGGGATCGTCGCGCTGCTCGACCGACGCATAGAAGGCGTCCATGTCGAGATGGATGATCTTGCGGATCTCGGGCTCCGCCATCCCCCGAGCTTATCGCCGGAAGGCGCCGCTTAGAACGGCCACCAGTGGCTCTTGCCCTTGACCGGCGAGCCGCCGGTGCCCTGGCCCGGGATCACCGGCATCACCTTGGGCAGGTCCTCCTCGCGCCAGCCGCCACCCAGCGCCGTCACGAGGTTGGCGCTGGTCGTGAAGCGACTGAGCTCGATATCGAGCAGAGTCTGCTCGGCCACCAGCGCCGCGGTCTGGGCGGTGACCACGGTGGTGTAGGAGACGGTGCCGGCCTGATACTGGTTGAGCGACAGCCGCTCGGCCTCGAAGCCGGAGGCGACGGCGCGGCGCTGGATCGACTCCTGCAATTCGAAGTAGCGCTGCTGGGCGAGCGCGTCCTCGACCTGCTGAAAGGCGGTGACCACGGTCTGGCGGTACGTCGCGACCGTCTTGTCGTAGTTGGCGCGCGCCCCCTCGACCTGCGCCGCCCGCGTGCCGCCCTCGATGGCGGTGGCGGCCATCTCCGTGCCGAACGACCAGACCGACGAGGTGAAGTTCATGATGTTCTGCAGCATGGTCGCCAGAACGTTGATCGAAGCGTTGAAGGTGAAGGTCGGATAGTAGGCCGCCACGGCGACGCCGATCTGGGCATTGGCCGACTGCATCTGCCGCTCGGCGGATGCAATGTCGGGACGCCGCTCGAGCATGGTCGAAGGCACGCCGGCATCGAGGGTCGGCACGCGGTCGGGCAGGTTGGCCACCGGGATGTTGACCTCGACCGGCAGCTTGCCGATCAGGGCGGCGATCGCGTGCTCGAACAGGGCGCGGTTGGCGCCCTCCGCAACATAGAGCGCCCGCGTCTGCTCCAGCTGGGTCTCGGCCTGCGCCAGATCCAGTCCGGATGCGGTGCCGGCATTCACCTGGTTGCGCACGATGTCGAGCGACCTGGTGTAGGCCGCGACCGACTGCCGGTAGGACTTAATGCGCTCGTCGGTGATGCGCAGCGAGAAGTACGCCGTGGCGAGGCTCGACTGCGTTGAGAGTCGGGCGGCTTCGAGCGTGCCGGCGCTCGCCTGGGCGGCGGCGGCATCGCTCTCGACGGCGCGGCGGATGGCGCCCCAGACGTCGAGCTCCCAGGACATCGAGGCGCCCGACGTGAACTGCCCCTGCGTGCTGCCTGCCACCACGGTGGCGCTTCGCCCGCTCGAGCCGCTGCCTGCCTGGGAGGTGCCGCCGGAGAGAGCGATCGTCGGATAGAGTGGCGACTGGCTTTGGCGGATCAGGGCGAGCGCCTGGCGGTAGGCTGCCTCGTTCTCCTTCAGGGTCTGGTTGGAGATGTTGACCTGCGCCATCAGGCTGTCGAGCGTCGGATCGTTGTAGATCGTCCACCACGGGCCATGATCGATGGCGTCGCGCGGCAGGGCCGGCCGGAACTCGATTTCGCCGTCGGTCACCGGCGCCTGCTCCTTGAACGACGCGGTGGAATCGCTGGCCGGCGGCGGCTTCTTGTAGTCCGGGCCGACGAGGCAGCTCGTCAGGAGGAGGCATGCCGCGAGCGACGCCTGCCGAGCATGCATCATCCTCATGTCTGCGCCTCGAAGCCGCCCAGGGCGCGCGCCGTGCGGCTGAGCGGATCGCGGTCGCGGCGCCGGAAGCGGTCGAGGTAGAGGTAGATCACGGGCGTCGTATAGAGCGTCAGGACCTGGCTCACCAGCAGGCCACCGATGATGGAGAGGCCGAGTGGCTGGCGCAGTTCCGCCCCGTCGCCGATACCCAGCGCCAGCGGCACGGCGCCGAACATCGCGGCGAGCGTGGTCATCAGGATCGGGCGGAAGCGCAGCAGGGCGGCCTGGAAGATGGCCTCGCGCGGGTCCAGATCCCGGTGTCGCTCGCGCTCCAGCGCCACGTCGATCATCATGATGGCATTCTTCTTCACGATGCCGATCAGCAGCAGGACGCCGATCATGGCGATGATGGTGAGCGGAATTCCGAACAGCTGCAGCGCCAGCAGCGCGCCGATGCCGGCCGAGGGCAGGGTCGAGAGGATCGTGAGCGGATGGATGTAGCTCTCGTACAGCACGCCCAGCACGATGTAGATGGCGGCCAGCGCGAACAGGACGACCACGAGCTGGCTGTCGAGCGACTGCTGGAAGGCCCGCGCCGTGCCCTGGAAAGTGCCGTGGATCGAGGCTGGCACGCCGATCTCGCGCATCTTGTCGTTCACGAAGGTGACGGCATCGCTCAGGGTCTTGCCGACCGCCAGGTTGAACGAGATCGTCGTGGCGACGAACAGGCCCTGGTGATTGACGCCGAGCGGCGTGCTGCCGAACTCGTACTTGGTCAGCTGCGAGAGCGGCACCATCGTCTCGACCGAGGTGCTGACGGCGGCGCCGGTCGAGGCCGAGCCGTGGCCGCTGACGGCGATTGAGTTGGTGAGCTGGTTGCGCACCGCCGCCGACGGGTCGACGGCGCCGGCGGCCAGAGGCGCTGTCGACACGATCGCCTGCGTCGCCTGCGAGCCGCTGATAGAGCCGCCCGAGGTGCTGACATAGATCTGGTCGAGCGTCTCGGGGTTCTGCCAGTATTCCGGCGAGACCTCCATGACGACGTGGTACTGGTTCAGGAGGTTGTAGATGGTCGAGACCTGACGCTGGCCGAAGGCGTCATAGAGAGTTGCCGAGATCGAGCGCGTGTCGACGCCGAGCCGCGCCGCCGCATCGCGATCGATCGTGAGGTTGACCTGCAGGCCGTGCTGCTGCTGGTCGGAATCGACGTCGGTGATGACCGAAGGATCCTTGCGCAGCGCCTCGAGGATCTTGGGCCCCCAGTCATACAGGGTGGAAAGCGAATCCGACTGCAGGGTGAACTGGTATTGCGAGCTTGCCTGGCGCCCGCCGACCCGGATGTCCTGGACCGCCTGCAGGAAGAGCTGGGCGCCGGCCACCTCGTTGAGCTTCTGGCGCAGGCGGGCGATCACCTGGTCGACCGGGGTCTTGCGCTCGGCCAGCGGCTTCAGCTGGGTGAACATGAAGCCCGAATTGGTCTGGAAGCCGCCGGTGAAACCCACGACGTTCTGCACCGCCGGATCGGCGCGTACGATGCCGATGAACTGCCGGAACTTCCGCCGCATGGCCTGGAACGAGATGCTCTGGTCAGCGCGGATGAAGCCGATCATCCGGCCGGTATCCTGCTGGGGGAAGAAGCCCTTCGGCACTTCGATGTACAGAAAGACATTGAGGAGCACCGTGCCGAGGAATACCAGCGCGGTGGGGCCCGGATGGCGCAGCACCCAGGCAAGCGTGCGGCCGTAGAACGTCTGGACCGAGTCGAAGATCCGCTCGCTCAGCACGGAGAGCCCATGCACCGCCCCGCGCCAGCCCTGCGCCCGCGGCGCATCCTCGCCGTGCCGCGGCGGGCGCAGGAGGAAGGCGCACATCACCGGCGTGGTGGTGAGCGACACCACCATCGAGATCACGATGGCGATGGTCAGCGTTACGGCGAACTCGCGGAACAGCCGCCCGACGATGCCGCCCATCAGCAGGATGGGGATGAACACCGCGACCAGCGACAGGCTCATCGACAGCACCGTGAAGCCGACCTCCCGTG
>JBPYDO010000379.1:0-17449 GCA_051985755.1 Reyranella sp. | reverse complement strand
TGGCGTCCCGAGCCAACGACGATGGAGTACTTGAATTGGCCGCGGACGTCGCCCTTGTCGGTGGTCAGGATTTCGAAGGGCCCCAACCCCTGCTTCGTGTCGAGGACTTGGACGTAGAGCACAGCCTGATCCAGTACGGCGTTGCCGCCCACGAGCAGGTGAGCCGGCCCATCGCGCCACAGCCTGATATCGAGCATGGCGGCGCTCTGGGTGAGCAGCAAGTCGCCGTTAATGGCCAGTATCCGGGAGTTTGGGCCGGCGCCAACGTTCAGTGATCCACTGAGTTGCTTGACGTTGCCGTTGATGACACCTGAGCCGCTCAAATTGAGACCGGCTGACCCCGGACCGACCGTAACGTTACCGGTGAGGTCTCCATTGATGATGGCCTCGGTCTCTTTACCTCCCAAGATGCTGAGCCCCTGTTTCGTCAAGGTCAGGCTCTTGCCCTTGGCAAGGTCTAGGCCCAGTTCGCCCTTCATTTCGATGGCGGCGAGCTTTGTGGTTCGCTCCGAAAAGGTGATGTAGGGAAAGTGGCGCTCGGCGCTTGCCGGAATGGTCGCTGTCTCCGTCGGGACATAAGGCGGATTCCAATTGGGCCGCGTATTGAAGTCGTAGTTGCCCGCAGCGCCGTTCCAGACTCCGTCGCCGAAAGCGTTGGGCGGTGAGTTGGTGCAGGCTACGACGAGCAGGGCTGTGCTCAAGAGCGCCGCGAGCCGCCCAACCCGAACGATGCGATCTTCCATGGTCTCCCCCATTCAATTTTTCGCGTGGGAAACCTAGCACGCTATGGTGGTTGTCAATCAATGCCCTCAACCCGTTTGCAGCGGCGACGAAGAAACTCGTCGGCGCCGGAGGGTTGACTAGAGCTTGGGCCGCCGCGACCGCCAGGGGGTGACGCGCTCGTAGGCCGCGCCGGCCGCGAACACACTCGCCTCGTCGAAGGCGCGGCCGGCGAGCTGGAACGCCTGCGGGAAGCCGTCGCTGCCGATGCCGCAGCACACCGTCATCGCCGGCTCTCCGGTGACGTTGAACGGCATGGTGAGCGACGGCTTGTCGAGGAAGTGGAAGATCGGCTGCGGCTCCTGGAAGGTCTCGGGCGCGCCCCATTGGTTGGCGGTCATCACCAGGTCGTAGCCGCGCATGGCGGCGCGCGTGTCGAGCGCGAGCTGGCGGCGGAAGCGCAGCGCAGAGACGTACTCTTCGGCGGTGAGGAAGGCGCCCAGCTGGAAGCGCCGCCGCGTGGTGTAGCCGAACTTCTCCGGCGTCTCGATCACCTCCTGACGATGGATGGCGTGCGCCTCAGCCGTGATGATGACGCGACCGCAGACGTGATAGTCCCAGAGATCGGGGAAGCGCACCTCCTCGACCGTTGCGCCGAGTTCGCGCAGCACCCGGACCGCGTCGTCGATGCTGGTCTTCATCTCGGTTGCCACGCTCGCGTCCTTGGCGCCCTTCCCGCCCTCGTACCAGTGGCGCGCCAGCGCAATACGCAGGCCCTTGATCGGACGCAGCGTTGCGGCGCCGTAGTCGACCTTGGCGGTGCTGGCCGAGGCCGGATCGTGGGGATCGTGGCCCGCCAGTACATCGAGCATCAGGGCGCAGTCCTCGACCGTCCAGGAGAGCGGGCCCGCCGTGTCGAGGCTGAAGGAGAGCGGATAGACACCGCAGCGGCTCACCAGGCCGTAGGTCGGCTTGATGCCGGCGGTGCCGCAAAAGCCGGCTGGATTGCGGATCGAGCCGCCGGTGTCGGAGCCCATGGCTCCCATGCAAAGCGCCGCCGCGACCGCTGCGCCCGAGCCGCTCGACGAGCCGCCCGGCTGGTACTGGGTGTTCCAGGGATTGCGCACGGCCGGAAACGGCTGGTCGGGCGTCATGGCGCCGTTGGCGAACTCGTGCGTGCCGAGCTTGCCCAGGATCACCGCGCCGCCATCCTTCAAACGCCGCACGGTCTCGGCGTCGATCGCCGGCACGTAGTCGACCTTGAGATGCGAATGCCCGGTGGTCCGCACACCGGCCGTCTCGTAGATGTCCTTCAGCGCCACGGGAATGCCGTGCAGCGGTCCGCGCCGCACGCCGCCCTTCATTTCCATGTCGGCCTGGCGGGCGGCGTTGCGCGCAATGTCTGCCGTGACGGTGATGTAGCTGGAGATCTTGCCGTCGACTGCGGCGATGCGCGCGAGAAAGGCCTCGGTGAGCGCCGCCGAGGTAAGCTCGCCGCGCGCCATCCGGCGACCGGCTTCGGCGATGCCGAGGGTCGTGAGATCGGTCATGGCGCGCCTATTCGTCGGCGCGGAAGATGTGCGGCGGCTCGGCGGCCCAGGCCCAGCCAGTCGGCATGCGGGCCATCATCTCGAGCAGCCCGAGATAGCCCTTATGCAGGTGCTCGATGTCTTCCGGCGTCAGCGGCAGGCCGGTGTGCGCGGCGCGAGCGCGGAACTCTTCGAGGGTCGGCGGTGCTTTTGGCGATGTCATGCAGCTCTCCCGGGCGGCAGTCGGCCTCAGCTTATTTGGGCGTCAGCGTAACGGATACGTCCGTGGGGCTGTAGGTCGCCGTGCCGGTGTATGACCCGAAGCCTTGCACGATGACTTTTGTGAACCGGCCACTAATGGCGCCCGCCGTCAGGACCTTGAACGGCGGCATCGGCTTGGGCAGGTCTGTGTAGACAACGATGTACAAGGGACCGCCCAGGGTCGCCGTGCCACCGACATTCAAACGACCTACCCCAGGTTGCTCGGAAAAGATCCCGACATAGCTCACGAATGCCGCATTTTCGCTGCGTTGGACTTAGACGCCTTTGGCTGTGAGGACGCCCATGCCAGGCGTGCCGCCGCCCGGAACAAGCCCGCCGCCGATGTGGTTGATATTGCCGGTGATGCCGCCCGTGCCATCGAGGTAATGGCGAGGCGGTTTGCCCGGCTGATAGTCCAGGGTCACACTGCCGGCCAAATTGCCGTTGATCGTGGAATGGGCGTCGCAGCACATCCACAAGCCGTCGGCCTGGGTCAAGGTTACCGACTTGGCGGGATCGATCATCACACCCAGGCCCGTAGTCAATCTGATCTGGGTCAACGTCGTGCTGGACGCGCTGAAGTGGATTGCGGGATTGGGATCTGACGGCACCGCAACGGTCGCAACACCTGTAGGCACGCCAGTCGGTGTCCAGTTCAACGGCGAGTTGAAGTCGAGTGGACGCTGCGCGTCCGCGCCGGTCCATGTACCGTCTGTTGGCGGCCCGCCCAGTGGCTTGGAAGAGCAGGCCATCGCCAGAAGCGCGAGCCCGACGGATACGGCAAGACGCCCGCTGCGAAACATGTTTTCCATGATCCCCCCGAACGACGTGCAGCGGGCAAGCGGTAGCAGGCGCAACCGCGGCGATCAATTGTCGAGAGTCTTTAACCCGGCCGAGTTTCTGCTGTCACAGTGCCGATATCGTTTCGCTGAAGATCGCGCGCGGCTCGTCGGCGAGAACCGTCTCGAGCGGATCGTCGAAGATGGCGATGATGGCCAAGCAGAAGGTGAAGGCCACCGTGAACATGCCAACGGCCAGGCGCATGGCGCGGCGATTGCCGACATGGACGAACAGCAGGGCAAGCTGCGTGAGCGCGCCCAACACCAGCACCGACAGCCATTTCGTCATCGCCGTGCGGTCGTCGGCCAAGGATAGCCGCCGATCGCGCGCCCGCCTCAGTTCGCTGCAGGCGGCCATCAGCTCGGCTCTGGCGGGTCCCTGCGCCTGCGCCGCGGCGGCGAGCAGGGCCTGGTAGGCCTGGTCGGTGTTGTGGCGCGCATCGTCCGGCGCGCTCGAAGCGGGTGACTCCCGGCCGGCGGCCGCGGCGTAAGCCTTGATCGCCGGATTGATCGTCGCTTCGACAGCGTTGACGTGCGTGAGTTGCAGGACAGCGCGCATGGCGTCGTCTTCGGCCAGGATGCTTTGAAAGGCGGCGTTTTCCTTGTGCCACACGTCGCTCATCAGCAGCGCCGTGACGAGGCCGAACAAGGTGCCGACGGCGGCGAAGTAGCCGGGCACCAGCCCGTTGGGCTGCTGCAGCAGCCGCGCCAGCGGCCCGCGCGTCTCGAGGAAGCACATCAAGCAGCCGACGATCGCTGGCGTCACCAGCGACAACACGACCTGCCAATCCGCGAGGGCCAGCCAGTTCATCAGCCGCCGAACATTTCCTTGACCTTGCTGAAGAAACCTTCGGCTTCGGGGCTGGTCCTGCTGCCGGCCTTCTCGAACTCCTTCAGGAGGTCCTTTTGCCTGGCCGTCAGGTTGGTCGGCGTCTCGACGTTGATCTCGATGTACATGTCGCCGCGCTGGGTCGAGCGCACGATCGGCATGCCCTTGGCGCGCAGGCGGAACTGGTGGCCCGACTGGGCGCCCGCCGGGATGTTGATGCGCGCCATCTTGCCGTCCAGCGTCGGCACTTCGATGCCGGCGCCCAGGGTCGCCTGCACCATGGAGATCGGCACCCGGCAATGCACGTCGGCACCCTCGCGCTCGAACAGCTGATGCCGGCGCACCGACAGGAAGACATAGAGATCGCCGGCCGGACCGCCGCGCGCGCCGGCCTCGCCTTCGCCCGAGAGGCGGATGCGCGTGCCGTCCTCGACGCCGGCCGGGATATTGACCTTGAGCGTCTTCTCGCGCCGCACGCGGCCCTGGCCGGCGCAGGCGCGGCACGGCTTGTCGATCACCTGGCCCGCGCCGTGGCAGGCGTGGCAGGTCCGCTCAACGGTGAAGAAGCCCTGCTGGTGGCGCTGCCGGCCGCGGCCATGGCAGGCCGGGCACATATGCGGCTTGGAGCCGGGCTCGGCGCCTGAGCCATGGCAGGTCTCGCAGGCCACCGAGCTCGGCACGCGCACGGTGGCTTCGGTGCCGGAATAGGCCTGCTCCAGCGTGATCTCGAGATTGAAGCGCCGGTCCTGGCCGCGCGTCTCGGTGCGTCCGCCAGGGCGGGCGCGGCCGCCGAACATCTCGTCGAAGATGTCGCCGAACACCGAGCCGAAGTCGAAGGCCTGGGCATTGAAGCCGTTCGGCCCGTTCGGGCCGGCGCCGCCTTCGAAGGCGGCCGGCCCGAAGCGGTCGTAGGCGGCGCGCTTGTCGGGATCCTTCAGGACGTCATAGGCGTGGTTGACATCCTTGAACCTGCGCTCGGCGTCCTTGTTGCCGGGGTTGCGGTCGGGGTGGTGTTGCATCGCGAGCTTGCGGAACGACTTCTTGATGTCGTCGGCGCTCGCCGTACGGCTGACGCCCAGCAGCTCGTAATAGTCTTGCGTCATGATCCGTTACGCAGCCCCCTGCCGCCGGCACTTTAAGCGTTCGGCCTCCCGCGTGGGCGGGAGGCCGTCTTTTCCATCGTGTGGTCCGGTTCAGCCGGACCCGGTCTTCTTGTTCTTGTCGGTGACGTCCTCGAATTCGGCGTCGACGACTTTCTCGCCGTCACCCGCCTGGTTCGCGGCCGCCCCCGGCCCGCCCCCGGCCGCCGCCCCGGCACCTGCCTGGGCCTCGGCCTGCTGGGCTTTATACATCGCCTCACCGAGCTTCATCGCCGCTTGGCTGAGCGCATTGGTCTTGGCCTTGATCGCCTCGACATCCTCGCCCGTCAGCGACTCCTTCAGCGCCTCGAGCGCGCTCTCGATCTCGCCCTTCTCGGCCGGGCCCACCTTGTCGCCGAACTCCTTCAGGTGCTTGTCGGTCGAGTGCACCAGCGCTTCGCCGTGATTGCGGGCGTCGATCAGCTCGCGCTTCTTCTTGTCTTCCTCGGCGTGCAGCTCGGCGTCCTTCACCATCTTCTGGATGTCGGCCTCGCTCAGGCCGCCCGATGCCTGGATGCGGATCTGCTGCTCCTTGCTGGTCGCCTTGTCCTTGGCCGAAACCTGCACGATGCCGTTGGCGTCGATGTCGAAGGTGACCTCGATCTGCGGCATGCCGCGTGGCGCCGGCGGAATGCCGACCAGGTCGAACTGGCCCAAGAGCTTGTTCTGGGACGCGATCTCGCGCTCGCCCTGGAAGACGCGGATGGTGACCGCGGTCTGGTTGTCCTCGGCGGTCGAGAAGGTCTGGCTCTTCTTGGTCGGGATCGTGGTGTTGCGCTCGATCAGCCGGGTGAACACGCCGCCCAGCGTCTCGATGCCGAGCGAGAGCGGCGTCACGTCGAGCAGCAGGACGTCCTTGACCTCGCCCTTCAGCACCGCCGCCTGCACCGCCGCGCCGACCGCGACGACCTCGTCGGGGTTGACGTTGCGCGCCGGCTCGCGGCCGAAGAACTGCTTCACGACCTCGATGACCTTCGGCATGCGGGTCTGGCCGCCGACCAAGATCACCTCGTCGATCTGGCCCGCCTGAAGGCCGGCATCCTTGAGCGCGGCGCGGCAGGGGCCGAGCGTGCGCTGCACCAGGTCGTCGACCAGCGATTCGAGCTTGGCGCGCGACAGCTTGATCACCAGGTGCTTGGGACCGCTTTGATCGGCGGTGATGAAGGGCAGGTTGATCTCGGTCTCCTTGGAGTTGGAGAGCTCGATCTTGGCCTTCTCCGCCGCCTCCTTGAGACGCTGCAGCGCCAGCTTGTCGTTGCGCAGGTCGATGCCCTGCTCCTTCTTGAACTCGTCGGCCAGGTAGGCGATCACGCGCTGGTCGAAGTCCTCGCCGCCCAGGAAGGTGTCGCCGTTGGTCGCCTTCACCTCGAAGACGCCGTCGCCGATCTCGAGGATCGACACGTCGAACGTGCCGCCGCCCAGGTCATAGACCGCGATCGTGCCGCTCTTGCGCTTGTCCATGCCATAGGCGAGGGCCGCCGCCGTCGGCTCGTTGATGATGCGCAGCACTTCAAGGCCGGCGATGCGGCCGGCATCCTTGGTCGCCTGGCGCTGGGCGTCGTTGAAGTAGGCCGGCACGGTGATCACCGCCTGCTCGACCTTCTCGCCGAGATAGGCCTCGGCCGTCTCATTCATCTTGCCCAATACGAAAGCCGAGATCTGGCTCGGGCTGTATTGCTGGCCGTTGACCGACACCCAGGCGTCGCCGCTCGATGCCTTCTCGATCTTGAAGGGCACCAGCGACATTTCCTTGGCCACCATCGGGTCGTCGAAGCGACGGCCGATCAGGCGTTTGACCGAATAGAGGGTCTTCAAGGGATTGGTGACGGCCTGCCGCTTGGCCGACTGCCCGATCAGGCGTTCGCCCGAGTCGGTGAAGGCCACCATGGACGGGGTCGTCCGGGCGCCTTCGGAATTCTCGATAACTTTAGTGTCGCCGCCTTCCATGACCGCGACGCACGAATTGGTCGTGCCGAGGTCGATGCCAATGACTTTCGCCATGATCCCACTCTCTTGCTCGGCGGACCCCGCCGGCCCCATAGGCGCCGGATGGATCCCCGTAATGAAATTACCTGCCGGAAAAACCGGGTCAGGACAGGGGCTATATAGGGCCAAAAGGCCGACCTGCAATGGTTCTGCCGCATTAGCCCCACGAATTTCACGCGGCCGGATATCGCATTGCAGGGCCCGGTTCTAGAACTAGCCCATGCGCCTTTTGCCCGAGTTCCTGCCGCCTGACCAGCAGCCCCTGGTCCTGGCCGATATCCGGGCCGTGCTGGCCGAGGCACCGCTCTACGGCCCGCTGATGCCCCGGACGGGCAGCCCCTATTCAGTCCGCATGTCCAATTGCGGGCAGTTGGGCTGGCTGTCGGACCGCGACGGCTATCGCTATTCGCCGGTCCATCCGGTGACCGGGACCCCCTGGCCCGCGATCCCCCACCGGGTCCTCGACCTCTGGCACGCGGCGACGGGGATGGCCTATGAGCCCGAGGCCTGCCTGATCAACTACTACGGCCCGGAGGCGCGGCTGGGGCTGCATCGCGACGAGGACGAGGAGGCCAAGCAAGCGCCCATTCTTTCGATCTCCCTGGGCGACACGGCGCTCTTCCGGCTGGGCGGCCCGACGCGCAAGAGCCCGACGCGTTCAGTCAGACTGTCAAGCGGCGACGTGCTGGTGCTCGATGGTCCCTCGCGCGACTGGTACCACGGCGTCGACCGCATCCTGCCCGGCACCAGCCGGCTCCTGCCCGAAGGCGGCCGCATCAACCTTACCCTGCGGCGGGTGACGCTGCCCGGCCCTTGAAGTCGGACGGTCAATCTCCCAAGGATTGACCATGGACGAAAGCGGGGGCTTCGCCATTGCCGGCACCGGCGCGTATCTGCCAACGCGCGTCGTGACGTCGGATGCGCTGGACGAAGCGGCCGGTCGGAAGCCTGGCTGGACGACGGCTACTTTCGGAATTTCCCGACGCCACTATGCGAGCGCCGAGGAAACCAGCAGCTACATGGCGAGCGAAGCGGCCAAGGCGGCGCTTGCCGACGCCGGATGGAAAGCGGCCGACGTCGAAGTCATCGTCGGCGCTTGCGGCGTGATGGAGCAACCCATCCCGGGAACCGCCGTGCTGGTGCAGCGCCGGCTCGGCCTCGGCTGCTCGGGCGTGCCGTCCTTCGACATCAACGCCACGTGTCTTTCGTTCCTGCCGGCCCTCGACCACGTGCTGGCCGGCATGGCTCTCGGCCGCTGGCGTCGCGCACTCGTGGTCTCGGCCGACATCGCCTCGGCGGCGCTCGACTATTCCGATCCCGAGGCCTCGCTCATTTTCGGCGACGGCGCCGCCGCCGTGGCGCTCGAGGCCGGTGGTCCGCATCGCCTGCGGGCCCGGCGATTGGAGAGCTTCGGCGAACATGCCGAACTCTGCCGCTTGGAGGCCGGCGGCACGCGCCTGCGCCCAGCCGAGGGCATCGAGGCGTTCCTGGCCGGCGCCAAGTTCAGGATGGAAGGAGCCGCGGTGTTCCGCGCGACAGCCAAGCGCTTCCCGGGCTTTCTCTCCCGCCTGCTCGCGGAGGCAAGCTGCTCTTGCGACGATGTGGCGACGGTGATTCCCCATCAAGCCAGCAGTCCCGCGATCGCCCATCTGGCTCGCGTGCTGGGCGGCGAGCCGGGGCGCATCGTCGACACCTTCGCCGAGGTCGGCAACATGATCGCGACCAGCTTGCCGCACGCCTTGCATGTGGCGCGCCGCGCCGGACGGCTGCGGCCCGGCACGACCTCGCTGCTGGTCGGATCCGCCGCAGGCATCTCGCTGGGCGGCGCGCTCATTCGATGGTGAAGCGGCGCGTCCTGGTGACGGGGGCGACCGGCGGCCTTGGCCGTACGCTGGTCCCAACTCTGTTGCGAGGAGGCCACGCCGTCACCGCGACCGGCCGCAACGCGCGGATCGGCGCAGAGCTGAGCGCCTTCGGCGCAGACTTCGTGGCGGCCGATCTGGTCAGCGCCGATCTCGGCCCTTTGCTCGCCGGCATCGACGCCGTCTTCCATTTGGCGGCGCGGTCGGCGCCGTGGGGAAGTCGCGCCGATTTCCAGAGGGCCAACGTCATCGCCACGGCGCGGCTGCTGGCGGCGGCGCGGGCCGCGGGCTGCCGCCGCTTCGTGTACGCCTCCACACCATCGGTCTATGCCGAGGCCCGCGACAGGCTGAACCTCACAGAGGCGTCGCCGGTCGCGCGGCACTTCGCCAACCTTTATGCCAGCAGCAAATACCAGGCCGAGCGGCTGGTGCTGGCGGCCGATGGGCCGGGCTTTCGTACGCTCGCGATCAGGCCGCGTGCGATTATCGGGCCGCACGATACCGTGCTGCTGCCGCGGCTGTTGCGCGTCGCGCGGCGAGGCCGATTTCCTCTGCCGCGCAAGGGAGCAGCACTGATCGAGATCAGCGACGTGCGCGATGTCGCCGACGCATTCGTCGCCGCGCTTGATGCCGACCGCGCGTGCGGTCGGGCGATCAACGTCTCGGGCGGTGCGCCGCGGACGGTGCGCGAGATCGTGCGGGCCGCCTGCGCGGCGATGGACCTGTCCTGCCGGCTGTATTCGGTGCCGGTCGGACTGGTCATGGGTGCCGCGCGAGTCCTCGAACTGGTTGGCGAGGCGATGGGCCGCGAGCCTGCGATCACCCGCTACTCGGTCATGACGCTTGCCTGGTCGCAGACCTTCGATCTCAGCGGCGCGGCCGACCTCCTGGGCTGGCGTCCGCGCCGCACGCCAGAGGAGGCGATCAGCCATGCCGCCCAGGGACTGAGCGCCAAGGCGGTGGCCGCATGAGAGAAGTCTCGGTCGAGCTCCTGCGAGCGGGCCATTGCGTGCATCCGCGCGGCAGCACCATCCAGGGCGGCGGGCTGCGACTTGCTATCTTCCCGGCGTTGACGGCGTTGCTCAGCCATCCGCTCGAAGGCCCGATTCTGTTCGACACCGGCTACGACCCGACCTTCATGACGACGACGGCCCGCTTCCCCGAGCGTCTCTATCGCTGGCTGGCGCCGCCGTCGCTGCAGCCGGGCGAAGAAGTGGCCGCGCAGTTGGCGCGCCGCGGCATCGATCCGCGCTCCCTCAGCCACGTGATCGTCTCGCATTTCCACGCCGACCACGTGGCCGGCCTGCGGCATTTCCCCAAGGCCACGATCCATTGCGCCCGCGCCGGTCTTGCGCCGCTTGGCTCGGCCGGACGCCTGGGTTCGCTGATGCGCGGCACGCCGACCGGCATCCTGCCCGCCGACATCGAGGCGCGCGCCCGCTTCTTCGAGGATGGGCATCGGGTAGGGCTGCCGCACGATCTTGCGCCGTTCGGCGAGGGCACCGACGTGCTGGGCGACGGCTCCCTGGTTGCGGTCGCGCTGCCCGGCCATTGTCCCGGTCACTGGGGACTGGTCGTGCGCGACGCGGAAGTCGGCCTGCACTTCCTGGTCGGCGATGCGGCCTGGTCGTCGGAGGCCATCCGGCGCAACTGCCCGCCGCCCAGGCTCGCGGCGATGCTACTGGGCGATGTGCGCTCAGGACGCGAGACGCTTGCCCGGCTGCACGACCTGCGCACCCGCAATCCCGACATCGTGCTGACGCCGTCGCATTGCCCCGAGCGGGCGGCGGAAATCCCAAGGTGAGCGACATCGTGCTCCTGACCGGAGCGCGCGCTCCCGTCGCCCAGGACCTCGCCCGATCGTTCCGCGCGGCCGGCATGGAAATCCATCTCGCGGACTCCGTGACGCCGTGGGCGGCAAGGGGCCTCAGGCCAAAAGTGCCGATCCACCGGCTTCCGCCGCCGCGGCATGCCTTTGCCGAGTTTCGAGCCGCCTTGGCGAGGCTGGCCGACGACCTTGGCGTCACGCTGGTCGTGCCGACCTGCGAGGAAGTGTTCTGGGTCGCGGCGGCCGCCGGGCTCGACGGCTACGCCGACCGGGTTTTCGCGCCGCCGCTTTCGGTGCTGCGGCGGCTGCATTCGAAGATCGAGTTCCCGGCGCTGTTGCGCGCCTGCGGTTTGCCGGCGCCGGAGAGTTGGGCGCTGGCATCGTCCGACGATCTTGCGCGCCTGCCGCTCTCGCCCGGCGAGACCGTCCTGAAGCCGGAATTCTCGCGCTTCGCGACGCAGGTGATCGTCCAGCCCGACAAGCGGCGCATGGCCTCCATCGCACCGAGTCCGGCCCGCCGTTGGGTCGCCCAGCGTTTCGTGCCAGGCCAGGAGATCTGCTCGTGGGCCATCGCGCGCGTGGGCGAGATCGTCGCCATCGCCTGCTACCGTCCGCGCTGGCGGCACGGCCGCTCGGCGGCCTATGCCTTCGAGGCAATCGACGCGCCGGCGGTGGCCGAGCTTTCCCGCCGGATCGCGCGCGCCACGGACTTCACCGGGCATCTCTCGTTCGATTTGATCGTGACGCCCGACGGCACGACCGTGCCCATCGAGTGCAATCCGCGCGCCGTCAGCGGCCTTCATCTGTTCGACGGCGACCCCGGGCTAGCGCGTGCGATCATGGGCAAGGGGTCGGTCACGTCGCCGCCCGCCGGGCGGCTGCGCTACCTGTC
The DNA here is from genome assembly GCA_051985755.1 of Reyranella sp. Lineage (GTDB taxonomy): Bacteria > Pseudomonadota > Alphaproteobacteria > Reyranellales > Reyranellaceae > Reyranella. The sequence goes on along the minus strand of JBPYDO010000379.1, from coordinate 5,564 downwards.
GCCGGCGATGGCGCTGCTTGGCCTGCCGTCGGCGCTTGCGCAGGGCCGGATCGGCAAGCTGCTGGCCGACTGGCAGGAAGGAGAGGACGCGTTGGGCCGCGCAGGCGATCGTTTGCCGGTGTGGGGCGCGCTGATCGACGGGGCGCGCTTCGCCGTGACCGGACTGCGGGGCGGCGGTGCGGCGCGGCAGACCACGGCGGATATCGAATGGGACGGCGAGGAGATCGCCTGATGCCGACGCTCATCGAGGCGCCAGCCCTGAGCGCGTCCGGAGCGCCCTGCTCGGCGGCCGGCGCGCTGGACGGCGGCATGGCCGGGACCTACGTGCGCCGGATCGCCGCCGCCGGCGTGGGCTCCATGATCGCCAATGTCGGCACGCGCCTGATGGCAGTGAAGTCCGGGCCTCACCTGTTGCCAGTCACCGTCGACGATGGCGGCACGGGTGCAAGCTATGTCTGCCAGCCGCACAGCGCCTACGCGCTGTACGCCCGCCGCGAGCTCGACATCGAGCCGGTCGGCGCCCTGCGCTGGCCGGCCATCGCGGCCATCGCGGGCCTTGGCTGGGTCCTGGCCGCGGCCCGCATCAACCGCGTCGTCCATATCGACAACTGGATGCTCTCGACCAATCTGCATGGCGACTGGAACGGCGCCGATCTGCCGGCCTTGCGGCGGCTGCTGGCGACGCGCTTCCCCGACCACATGCTGGCCATCAGAACCTTGGACGAATGGTCGTCGCCCGAGTTGCTGCAAGCGGCGCGTGATGATGGCTGGACGCTGGTGCCGTCCCGGCAGGTGTGGGTCGTCGAGGACCTGGCGCGCTCCTGGCTGCCGCGCAACAACTATGGCAACGACAAGCGGGCGCTGGCGCGCTCCGGCCTCGCGGTCGAGCTGATCGCCGAAATGGACGAAGCCAGCGCCCGGCGTATCGCCGAGCTCTATAGGCTGCTCTATGTCGATCGCTATTCGGCGCTCAATCCAATCTTCACGGCGCGCTTCGTGCAGATGACGCATGACATCGGGATGGTCCGCTACCTGGTGGCGCGGCGCGGCGACGGCATCATCATGGCCGTCGGTGGCATGCTGGAACGCGCCGGCATCATGACGCCGTCGATCGTGGGCTACGACACGCACCGGCCGCAGTCTGAGGCGCTCTATCGCGTCGCCAGCTTCATGTTCATGGATTGGGCGTTGCAGCGCGGCTGGCGATTGCACGGTTCGGCCGGTGCCGCGACGTTCAAGCGCGGGCGGGGCGCCGAGGGCGTGATCGAATACGCTGCCTATCACACGGCCCATCTTGGCCGCTCGCGCCGCCTTGTCGTCGCTGCCCTTGCGGCGGGCCTCGAGCGGTTCGTCGTGCCGATGATGCGAAGGCGCGGACTATGACGCACACCTGGCCGAGCGCTGTCGCCGAGGGTTGGCATCCGGTGGCCGCTCTCTCGGAGTTGCGCGGCAAGCCCCTGGCGCGCCGCCTCCTCGGCCGACCGCTGGTGGTGTTCCGCGGCGAAGGCGGTGTGGGCGTGATGCGCGATTGCTGCCCGCATCGCGCCATGCCCCTGTCGGCCGGGCGGCTCCGAGGCGGGACGATCGAGTGCGCCTATCACGGCTGGCGCTTTGCCGCCGACGGGCGGTGCGTGGCGGTGCCGGGCTCGCCAAGCGTGCCCAATGTATCGGCGCCCGTTCTCCCGGTGGTGAACCGCGCCGGACTGGTCTGGACCTCGCTTGCGCCCAGGCCCGCGCCGTTCCCCGAACTGCCGGATGTGCTCGAGGCCGGCGAGCTCGATCGTTTCTGGTGGCTCTTGCAAGCCTCGCCGGCCGGGCTGGTCGACGCCATCGAGAACCATCTCGATCCCGCCCACCCGCACTTCGTCCATCCCTGGCTGGTGCGCGGCCCCTCGCGGCGCCGCCCGGTGCGGGTGACGGTGCGCTCGGGCCCGTGGGGGGCCGAAGCGACTTACCACGAAGAAGCCAAACCTGGCGCCCTGCTGCCGCTGTTCCTGGGCGGCACGACAATGCGCGGCAGCGGCCGCTTCCATCCGCCGACCACCGCCACTGTCCGCTTCGACTCCGAGTCTGGCCTGCTGCTTGCCATCACGGTGGTGTTCGCGCCCGAGGCCGAAGGGCTGGTGAGGCCGTGGGCGCATTTCGCTACCAGGCGCCGCATCCTGCCCGCTTGGCTGAAACGCTTGGGGCTCAAGGGCGCGCACGTGCCCGTGCTGGCCCAGGATCGCCGCATGTTGGCGCGCCAGGCGGCCTCGCGCGCCGAAGCGGGCGGCCAGGCCGATGCCATGGGACCGCTCGATCTTCTAGGTCCATCGATTCGGCGGTTGGTGCAGGGTGTGCCCGAGCCGGAGCAATCGTCCGAGACGATCCTGATGCTCTAGCCGGTGGGCGGGATGGCGCGCACGACCCGTCTGAGCTTGCGGTCGAACGGCGTGTCGATGCCGTACTCGACGGAGATCGAGATGGAAGCGACGCCAAGCCGCGCCAATGCCTTGCCAAGCGCGGCGGCGACCTTGGGGCCGGCATCGTCGAGGCCCTTCGGCAATCGGACGACCACGGCGTCGGGCGCCGTCTGGACGACGCGAAAATCGTCGATCCGCCGGTCGGCGTCGACCACGGCGTTGCGCAGGACGTCGGGCGTCACCAGGCGCGAGCGGCCGTCGCTGCCGGGAAACTCGAAGGCATCGTCGAGCCGGCCTTCGATGCATCGCACCGCCTGCAGCGGCGAGCCGCAGGCACACGGCTCGGGATCCAGTTCGAGCAAATCGTTCATGCGGTAGCGGACCATCGGCTGCACGCGGCGCACCAGATCAGTGACCAGCGGCGCCACCAGGCGGCTGCCCTCGATCGGCTGCCACTCGAAATGAACGACGTCCTCGGCGAGATGCAATGTGCCATGCGGGCATGAGACGCCGAACAGTCCCTCGGTCGCCATGTAGATCTCGCGCAGCTTGCGGCCGCTCGTGCGCTCGATCGCGCGCCGATCGAGCAGGTCGAGCACCTCGGCGGCGCTGAAGCACTCGACATCCCTGAGCACGCCTGCCTCGCCAAGGCGCCGCAACGCCTTGGGCGGGGCCACTACGGTGTCCGGCGCGAAGCGCTTGAAGGCGTCCAGCCAGGCATCGACGCCGAGTCCCAGGTCGAAGAAGGCGATGGCGATGCGGCTCGCCTGAGGTGCGGCGCGATAGAGAGCGGAAAGACCGGGTAGCGCCAACGCCAGGCGATGGCGCTTGAGCAGGGCGTCAGGCAGCGCCTTGGCGAGGATGGTGCCGAGCCAGGCGAAGCGCTCGGCCTCGATGATCACGTAGTAGCCGCGATTGCCGCTGGTGCCGGTGCTTTGTCCGACGAAATGACCGCGCACTTGGTCTTTGCCCGAGGCCAGGGCCGAGGCGATTTCGTCGATCGTGACTCCCGGCCGGTTGAAGTCGGCGAAGCGGGCGCGGTGGATCGCCTTGTCGACGATCGGCATCTCGCTGAGTCGTTCAGCGCCAAGCTGCCGGTAGAAGGCGACGTGTCGCCCAGCGTCTTCGACCAGGCTCCTCAGCGCATGCGCTTGATGCCGCTCGATGTCGGTACGGGAACGCAGTCGCCTGCCGAGCCAAAGCGTGCGCAGGTAGGCGAAGGCCGCGTGTCGGATTGCCAGCATGGCTGGCGCCGTCAGCTGGCTTCGCTGGCGCCTTCGCCGTTGGCGTTCTCGTTGCTGGGTTCGCGCGTCGGCAGCGGCGGGCCGCCTTTGGCGACCGCAACCATCGCCGCCCGGAGCAGGCGGCCCGCGATCAGGTAGCCCGGAACCAGCTCCTGCACGATCGTGCCGGCCGGCACCGAAGGATCGTCGAGCTCCATCATGGCCTGGTGCAGTTCGGCGTTGAACGGCTTGCCGAGCGATTCGATTCGCGTGACGCCATGGCGCTCGAGGACCGACTGCAGCTCGCGTTGCGTGGCCCGCACGCCTTCCAGCAGGTTGCGCTGCGCCTGGTCCTCGGGCTCCTCCGGCATGGCCGAGAGGGCGCGGCCGAGATTGTCGGCCACCGACAAGACGTCGCGGGCAAAGCGCTCGACGCCGAACTTGCGTTCCTTGTCGACGTCCTGCTGGGCACGGCGGCGCACGTTCTGGGCCTCGGCGGCGGCGCGCAGATAGCGGTCCTGCAGTTCGGTGTTCTCGGACTGCAGCTGCTCGAGGCGCCGTTCCAAATCGAGCGCCTCGGCCGGAACTTCCAGCGCTTCGCCGGTTTCGTCTGGCATCTCGGCCGGGGCGCCGCCCGCGCTTGGGTCGCTTGCCATTCACTAATCCCTATACAGAGTGGTCTCTTTCGGCGCCTTCACTTAGGGATGCATGTCCGCCGGGTCAACCCGGTGTCTTGGCCCGTCACTGGGCTTCCAGCGGCGCGTTGAGGCGGGTGCCCGTGACGATGATGCCGCCGCGCTCGCCGATTTTCACGCTACCGTAACGCTGGGCGTAGACCTCGGGCAGCGGCCGCGCCTCGGCCGCCGCCAGCCACAGCCGCAGCAGGTGGCGCCGGCGCTGCGGCTCCGGCCAGTCCACGAAGGAGGTGCGGTCGTGCAGGATGGTGTGGTTGTGCACCAGCTGCACGTCGCCCGGCTTGAACTCCATGAACATGTGCAGGCCTGGATCGTTGGCGAGCGCATCGAACAGGTCGAGCGCCTCGATGCGCTGCGGCGTGAGGCGCGGTGCGTCGGCAAAGCGCTGCGCCGAATCGAGGTACTGGCGCTGGTAGATAGCGCTCAGGTAGCCGCGATGCCAGTTGAAGACCGGGATCTCGAAGTAGGGCTTCCGGCCTTCCGGCACCTCGCCGCGCCGGTCGGTGGCGAACGGCTCGAACAAGAGCTTCAGGAGATCCGGCCGGCGCCGGCGCATTTCGTTGAAGATCGTGGTCGAGCTGACCAGCGCCGACAACCCGCCCGATTTCGCCGTCTTGAGGCAGAGCAGGCCGACGATGTCGCAGGAATCGGTGTGGTAGGTCTGCCGCTCGTGCGTTTGGTAGATGCGGACATTGGGATCGGCGACATCGAGCCCGAGGTCCTGCACGTGGCCCAGCACGTGGCCCTTGGCGTTCTGTGAGCGCGCGCTGCCGAGATGGCTGCCGAGGCCGAAGAACGCCGTGGCGGCTTCGCGCATGCTCCAGCGTTCGACCGGCAGGCCGCGCATCAGGAGGAAGCCGCGGCCTTTCAGCACCTCGTCGCTGACGCGCGCCTTGAGCTTGCGGCCGAGTGTCGGCAGCGGGAAGTCTGCGGCCCTCAGTGCGGCGATGTCGGCACCGCGCGCCACCAGCCCGCGGGTCGCCTGCTCGACCTCGGCGATCTCGCCGGCCTCGAGCGGCATCAGCCAATCGCTGCGGCTCGCCATGTCGGGCCCGTACCAGGCGGCGGGACCGGTTTGCGCGGGCGGCAGGTCGAACGGCATGGTGCGCGCCGCGTCTACGCCGCTTCCCAGGGAAAGCGCGGCGCGAACAGGTCGTCGTCGCTCTGCGACAGGCGGAAGCTTTCGGTGGCGTTGACCAGCGCGGCGCGGATGCCGGGCTCGAGCGCGCTGTGGCCGGCGTCGG
>JBPYDO010000378.1:0-20580 GCA_051985755.1 Reyranella sp. | reverse complement strand
GGTCGTTGACCATGTTCCAGAAGGCGGTGATCGCCTTGCCGATCACGCCGTAGGCCGACAGCGGCCCCGAATAGGGGTTGGTATGGCCGAGCTTGATTTCCTTGTCGGTGACGCCGGGATCGTACTTCTTGTCGGCCCTCGCAATCATCGGAGCGGTCAACGCAAATGCAGCGCTACCCGCCGCAAAGCCACGGCGATGCATCTTGGTCATGACGTTACCTCCTCTGTCCGCCCCTGTTTCGAGACGTTGGGGGAATTGTCACCCAGGATCGCGGCACAAGGAAGGCCGCGGCGGCAATTAGCCTAGGCCGCGAGCTTGTCGGGCGGCGTGAAAGCCAGCCCCAGCGCCTCGGCGACCGGCTTGCAGGTGAGCGAGCCGGCGTGGACGTTCAGCCCGTTGCGAAGATGAGGGTCCTCGGCGATGGCGCGTTTCCAGCCCTTGTCGGCGAGCGCCAGCACGAACGGCAGGGTGGCGTTGTTCAGGGCAAAGGTCGAGGTGCGCGCCACGGCGCCCGGCATGTTGGTGACGCAGAAATGCGTCACGCCCTCCTCGATATAGACGGGATGCGAATGCGTGGTCGGCCGCGAAGTCTCGCAGCAGCCGCCCTGGTCGATGGCGATGTCGACGATGACACTGGCGGGCTTCATCGACTTCACCATGTCGCGCGTCACCAGCTTGGGCGCGGCGGCGCCCGGCACCAGCACGGCACCGATCAGGAGGTCGGCGCGGCGCACGACTTCGCGCAGCGCATCGCGGGTCGAGAAGATGGTGCGCGCGTCGGGATGCCGGTCGGCGATGCGGCGCAGCACGTCGGCCGAGCGGTCGACCACGGTCACGATGGCGCCCATGCCGAGCGCGATGGTGGCGGCGTGGCTGCCCGACACACCGCCGCCCAGCACGACCACGTCGGCCGGCGGCACGCCCGGCACGCCGCCCAACAGCACGCCGCGTCCGCCCGAGGTGCGCTCGAGGTAGCGCGCGCCGACCTGCGGCGCGAGGCGGCCGGCGATCTCCGACATCGGCATCAGCAGGGGCAGGCCGCCGGACGGCGCGGTCACGGTCTCGTAGGCGACGGCGGTGACGCCGCTCTTCAGGAGATCCTTGGTTTGCTCGGGGTCGGGTGCCAGGTGGAGGTAGGTGAACAGCATCTGGCCGGCTTTGAGCTTCTTACGTTCGACGGCCACTGGCTCCTTGACCTTCACCACGAGCTCGCAGCGGGCGAAGACTTCGTCGGCATCGGCGGCGATCTTGGCGCCGGCGGCCTGATATTGATCGTCGCTGAGGCCGGCGCCGGCGCCGGCATCGTGCTGGATCAGCACCTCGTGGCCGTGATGCACCAGCTCGGCGACCGAGGACGGCACCAGGCCGACGCGGTCTTCGTGGTCCTTGATTTCCGTGGGGACGCCGACGCGCATGGCCGCAGCTATAACAGATGGCCAGCCCGCTCGGCCTTGGTCCTGAGATAGTTTTCGTTATGCCCGTTGGCAGGAAAAGCATGGGCCACGCGCTCGACGACTTCGATGCCGTGGCGCGCCAGCTGGCTGATCTTCTCGGGGTTGTTGGTCATCAGCCGCACGCGCTTGATGCCCATGCGGTCGAGCATGGTGGCGGCTGGTGCGTAGATGCGCTCGTCGGCATCGAAGCCCAGCTGCTCGTTGGCGTCGATGGTGTCGAAGCCGCCGTCGTCCTGCAGCTCGTAGGCCCTGAGCTTGTTGACCAGGCCGATGCCGCGGCCCTCCTGCGCGAGGTAGAGCAGCACGCCCGAACCCAGCTTGGCGATCTCGGCGATGGCGCCGCGCAGCTGCACGCCGCAATCGCAGCGCAGCGATCCCAAGAGGTCGCCGGTGAAGCATTCGGAATGCAGCCGCACCAGCACCGGCTCGGTGGGATCGATCTCGCCCACCACGATCGCCAGGTGCTCCTTGCCGCCGTCGCTCGGCCGCCAGGCGAGGATGCGGGCGTTCTCTGCGCCCTCGAGCGGCACGTGCGCCTGCGCCACCTGCTGGAGGTTGCGCGCCGCATTCTCCTCATAGGCCAGCACCTGCTGGGCCTCGACATAGATCAGGTCCTGCTCGCGCGCCCAGTCGCGCCGCTTGTTGCCGGGATCGCGGCTCAAGGGGCCGAGCACGATGGCCGGCAGGAGCCGCGCGAGCTTGGCGAGCTCGATCGCGGTCTCGGCGATGGCGGGCGCGTGGCTGACGACCGGCCGCGACAAATGCCGCAAAGCGGCATGCCGGGCCTGTTCTGGGCCCTCCTCATGCGGCCGCAGAATAACGTCGACCGGCACGCCTTCCGGCAGGCCGAGCGTGATGGGCCGGTTGGTGTCGCCCAGACCGCCCGCGATATGCGGCGGGATCTCCATGCCGATCGCCTCGGCGCGGCGGCGGGTGGTGACCAGCACCGGTTCCCCCTGGGCCAGGCCCTGCAGGCGCTGCAGGGCCTGGGGGCTGCAGCACTCGGCGGCGATGGCCAGCCCGCCGCTTCCGTCATCGTCGCGTAATACGACCATGCCGCCGCGGCGCAGCTCGGCCAAAGCGCGCTCGACGGCCGCCAGGGCGGCGGTACGCGACTGGGAAGACGCAGGAATCATAGGGACATATGTAGCACGCCCTTGTGCTTTTTGCCGACGGTGAACCGCTTTTGCCTTACCAACGTACCTTGTAAAATAACCTCATGGACGCATCAGGCAGCACTATGCCGACGAACAATCGCGGCAAGAAGATTCTGCTGGTCGATGACGACCAGGCATTGCGCACGGTGCTTGCCGAGCAGCTCGACCTCTATGACGGCTTCACGACCATCCAGGTCGGCACGGCCGCCGAGGGACTGGAGAAGGCGAAGCTCGCCCACTACGACGCGGTCCTGCTCGATATCGGCCTGCCCGACATGGACGGCCGCGAGCTCTGCAAGTTGATGCGCCGCCAGGGCGTGCGCTCGCCGGTGATCATGCTGACGGCGGCCGATTCCGACGCCGACACCATCCTGGGGCTGGAGTCAGGCGCCAACGACTATGTGACCAAGCCGTTCCGCATCAACGTGCTGCTGGCGCGCTTGCGCGCCCATCTGCGCCAGCACGAGCGCAGCGAAGACGCCGTGATGACGATCGGCCCCTACGAATTCCATCCAGCCGGCAAGATGCTGCTGGAGAAGGGCGGCAAGAAGAAGATCCGGCTCACCGACAAGGAAGCCTCGATCCTGAAATATCTGTTCCGCGCCGGCGACCGGCCGGTGGCGCGCGACGTGCTGCTGAACGAGGTGTGGGGCTACAATGCCGGTGTCACCACGCACACGCTGGAGACGCACATCTATCGGCTGCGCCAGAAGATCGAGCGCGATCCCACGAACGCGGTCATCTTGATCACCGACCGCGGCGGCTATCGCCTACAGCCGTAGCCCGGCTGTCGCGACCAGATTTTCCGAAAGACTGGAGCTATTCGACTTCGTGACGATGCCGCCAGGCCGACGCCAAGAGGCTGTGCGCCGGCTCGTTAGTCTTGATCTTGACGCTTTGCACCGGCGGGGTGCTATCGGGAGCGGCGAGCGGCGCCCGCTGCTGCTGCTGGGCGATCCGGATCATGGCCTTCTGCTCAATGACGCTCGCCGTGGCCAAGGTGATGCCGAGGCCAACCAGCATCCAGGTTACCGCCCATGTGATATGACGCATTTTCCTGCCCCCAAACGCCCAAATGACCCTCTCAGCACCAAGCTTGCACTTTTGCCTTGGGACGGCAATAAGTTTTTTGCATTAATAATCACAAATGTATTTGCAGTTCTTGCGGGCTCTGATTGGCCGGCTTCACACCACGTCGTAGGTGATCTCGACCTCGGCGCCGAAGCAATGGCCCTGGCAGGTCAGGATCCAGTTATTGGCGAGATCGTCGGCCGTGTAGATGTCGTTCTTGGCGAGCACGATCTTGCCTTTGATGCGCTTGGCGGCGCATGAGGCGCAAAAGCCTTCCTCGCAGGACGACAACGGATTGAGGCCGGCGGCGCGGGCCGCTTCGAGGATGGTCTGCCCCTTCTTGTAGGGGACCTTGTGCGCCTTGTTGTCGATGTGGATCGTGATCTCGCTCGGGACGACGTCGCCCTCCTCGGGCGCTTCGACCGGCACGGCGTCGTTGCCCGACGCCTCGAAGCGCTCGATGCGCACTCTTTCGCGCGCCATGCCTGATTTGAGCAGCGTCTCCTCGACCAAAGCCATGAAAGGCCCGGGGCCGCAGAGATAGGCCTCGCCCTGCTCGAAGCCCGCGAGTGCCGCGGTGATCTCCTCGGGCTTGGTGAGGCCCTGCTCGGCATCGAGATGGTGGATGACCTCGAGCCTGGCGCCGTGCTCGGCGAGCAGCGCAGTGAGCTCGGCATCGAAGATGATCGAGGCCTTGTCGCGATTGGCATAGAACAACCGCATGCGCCGCGTGCCAGTCCAGAGCGCGCTCTTGATCAGAGAGATCATGGGCGTGATGCCGCTGCCGCCGCCGAACAGCAGCAGCGGCGCATCGCTGCCGGTCAGAAGGAACCGGCCGGCCGGCGGCAGGACGTCGAGCGTGCCGCCTTCCTTCAAGGCGTCGTTGAACCAGTTGGAGCCCTTGCCGCCCACGACGCGCTTGACCGTCACCTTCAGGAGGTGGTCGGTCTCGGGCGCGCTCGACAGCGAATAGCAGCGATTGAAGGCGCCTTCCGCGTGCGGCACGCGGAAAGTCAGGAACTGGCCCGCCCGGTACTTGAACTTGTCGCTGAGCGTCTCAGGTACTTCGAGCACGAACGAGCGGGCGTCCGGCGTTTCCTGGACGATCTTGGCAATTCGCAGGGGGTGATAAGCCATCGACAATTGGCAGTTCCTCAACCAGCTATTTCACCGGGACTCCCCTACCAGAGTGTGATAGGGTCCCCTAGAAAAATGAACGGAGCGTCATATTTGTCGCTCCGCGGGGCGATGGGACAGGTTTCAGGGCCAGGAGGCAAGAGCCCATGACGACGCAAAAGATTTACGAATTGCCGGTGGAAGTCACCAACTGGAAGTTCGACGGCGCCACCGAGATCGCCTTCAACTGGGAATACGAGGATGGCTCGGCCGATCTGCTGGCTCTCTACGAAAAGGGCAAGCAGCAGCAGTGGGACACGTCCACGCGCATCGACTGGAAGCAGGAGCTGTTCGAGGAGAACCCGATGGGTCTCTCCGACGAGTCGATCCCGATCTACGGCTCGCCGGTGTGGGAGAAGCTCACCGAGAAGGAGAAGAGCTGGCTGCGCTTCCACCTGCAATGCCATTCGATCTGCCAGTTCATGCACGGCGAGCAGGGCGCGCTGATCGCCACCGCCAAGATCGTCAACACCGTGCCCGACATCAACGCCAAGTTCTACGCCGCCACGCAGGTGATGGACGAGGCGCGCCACGTCGAGAGCTACAAGCGGCTGATCCACGAGAAATTCAAGGTCGCCTACCCGATCACGCCCTCGTTGCAGCAGCTTCTCGAACAGACTCTAAATGACCGGCGCTGGGACATGACCTATCTCGGCATGCAGGTGCTGATCGAGGGCCTGGCGCTGGCCGCCTTCCAGCGCATCCGCGACTCGGCCAAGAACAACCTCGCCGCCGCGGTCAACGCCTATGTCATGCAGGACGAGGCGCGCCACGTCACCTTCGGCCGCATGGCGTTGCGCGAGTACTATCCGCAACTTTCCGACGCCGAGCGCGCCGAACGCGAGGAGTTCACGGTCGAGGCGCTCTACTTCATGCGCGACCGCTTCAACCAGGCCGAGGTCTGGCAGCGCTCGGGCCTGCCGGTCGACCAGCTGATGAAGTACGCCTACGAGTCGGGCGCCATGCAGAACTTCCGCAGCCGGCTCTTCACCCGCATCGTGCCGATCCTGAAGGAGATCGGCCTGTTCGGACCCAAGGTGCAGAAGGCGCTGGGCGACATGGGCGTGATGGAATACGCCAAGATCGATGTCGACAAGCTGATCGGCAACGACATGAAGGTCGCCGAAGATTTCGACGCCAAGAAGTTCGTCGACAAGGCGATCGCCGCGGAATAACGGCGCGCGCCACGGCTGGAGACGAAAGGGGCCTGCGGGCCCCTTTTTCTAGTTGCAGCTCTCGACCTTCGGCGGTGCGCCGAGCACCGTCGCCACCTTGGTGATGTCGAGGCAGCGATTGCCGATCCAGCCCTTGCCCTGAACGAAGATCGCAAAGCGCGCGAACCTGTCGGCCTGCTCGGCGGGCGTCGGCCGGGCGCGGGCGAGCAGCCAGTAGAGCGCATAGAGATTGCTGGTCGCGAAGTCGGCGGCGGCCACGTCGAGATCCTTGCCCCAAAGGGCGGCATTCTTGGCCGCCGCGCCGGTCGGATCGTCCAGGCCCGCGAGCCAGGCATGGGCGTTCTTGGCGAGCCCGTAGGGTCCGCCCTGCTCGGCTTTCAACTTCTTCACCGCGGCTGCCACGTCGGTGTAAGCGCGCCCTTCGATCGTCCGGCCGGGACAGCCGAGATGGCGGCAGAGCGTCGTGAAGGTGAGGTACTCGGCGAGAATAATCTCGACATTGCCGTTGTTGTGCTGACGCCAAGAGCGTGCCAGGCGCCAGCCCGCCCTGCTTTCGGCGTCCCAGCTGTCACGGCCTTCCGGCGACACCTGCTCGAGCTCGCCGACCACCACTTGTGCCGCGGCCTGCCACTCGGGCGGGATCTGGGCCTTCGCCGGCAGGGCGAAGAGCAGGCACGCCGCGGCGATGACGCCCGGCAGGCCGGCAAGCCAGGGCCGTGTCATGGCTCAGTACCGCCGCGCGCGCTTGCGGTCGCGCCGGCTCTCGTACTGGATGATGTTGTCGGCGCGCATTTCCGTGGCGTCGCGCGGCGCGAGCTGCCGCGCCTGCTTGGGCGTCAGCAAGGGGAAATGGCGCACGTCGCAGAGCGCAGCGCCCACTTCCCAGCAATCCTCGTCGTTGGTCACCCATAGCCTAGTCGGGAAGCGGCGCAGATCGACCGGCACGGAGTAGCTGCGCAGGCTCTTGCGCTGGCGATTGGTGTATTCATGCAGATAGGACATCGCGAGTTCCCTGAGGCTACGATAGACGGGATCGCGCCAGCGCAGCCACACGTGGTTGCTCTTGGAGATCGCGCCCCAGCAACCGTCGCGCTTGAATATGGCAACGACATGATCGGAATCGCGGTGCGCGGTCAGGTCCATCAGAAGCGGCGGGTCGCCGCCCAGCCACAGCGCGCAGGCGGCAACGAAGGCCCCCTCGATGCAATGCGCCTGGCGGTGCCTGAGCGCGCCGCGCACCGAGCGCAGCGTGTCGCCGGCAAATTCGAAATTGGCGCGCAAGCCGATCACGAATTCCTGGATGCGCTCGGGAGTCCTGAGGGAGCGCAGGACCTCGCCCTCGGCGGCGGTCAGGCCCAGTTGCCGGGGCGTCGGACGTTCAAGGTGCATCGACGGCAAGTGTGCCGTGCCGGCGCGCTCGCTGTCATGTGGAGCGAAGTTGGTGGAGCTGAGGGGGATCGAACCCCTGACCTCCTCATTGCGAACGAGGCGCTCTCCCAGCTGAGCTACAGCCCCCAACTTGCCGAGGTAGGCGCGGATAATGCCTGCTGGCCCACCTGTCAAGCAAACCGGCCTATGCTAGCGTCGGCGCCGACGTGGCTGGAGCGGGAGGCCGATGGCGCACGACAAGAAGCCGGTCCGAACGGGCGGCGCGCCCGCCGCACTCGGGCCCTATTCGCAGGCCATCGTGGCCGGCAGCATGATCTACTGCGCGGGCCAGATCCCGCTTGACCCTGCGACCGGCAACATCGTGACGGGCGGCATCGCCGAGCAGACGCATCAGGTGCTGAAGAATCTCCGCGCCGTGCTGCAGGCGGCCGGCAGCGATCTTGGCCGTGCGGTGAAGACCACGGTGTTCCTCAAGGACATGGGCGACTTCGGCGCCATGAACGAGGTGTACGGCCGTCCCGAATATTTCGGCGCCCATCCGCCGGCGCGTTCGACGGTCGAAGTCGCGCGCCTGCCGCGCGACGTGCTGGTCGAGATCGAGGTCGTGGCGCTTGCCTGATTTCGTCATCCACTGGCTGTTGTGGCTCTTCGGCATCAGCTGGCTGGTGATCGTTCTCTATTCGGCGACGCTGCACATCCTGCTGGCCCTCGCCATGATCCCGCCCACCTGGCGCATTTGCGTCCGCGCTGGATTCGCCGGCGCCTGGTCGCTGCTGCATCTGCTGCCGGTGATCGGCTTCTTCATCGTCATGGCAATCCTGGCCTTCGGCGATTGGCCGAAGGGCGAAGCGACGCCGAGCCGGGCGGCGCCCCGGATGCGCTGACGGGATCGGCTGACATGGGCTTCGACGTCCTGGCGCTCAAGGGACTGCTCGGCCTCAGCAGCGCCTTCGCCCTGTTCGGCGTCGTGCTCGCCGCCTGGATGGCGTGGCGCATCGTGGAAAAGGCCGGGTTGCCCGGTTGGGCCGGGTTGGGGGCGGTGCTGCTCACGCTCACCACCGTCGGCATCATCGTGCCCTTGATCCTGCTCTGGGTGTTCGCGTTCATGCGCTGGCCGCGCGACGACGCCCCGATGATGGCACGCCTTGCCGCTGCGTCCGCGTCCGCTGGCAATGCATCGGCCGCGCCGACCACGCCCTCGCTGCCGCCGCCCTTGCAGACGATCGCCGACCGGCGCGGCTGGCGGCTCAGCGGGCGGCTGGCCGGCGGCAATACCATCTCGCTTGGCGTCGACGCTTCGTCCTCGACCTGGCTGCTGACCGGCGGTCCGGCGGAGAAGCCCGGCGATCTCTCGATCCCCGATCCGTCGGTCGGCACGCCGCATGCGCGTCTCCTGGTCGCGGCGAGCCGGCTAGGGCTTGAGGATCTCGGCAGCCCGGGCGGCACCTTCATCGACGGCGCCAGGCTCCTGCCCGAGCACGGACCGCGCGACATCACGGCCGCGCGAACGCTGCGGCTGGGCAATGTCGAACTGGCGCTGTCCCGCAGTTGAGGCCCGAGTACAAGCCGGGCCCAATGCAATCGAATAGGCTTGTGATCCGCATTCTTCGCCGAGTAGGGTGCGCGCGCCCGGCGGCGGGCCGACAAGAAGCAGAGAGCTGATGAATCCGTTTATTTGGCTGATCGAGACACTGTTCGATATCGTGACCTGGATCGTCATCGCGAGCGCCATCATGAGCTGGCTGGTGGCATTCGGTGTGGTCAACACGCGCAACCAGTTCATCCGCGTCGTCGTCGATACGCTCTATCGCCTGAGCGAGCCGATGCTGCGGCCGATTCGTCGCGTCTTGCCCAATCTGGGTGGGATAGACATTTCACCGGTGATCCTGCTGATCGGCCTGTATTTCGTGCGCTATCTCCTCAACTACTACGTGTGGCCGCGCTATCTTTGAACCTCCCGCCCTTCTTGCGTCTTGGCGCCAAAGGCCTGACCGTCGAGCTCAGCGTGCAGCCGCGTGCGCGACGCGAGGCGCTCGAGCTTCGCGACGGAGCGTTGCGCGCCGCTGTGACGGCGCCGGCCGAACAGGGTAAGGCCAACGAAGCGGTGATCGCCCTTGTTGCCCGCACGTGGCGGCTGCCCAAGTCGGCCTTCGCCGTCGCAAGGGGGGCTTCGGCGAGGCACAAAGTGCTGAGCGTGGGCGGCGGCGATCCCGAGGCCCTTGCCGGGCGCATCGTCGAATGGACGAAAGGCCATGGCTGATGCGCGACTGATCGACGGCAAAGCCTTCGCCGCAGGCCTGCGGCAGCGCGTCGGCGCTGGCGTGGCTGAGTTCAAGGCGGCCACCGGCCGCTCGCCCGGCTTGGCGACGGTCCTGGTCGGCGACGATCCCGCGAGCCAGGTCTATGTGAAGAGCAAGGGCAGGGCCGCAGCCGAGCTCGGCATGCAGAGCTTCGACCATCGGCTGCCCGCAATGACCGGCCAGGAGCAGCTGCTGGCGCTGATCGCCGGGCTGAACAGGGACGCGTCGGTCGACGGCATCCTGGTGCAACTGCCGCTGCCCCGGCAGATCGACACGACGCACGTTTTGCAGGCGATCGACCCCGCCAAGGATGTCGACGGCTTCCATCCCGTCAATGTCGGCCGCCTGGCCTCGGTCGCCGCTGGAGCGCCGCTCGACTTTCCCGTGCCCTGCACACCGCTCGGCATTTCGATGCTGCTCGGCGATGCGCTCGGCTCGCTCGCCGGCCGCCATGCCCTCGTCATCGGTCGTTCCAGTCTGGTCGGCCGGCCGGTGGTGCAGCTGCTGCTGCGCTCCGATTGCACCGTGACCATTGCCCATTCGCGCACGCGCGACCTGCCGGCCCTCTGTCGCCAGGCCGACATCGTTGTGGCGTCGATCGGCCGGCCGAACTTCGTGCGCGGCGACTGGATCAAGCCGGGCGCCGCCGTGGTCGACGTCGGCATCACGCGCGTGCCGGCCGCCGACGGCAAGACACGGCTGGTGGGCGACGTCGCCTTTGACGAAGCGAAGGCGGTTGCCGGCCACATCACGCCGGTGCCGGGCGGCGTCGGACCGATGACGGTCGCCTGCCTGATGTTCAACACCCTGCAGGCGTCGCGCAAAGCCGTCGGCCTGCCGTTCGCCTCGGCCTAGTTGGGTTTCATCGCCGCCACCAGCGCCTTGACGTTGTGGCGCATCATGGCCTCGTAGGTGGCGGCCGGTCCTTGCGGCGGCGACAGCGCATCGCTGTACAGGCGCGCGCCCACCCTGGCGCCTGAATCGTGCGCGATCTGGTCGATCATCACGGGATTGGTCATGTTCTCGACGAACAGCGCCCTCACCTTCTGCTCGCGCACCTGGCGGACGAGGGCCGCCACGTCGCGCGCCGTGGGCTCGCTCTCGGTGCTGTAGCCGCGCGGGGCGCTGAACTCGACGCCATAGGCCCGGCCGAAGTAGCCGAAGGAGGCGTGCCCGGTGATCGCCTTGCGCAGGCTCGCCGGAACCGTCGCGATCTCGCGGCGGATCCAGGCATCGAGCTCGGCCAGCCGCTTGTCGTATCGCTGGGCACGCTCGCGATAGAAGGCCTCGTTGGCCGGATCGACCTCGGCCAGCCCCGAGGCGATGTTGGCGACGTAGTGGCGGGCGCAGGCGACGTCCTGCCAGCAATGCGGGTCGGGCGCGCTGGGAAAGCCGGCTGACGCGACGACCAGCCGGCCCTTGAAGTCGGCAGCCTCGACCAGCCGGTCGATCCAGCCTTCGAGGCCGAGGCCATTGGTGACCAGCAGGCGCGCCGAGGCGAGCGTGCGCGCGTCGGTGGGCCGCGGTTGGTAGCTGTGCACATCGGCGTCCGGCCCGACCAGGACGGCAACGTCGATGCGATCGCCGCCGACTTCGCGCAGGAAGTCGCCCAGCACCGAGAAGGTCGCAACGGCTTTCAGCCGGCTCTCGGCGGCGGCCGGCGCTGCGGCGAGCAGCAGCCCGGCAAGAAGGAGGCGGCGGCGCATTTGTTATAATGTAACAAATGCAGCCGTCTTGTCACCCCGGGCTAGAGGGTCCGGGCGAGGGCCGCGAGCTGATCGGTGGCGATGCCCCAGCCCTGATGGAAGCCCATCTTCTCGTGCGCTTCGCGGTCCTCTTTCGTCCAGTGCAGGGCTCGGGCGGTGTAGAGCGTCTTGCCGCCCTGGTCGTCGAAAGTCAGCACGCAGGTGAAGAAGGGCTTCTCCGATGGCTGCCAAGCGCTCGTATAGGCATCGGTGAAAACCAGCTTCTCGTTCGGAATCACCTCGAGATAGGTGCCCCGATTGGGCATTTCCTGTCCCTCAGGACCCTTCATGACGATGTAGTTCGAGCCGCCTGGCCGCACGTTGGTCTCGGCATGAACGGTCTTCCACGGCGGCGGGGTGAACCACTGCACGATCAGCTTCGGCTCGGTCCAGCAGCGCCAGAGCTTCTCGCGTGGGGCGTCGATCAGGCGGGTCAGCACCAGCTCGCGATTGTTCGTCGTCATGGCAACCTCGCTCTACACTTAACAATTCGGTTAACTATCTGCGGCCAGGCACCCTTGTCAATCCGCCGGGAAATCGAGCCAGCGCGGCTCGTGTCCCGTCGCCGCGAAGAAACGCTGCAGGTCAGCCAGAGAGATGGCGGTGGTCATGGTGTTGGTCAGTGGATGGGCGTTGACGGGGCCGTCGCCCTGCAAGCCGCGATCGAGGACCAACCGCACCTGCCGGCGCGTGTCATTGATCAGCGCGAAGGGCGTTACCGATCCGGGCTCAACGCCGAGATGGCGGCGCAGCCGTTCGGGGCTGCCGAAGGACAAGCGTCCGGCTTGCAGGGCCTCGCCCAGCCGCTTGAGGTCGACGGCGCGGTCCTCGAGCGCCACCACCAGCCACATCTCCTCCTTCTTGTTGCGCAGGAAGAGGTTCTTGATGTGGCGACCGGGCAGCTCGCCGCGATGGGTCTTGGCCTGCTCGACGGTGAAGACGGGCGGATGGCTCACCGTGCGATGGTTGAGGCCGAGCGCGTCGAGGCGGTCGAATAGTTGTTGCGGGCTCAGCATCCGGGCGGTCTACAGTGGGCCAATGAAAGGCATCGTCCTGGCGGGCGGCAGCGGTACGCGGCTTTACCCGATGACGCGGGCCGCGAACAAGCAGCTGCTGCCCGTCTACAACAAGCCGATGGTCTACTATCCGCTGACGACCCTGATGCTGGCCGGTTGCCGCAACATCCTGCTGGTCGTCAATCCGCACGACGTCGAGGCCTATCATGGCCTGTTCGGCGACGGCCGGCAGTGGGGCCTTTCGATCGGCTACGCGATCCAGGAGAGGCCCGGCGGCATCGCCGAGGTCTTCCTGGTCGGCAAGAGCTTCATCGGCCAGGATCGTGTCGGCCTGATCCTGGGCGACAATCTCTTCTACGGCGATGCCCTGCCGGCGATGGCCGAGCGTGGTGCGCGCTCGACCGGGGCGGTGATCTACGCCTACTGGGTCGCCGACCCACAGGCCTACGGCGTGGTCGAGTTCGACGCCGCCGGCACGCCAGTGTCGATCGTCGAAAAGCCCAAGACGCCGCGCTCCAACTGGGCGGTGACGGGACTCTATTTCTACGATGCCGACGTCTGCGAGGTGGCGGCGCGCATCCCCCGCTCGGCGCGCGGCGAGCTCGAGATCAGCGACGTCAATGCGCATTACCTGAAGGAGGGGCGGCTGACGGTCGAGAAGTTCGGCCGCGGCTATGCCTGGCTCGACACCGGCTCTCCCTCGAGCCTGCTGCGTGCCGCGCAATTCGTCGAGACGGTGGAGGATCGCCAAGGCCTGCAGATCGGCTGTCCCGAGGAAGTCGCCTGGCGCAAAGGCTACATCGACGACAGCGGACTCGCGCGCTTGATCGAGCCGATCGAAAAGAGTGAATACGGCAGGTATCTGCAGGGCCTGTTGGCGCGCCGCTGAAGGCTGCCGCGGGCTTGCCAAGGCGGTGGAAACCCCCTATCAACACCGCCTTCCGGCGCCCAGCCGGTTCGGAGCGCGGGCGTAGCTCAGGGGTAGAGCACGACCTTGCCAAGGTCGGGGTCGAGGGTTCGAATCCCTTCGCCCGCTCCAATTTCAAAACTTCCGTATGGCTTGAGGCCGCTACGCTGCTTCAAGCAGCATGACGCTGCCCTGGCCGCCGTCGGCGCAGATGCTGACGATGGCGCGCTTGCCGCTTCCCATCGTCGCCAGTTCCTTCACCGCCTGGCTGATGATGCGGGCGCCGGTGGCGCCGAAGGGGTGGCCAAGGGCCGTGCTGCCACCGTTGGGATTCATGCGGGCCTTGGGGAATGGGCCGAAGTCGCGCGGCACCTTGGCCTTGTCGCGCAGGAAGTCCGCGTCCTGCAGCGCCTTCAAGTGGAAGGCGACTTGCGCGGCGAAAGCCTCATGGATCTCCCAAAGATCGATGTCGCCGTAGCCGAGACCGTGGCGCGCCAGCATCCTCGGAATGATGTAGGCCGGCGCCATGAGGAGGCCTTCGGTGCGGAAGTCGACCGAGCCTATCTGCCAGTCGATCAGCTTCACGCGAGGCGTCGTCGCCGGCAAACGCTCGAGGCCTTTGGATGAAGCGACCCAGATGGCGGCCGCGCCGTCGGTGAGCGGCGAGGAATTGCCGGCGGTCAGGCTGCCCTTGCCGCTGGTGCGATCGAAGGAGGGTGGCAGGCGGGCGAGCTTCTCGAGCGAGGTGTCCTTGCGCGGAATGGTGTCGCGCTTCAGCTCGCCGACCGGGATCACAAGGTCGTCGAAGAAGCCCTTTTCCCATCCCGCCACCGCGCGCTGGTGGCTCGCAAGCGCGATTTCGTCCTGCTCGGCGCGGCCGATCTGCCACTCCTTGGCCGTGATCTCGGTGTGCTCGCCCATGCTGAGGCCGGTTGTCCGGTTGGCGATCGCCGGGATGTAGAGCCGCACGTCGGCGAATTGCACGTGCGTGGCGTGATCGATCTTCTCGCCGATCGAGCGCGCGTGCTGGAACTTGCGCAGCCAATCGGAGAGGCGCTGGCCAAGCCCGATCTGGATGCGGCTGAGACTGTCGACGCCGCCCACCAGAGCAAGATTGTAGACCTCGCCGTCGATCATGCTCGCCGCCTCGATGGCACCCAGCATGCTGGTCGAGCAGGCCATGATGGTAGTGAAGGCCGGCGCCGTGGCGTCGATGCCGGCATCCATGCTCACTTCGCGGGCGATGTTGCTCCACAGGAGCGACGGCACGACGACGCCCCACACCGTGAAGTCGGGCTTGGCGCCACCCAAGAGGCTCACCATGTGACGCGCCACTGGCACGGAGAGTTCGAGCGCGTCGAGCCCCTGCAGGGCACCGTCGACCTTGGCGAAGGGGGTGCGCACCCCCGAGGCCAGCCAGACATCGACAGGCCGGGACATGGCGTTCTCTCCTTACGCGACTTGTTCGAGCGTCGAGGCGACGTCGCGGTGGCCGTGGAACAGCACGACCGCATAGCGGTCGATCGCGCTCGCGATGGCGTCGCGGTCGGCAGGCTTCAGCGCCTGGGTGAGATCGATGCCGCATATTTCGGCGCCGAAATCGGAACGGCCGAGCGGCGTCACGGTGATGCTCATAACCGCCTCCTGCGGCTATAGTAGAGGCAACAACATTTTCTCCCAGGAAACGCCATGCCGCAAACCATGAAACTCGCCCTGCTCGACGACTATCAAAAAGTGGCCCTGCGTATGGCCGACTGGGATCGGCTGAGGAAGCGCGACGTCGAGATCAGCGTCTTCCATGAGCCCTTCGCCTCGGTCGACGACGCCGCCAAGAAGCTGGCGCCCTTCGAAATTCTTGGTCTGTTGCGCGAGCGCACGGCCTTCCCGCGCGCGCTGATCGAGAAGCTGCCAAACCTCAAGTTCATGGTGCTGACGGGCGCGCGCGCGGCGAGTCTAGACGACAAGGCGGCGACCGAGCGCGGCATTCCGATCTCGACCACGGGCGGCGGCGGCTCCAATGCGCCGACGGCGGAACTCGGCTGGGCGCTGCTGATGATGTGTGCGCGCGATCTCGCCAAGGCCGAGCGGCTCGCCCGCTCGGGCAAATGGCACGCCGGCATCGAGCAGGCGATCGTACTTGAAGGAAAGCGGCTCGGCATCCTGGGGCTCGGCAAGCTCGGCAGCCGTGCCGCGCACTACGGCAAGGCCTTCGGCATGGACGTTGTGGCGTGGAGCCAGAACCTCACGCCCGAGAAGGCCGCAGCGGGCGGCGCCAAGTATGTCAGCAAGGACGAGCTGCTCTCGACGTCCGACTTCGTGTCGATCCATCTCGCCCTGTCGGATCGTACCCGTGGGCTGATCCAGGCGGCCGATCTCGCCAAGATGAAGAAGTCGGCGATCCTGGTGAACACCTCGCCCGGGCCGATTGTAGACGAGGCAGCCCTGATCTCCGCGCTAAAGAATCGCACGATCTTGCACGCCGGCCTCGACGTGTACGACAGGGAGCCGCTGCCGGCCGGCCATCCCTTGACCAAGCTCGACAACGTCACCTTGATCCCGCACCTGGGCTACGTCGTCGAGGACAGCTACCGGCACTTCTATGAAGGGACGATCAAGGACATCGAGGCCTGGCTGAACGGCAAACCGATCAATGTTCTCAATCCGGACGCGCTCAAGAAAAAGTAGCCGGAAATGTCGATCCGCCGGCGGCTCCCACGTCGATGAGATGACGGATTCCCGTCATCACCCCTAGGAGGTCGACATGGCTCAATACATGCTGCTGCTGCACATGGTCCCCAACTACAACATGGATCTGCCGCGCGAGAAGATGCTGGAGGTGACCCGACGCTACACGACGTGGGCGGAGGGCCTGCGGGCCAAGGGCAAGCTGGCCGGCGGCGAGAAGCTGACGGCGGGTGGCGTGCGCCATGTCCAGGCGCGGAACGGCAAGCCGGTGGTCAGCGATGGCCCCTACGCCGAGGCCAAGGACGTGATCGGCGGCTATTTCCTGATCGATGCACGCGACCAGGCCGAGGCCGAGGCGATCGCGCAGGACTGCCCGCACGTGGTGCTCGCTCCCAGCAACTGGATCGAAATCCGGCCGATCGAGGTCATGACCCAGGGGCGTGCCCAGGCCGCGGCGGAATAGGATTGTCGGCGAATTGTCGATTCTCCGGCGCCCCGAACGTCGATGAGGTGACGGCGACAGGTGCCGTCACCAACAGGAGGTCAAAATGGCTCAATACATGCTGTTGCTGCACCAGAACCCCGGCACCAATGCCGCCTTGCCGCCGGAGAACTTCAAGGAGATCGTGCAACGCTACTACGCCTGGGCTGAGAAGCTGCGTCAGCAGGGCAAGTACGTGGGCGGCGAGAAGCTCGCGGTCGGCCGCGTGCGCCACATTCGCGTGCAGGCCGGCAAGCCGCTGTCGAGCGACGGTCCCTATGCCGAGGCCAAGGACGTGGTCGGCGGCTATTTCGTGATCGAGGCCAAGGACGATGCCGAGGCCGAAGCGATCGCGCGCGACTGCCCGCATCTGTGGAACGCCACCAACTGGGTCGAGCTGCGTCCGATCGACCTGATGACGGCGGCGGAAGCCCCTAAAGCACGGGCTGCCGGCTGAGCGCCGAGGTTCACCGGCTCGTTGATTCGCTCGCCCGCGATTCGGCGAGCCGGCTGGTCGCCGCGCTGGCGCGCCGGCTTGGGATGGCGCGCATCGACATTGCCGAAGACTCCGTCCAGCACGCCCTGATGCAGGCCTTGTCCTCATGGCCGTTCAAGGGTGTGCCCGTGAAACCCGAAGCATGGCTCGCGACCGTGGCGCGCAACCGCGCCCTCGACCTGTTGCGCCATGAGGCGCGCGGGCCGCTGCTGGTCGACGATCTCGAGCCATTGGCGCCGAGCGAGGCCGTCAGTGAAGGCCGTTTCGATCGCGAACTGAACGACGACGAGCTGGCGCTCCTGTTCGCGGTCTGCCATCCCTCGCTGTCGCCCGAAATGCGCGTCACCTTCGCGCTCAAGACCGTGTGCGGTCTAACCGTGCAGCAGATCGCCGCCGGCCTGTTGAGTGACCCGACGGCGATCGCCCAGCGCTTGGTTCGGGCGCGCCGTCAGCTCGAAGCCTCGCGCGTCGCGATCGAAGCACCGCCGCCCGAGGATCTGCCTGACCGGGCCGAGACGGTGCGCACCGCGCTATTTCTCATGTTCAACGAGGGCTATTCGGCTTCCTCGGGCGATGCGCTGGTGCAGCCGGAGTTCTGCGTCGAAGCCGTGCGGCTGTCGCGTGCGCTGGCGCAGCATCCCATGACGCGCTCGCCGGCCAGCGACGCGCTGGCCGCCTTGCTGGCGCTGACGGCGGCGCGCCTGCCGACACGCGTCGGCCCCGACGGCGTGGCACAGCTCTTGGAGGACCAGCCACGCGACAAATGGGATCGTTCGCTGATTGCGCTGGGCCTTCAGCATCTCGATCGCAGCGCCCGGGGCGAGGCGCTGACGGTGTGGCATCTCCGCGCCGAGATCGCCGCCGTTCACGCCACGGCCCTCAGCACCGAAACCACCGACTGGGCGCGCATCGTCAGGATCTACGATCAACTGCGTGAGGTCGACTCTTCGCCCGTGGTTGAGCTGGCGCGCGCCGTCGCCGTCGGCCGCGCGCGCGGACCGGCGGCGGGCCTGGAAGCCCTGCCGGCGCCGAGCGGCAATCCCTATGGACACGCCGCGACAGCGATATTCCTCACCGAGCTCGGGCGCACCGACGAAGCACGGCTACATTTCGAGAAAGCAACAGCGCTCGCCCGCACCGAGCCGGAGCGTCGGCTTCTCGAACGGCGACTAAGATCTTAAGGGTATATGGGGCTCTTTCTGCGCCGCCTGACGCTCCGCTGACGCGGAGCGTCTAAGTTCTAAAGCGCAGCAGGAGGTGATTGACGCCGTTCAGCTTGACGTAGAGGTCCTCGAACTGCGCGTAAAAATCCTCCCATGGTGGCAGGCTGCCCTGCACGCCGAGCGAGGTGTAGATCTCGGCCACCGAGCGCCGGCCGTCGATCTGGCCGATGATGCGCGCCGAGAGCGGCGGTAGATGGGCGCGCCAGGGAAAGCCGTCCAGATTGGCGACCAGCGGCGTGCCGGGCTGCAGGCCCGAAGCCAGCTTTTGCGCGTCCATCTCGCGCAGCACGGGGATCGCCTGCGTGTCTTCGGGCCGCGCCACCGTGTCGAAGCCGGCGCGTGTGGCGTAGAAGATGTGGGTGCGCAGGTTGCCGGCCAAGCACTCGGCAAAGGCGGCGCGTTCGATGAGCGGTAGCGAGCTGGTCTGCCGCGCGATCACCGGGTCGCTCATATAGGTCGCGGGCTCGTAGCGCATCGGTTCCAGGAAGGCCACGACCCGCAAGCCTGCCTCGCTCGCTAGCGTGCCGATCTCCGAAACGGTGAAGGCGCGATCGCAGCTGTGCAGCAGCAGGTCGTACAGCCCGGCATCGCCGCCCGTGACATGGTCGTTGAGGTGGGGATTGCGGCGAAAGAGATTGGTCGTCGGCAGGAAGCGGATCAGGCGCTTGGCCATGGCGATGCGGTCCTCGGTCGCCATCGAGGGCGGCGCCAAGGTGCGCAGCATCTCCTGCAGGGGATAGACGCCAGTGCGGCCGTACTGGCCGTACAGCATGACGCCGAGCCCACCTTCGGGCTGCAGCACAGCGGCGAGCGCATTCATGCCGGCCGCGGGATCGGCCAGGTGATGCAGCACGCCGGTGCAGTCGATGTAGTCGAACTGGCCGACATTCATCGTCGGCAGGTCGAGCAGCGAGCCGGTGAGGAACTGCACGTTGCGCAGGCCGCGTGCTTTCGCGCGCGCCTCGCAGATGGCGCGCGAGGCGGAGGACAGGTCGAGATAGACGACTTCCGCGGGACAGCGCCGATCGGCGAGCTGCTGTGCCAGCATGATGCAGGCATCGCCCGTGCCGCCGCCCGCGACCAGGGCGCGGAACGGCCGGTTGAAGTTCAAGCGACCGGCAAACAGGTAGTGATTGACCTCGAGGATGTGGCTGGGCGTGCCGGTGATGAGGCGGATCGCCTCGTCCCGCGGGTCGCGCGCCGGATAAGGCAGCGCCTCGTACTGGGCGCGAACGTCATCCACGGACGAGGAATCGGTCATTCTGAGCGTCGTTCATGCTACAAATCGACGACGCATGAAAGGCTATTTCGGCATCGGTGTGGAAGGCGTCAGCAAGGCGATGAATGTCGGCACCTTGTTCCGCACCGCCCACGCCTTCGGCGCGTCTTTCGTGTTCACGGTGGGGGCCCGGTACAACCGCCGCGAAGGCGCCCACAGCGACACCTCCGACACGCCGGCTTCCGTGCCGACTCATCACTTCAAGGACCTCCAGGACTTCAGGCTGCCGATCGGCTGCCGGCTGGTCGGCATCGAGATCACCGACGACGCGATCGAGCTGCCGAGCTTCCGCCATCCGCGTCAGGCGGCCTACGTGCTGGGCGCCGAGCGCGAGGGCCTGTCGCCCGAGCTGCAATCGCGCTGCGACTACGTCGTCAAGATCCCGAGCCGCTTCTCGGTCAATCTCGGCGTGGCCGGCGCGCTAGTGATGTACGACCGGCTGCTGACGCTCGGCCGGCACGCGCCGCGGCCAGTCGCCGAGGGAGCGCCCACCGAGCCGGTGCCGCTGCCGGTGTTCGGCCAGCCGATCTACAAACGCAAGCAGCGACGCCGGCAGAAAGCGTAGCTGCGCGATTTCCACCCATGCTCACCCCCTAGCGGGGGAGAGAAGCATGAACTATCTCATATCGGCCCATGTCGTCGCTCTCGACTGAACCCGTCCAGATCCTCGAGCCGCTGCGCCGCAACGATACGCGGCGCAATCTGGTCGGACTGTCGCGCGAGGAGCTGAAGGCGGCGCTGACCGAAGCCGGCCTCGAACCGTTCCGCGCCCGCCAGGTCTGGCAATGGATCTACTGGCATGGCGTCAGCGACTTCGAGCGCATGAGCAATATCGCCAAGAAGACGCGCCAGAAGCTCGCCGACCTCTTCGTGATCGAACGGCCGCAAATCGTCACCGAGCAGCGCTCGGTCGACGGCACGCGCAAATGGCTGCTGCGCTTTGCCGACGGCAACGAGGCCGAGACGGTGAACATCCCCGAGGAGGATCGCGGCTCGGTCTGCGTCTCGAGCCAGGTCGGCTGCAC
>JBPYDO010000377.1:0-7059 GCA_051985755.1 Reyranella sp. | reverse complement strand
CCTTTCCGCACCACCGGCGGCTTGCCATGAAGGCCTGCAAGGGGCCGGGCAAGACCGCGGTCGAGGCGTGGCTTGCCTGGAACTTCCTGCTGACGCGGACCAATCCCAAGGTCGCCGCCACCGCCATCACCGGCGACAACCTCGCCGACAATCTGTGGGCCGAGATGGCGAAGTGGCAGCAGCGTCACGAAATCCTGCGCACCGCCTTCGAATGGTCGAAGACCCGGATCAGCCATCGCCGCCAACCCGAGACCTGGTTCATGACGGCGCGCTCCTGGGCCAAGACTGCCGATGCCAGCCAGCAAGGCAACACCCTTGCCGGCCTGCATGCCGACCACATCCTGTTCATCCTCGACGAATCGGGCGGCATTCCCGACGCCGTGATGGCCTCGGCCGAAGCCGCACTTTCGTCCTGCATCGAAGGCCATATCGTGCAGGCCGGCAACCCGACGCATCTCGAGGGCCCGCTATGGCGCGCCTGCACCTCGGAGCGCGGCCTGTGGCATGTCACCGAGATCACCGCTGATCCCGACGATCCCAAGCGCAGCACCCGCGTGAAGCCGGAGTGGGCGAAGGAGCAGATCCAGAAATACGGCCGCGACAATCCGTGGGTGCTGGTCAATGTCTTCGGCAAGTTCCCGCCGGGCTCGCTCAACACATTGATCGGCCCCGACGAATGCCGCGAGGCGACGCGGCGCGCCTGGCGCGAGGACGACGTGGCCCGGGCGGCGCGAGTGCTGGGAGTCGATGTGGCGCGCTTCGGCGACGACGCCTCGGTGATCCTGCCGCGCCAGGGGCTGCTCGCCTACCCGCCGCTGAAGTACCGCAACATCGACGGCGTCCAGGGAGCGGGCGCGGTGGCGCGCAAGTGGCAGGACTGGAACGCCGATGCCTGCTTCGTCGACGATACCGGCGGCTGGGGCGCCTCGTGGATCGACAATCTGCGCCGCCTCGGCCATCAGCCGATCGGCATCGGCTTTGCCAGCAAGCCCAACGACCCGCGCTACGAGAACAAGCGCACGGAGATGTATTTCGAAGCGATCGAATGGATCCGTCGCGGCGGCGCGCTGCCTGACAGCGCCGAGCTGATCGCGGCCTTGAGCCAGACGACCTACAGCTTTCGCGGCGATCGCCTTCTGCTCGAGCCCAAGGAGCAGGTGAAGCAGCGGCTGGGCTATTCACCCGACGAGGCCGACGCACTGGTGCTCACTTTCGCCCAGCCGGTTGCGGCGCGGCCGGTCTACACCGACCGCACGATGATGGCGTACGACATGCGGCAACGTCGGCGGCCGGCCTTCTGCATCACCGAGTACGATCCTTTCGCGGAGTGAAGCCGGCGGGAGGCAACGGACGGTGTTGCTGGTAACATGCTCGCCTGTTCGAAGGGGACGAGGATGATCGACAGCGGCAACGGACGGGCGGAGCTGTCGCAGTTCGCTATCGACCTGATGATCCGGCTGGCCTTGCTGGCCGGCATTCTCTACGGCAGCCTTGTGCTGTTGCGACCGATCGGGCCGATCCTGCTCTGGTCGGTGATCCTGACCGTCGCGGTCTTTCCGCTGTTCAGCTTGCTGCGCCGCCGGCTGCACCTGCAGCAGGGGCTGGCCGCGGCCCTGCTCGCGGTCGTGCTGCTGGCGCTCCTGGTTGTGCCGGCGGTCCTGCTGGGCATTTCCGCCATCGACACGCTCGAGCTCTATGCCCGCCAATTGCTGGCCGGCCAGTCGCTCCTGCCGCCGCCGCCCGAATCGATCAGCGAGTGGCCGGTGATCGGCCAGCGGCTGCACGATCTCTGGCTGCGGGCGGCCAACGACACGCGGGCGATCTTGGCGGCACACGTCCCGCAGATTGCCTCGCTTGGCCGTTGGGTCGCGGGATTGGCCGCCGGCGTCGCCCTCGAGCTGCTGCAGTTCGCCGCCGCCATCGTCGTGGCCGGCATCATGCTTGCTTATGCCGAGCCCCTCAGGGACGGGGCGCGCCGCATCGCCGAGCGCGCAGCCGGTCCGCGTGGCCAGCATTTCCTCGACATCGCGGGCTCGACCATCCGCAACGTCAGCCAGGGCGTCATCGGCATCGCGTTGCTGCAATCGGCGCTGCTCGGCGTCGGCATGCTGGTGGCGGGCGTTCCTTTCGCGGGCGCCATCACTTTTGCCTGCCTGGTGCTGGCGATCGTGCAGGTCGGACCCAACCCGATCATGATTCCGGTGCTCATCTGGGTGTGGACGGCGATGCCCGCACGCACCGCCGCAATCTACACCGTCTACACGCTGCCGATCCTGCTGATGGACAACGTGCTGCGGCCGATCGTGATGGCGCGCGGCCTGGAGACGCCGATGGTCGTCATCCTGGCCGGCGTGATATGCGGCACGGTGGCAGGCGGGCTGATCGGGCTATTCATCGGCCCAGTGGTGCTCGCTGTCGCCTACGACCTGGTGATCGCCTGGCTCGGCGCTGAACGATCTACCTGAAGCCGCAAGCTTCGCGCGTGGTGCGACGCCACTCGCCGTCGTAGCGGCTGCCTTTTCGCGTGCGATCAGCGTGCCGCGGCCACTCAGCTCGCCGTTGCAGAAGCGCCGCAAATATCCTCAGCAGCAGGACGACCCAGCCGGACATTCCCGTTCCCCCCTTTCCCGGACTAGGTTAGCAATAGATCGATGGTTTGATCTTGCGTTTGTTGCGTGCGTTGTCATCGCCGGCAGAGGGGCCGGTGTTCATACCCGTCCGGCGGATCGCGCCGGCAACATTGGAGATTACGACTATGCGCAAACTGATCCTTGCTTCCGCTGCCGCACTGCTCCTTACCGGAGCGACCGGGCAAGCCCAGAACAAAGGGGGCGTCAACGTCGGTTCGCTCGAATGCAAGGTCGCGGGCGGCATGGGTTTCATCTTCGGCTCGTCCAAGGCGCTCGATTGCGTGTTCGTCCGCACCGACGGCACCGCGGAGCGCTATGCGGGTACGATCAAGAAGTTCGGTGTCGACATCGGCTTCACCAAGGAAGCGCACATCATCTGGCTGGTGTTCGCGCCCGGCGCGGTGGCCCCGGGCGCGCTGACCGGGAGCTACGCCGGCGGCGGCGGCAGTGCCGCGGTCGGTGTCGGCGTCGGCGCCAACGCCTTGATCGGCGGCGGCAACAAGCAGGTTAGCCTGCAGCCCGTCAGCGTCGAGGGCAGCGTCGGGTTGAACGTGGCGGCAGGTGTGGTCGCGATCGAGCTCAAGGCCGTGAAGTAAGCCTTCGCTCTCCGCGCAACTGCATCAAGTTGGCGGCGATGGTGCCCCATCGCCGCCACACTTGTGTTCGGCTCGCCGAATTCGCGGCAGGAACAGGTTGCCGGACCACGCGTTTTCGTGTGCCGGCGCTTAGGGCCGGCGAAACGCAAGAGGAAGATCATGCGCAACTCCATCGTGTCCAAGTCCTTGGCGGCGATGTCTGCGGCAGCTCTCCTTGCCGCGACGCCGGCCATGGCCCAGCAGACCGCGGCGGTGCCGTCGGCCGAGAAGCACGGCGCGGGCGTCAACGCGGGCTCGCTCTCCTGCAACGTGGCGGGCGGCCTGGGCTTCGTGTTTGGCTCGTCGAAGGCGCTCGACTGCATTTTCTGGCGGCCGGATGGCCGGGCTGAGCGCTATGTCGGCAAGATCAAGAAGTGGGGCGTCGATATCGGCTTCACCAAGGCGGCGCACATCGTTTGGCTGGTGTTTGCTCCCGGCGATGTGGCGCGCGGCGCGCTTGCCGGCGCCTATGTCGGCCCGGGCGCCAGCGCTTCGGCGATCATCGGTGCCGGAGCCAACGTGCTGATCGGCGGCGGCAATAACGACATCAGCCTGCAGCCCGTCAGCGTCGAGGGCAGTGTCGGCCTCAACGTTGCGGCCGGCCTGACTGACATCGAGCTGAAGCCAGCGTTGTAGCGTCAGCAGCGTATTCTGTTTTTTCGCCGGCGGCGGACCCTCCGCCGCCGGCGTCTTTGTCGGACGGACGTCGTTGTGACGAGAGGACAGTCACATTGTTTCGCGACAGACAGGTGTAAGGCGTCCTCCGCACTAAACCCAGGGATGCAGCTCTTCGCGCTCACGTAGTTGAGAGCAGGAGCGTCGACTCTGCTTGTCGCGATGGTGGACGCTCCCCTTAGCCCAGAGGAGCTGCCATGTTTTCCGTCAAACTGACCAAACTGGCCGTCGCGGCCTTCGCCTCCAGCGTGCTCGTGGCGTCGGCGGGTTCCGCCTTCGCCGAGACGCGTTGGGAGCGGCACCATCCGCGGCGCGACCAGGTGAACGATCGCCTGCAGAACCAGAACCGTCGCATCAACCAGGAGTTTCGCGAGGGCGAGCTCTCGCGCAACCAGGACCGCATGATCCATCGTGAGGACCGCTTCATCCGCAACGAGGAGCGCTACTTCGCCTCGCGTGACGGCGGCCACATCACCCGCGGCGAGCAGCGCTACCTGAACCGGCAGGAAAACTTCGTCAGCCGCCAGATCGGCCGCTGAGTTGCGAGGTTAGGCGAGGGGGTCACGTGCGACCTTCGTGACCCCCTCACCCGTCCTCTCCCCGACCGGGGGAGAGGTGAAAGGCAAATTCAGGCGCGCTTGGCCAGGAATTCCCGGCCGCGCTCGGTGAGTTCGACCAACGGTCCCTTGCGCGCGACCAGCCCTTGATCCGTCGCTTCTTCCCACACCGGCAGGCGCGGGCAGGAAGTGCGCCAGCCGTCGATCACCTCGGCGTGCGTGCGCGGCGCCCGCCCGATCCATTCGAGCAGATCGCAGATCAGCGGCGTCAAGGTATCGGTCATGATTGGCCAGTGTGCAGCAGGGCACGACGGCATTCCAATATATGGGAAGCAGCCGATCGATAGGTTTCGCGTATGACGAAGCGATGGCGTGGTTCACCGCAGCGAACGGTCAGCGGTGATGTCCGCCGAAATGATGATGGTGAAAGCCGGTCGGACGATACGGCAGGAAGAATGGCTGCGGCGCCGGTGCCACGGCGGGCCGCGCCGGCGGCCAGGCCGCGGGGTAGACGATCGGCGCCGTGTGTGGCATGGGCGTGAGCGGCGCCACGGCCGGCGCCCTGCTGGCGGTGCCGAGCACCACCGTCGGCGGGACCGATTGACCAGGCGCCGCCATGCCCTGCGACGCCTCCATCTTCATCTCGGCGTCTTGCGCGCTTTGCTCGGCGGCGCGGCGATACCACTCCTTCGCCTTCGCCGGATCCTGCGGCACGCCCAGACCCTTGTCGTACATTTCGGCGATGCGTTCCTGGGCTTGCACCGACCCCTGCTCGGCGAGCGGCATGAACAGGTTGAATGCGGTGGTGTAGTCGCCCCGGGCGAAGGCGGCTTCGGCGTCAGGCTGCGGCACCGCAAGTGCCGGACGGGCAGTCGCGACGACCAACGAGATGACGAGCAGGCCAAGCCAGCGCATGGCGCTTCCCCCAGGAGGCGGAGCTTGCCACGACGCGCCGGGGCGCGCGAGTGCCGGCTGATCACGAGCGCGTCACTTCGGTTGTCAGTAGTTCGGCTGTCAGTCCTGCGACAGGATCAGCGGCGCCGTCTCTAGCCGGGGATCTCGCCCCTCAGCATGACGCGGTAGAGGTAGCGCGTCTGGCTCATGTCGTAGTCGCCGTTTGCCTTGTGCAGCAGGCAACGGTTGTCCCACATCACGAGGTCGCCGGGCCGCCAGCCGTGGCGGTATTGAAAGCGTTCCTCGGTGGCGTGGGTCAGGAGCTCGGCGAGCAGCGGCAAGGCCTCCTTATGGTCCATGCCCAGGATGCCCTCGATCCGGATCGGATTGATATAGAGCGATCGGGCGCCGCTCTCGGGGTGGGTGCGCACGATGGGATGCAGGGCCGCGTTGGGGACGCGCTCGCGATTGGCCTCGCTGAGCGCCAGCAGCTTCCGCGCGCTGTGGCTCGACTGATAGACGTGAATGCCCTGCAGGCCCGCGAGACGTTGCTGCGTCGCGGCCGGCAGGGCGGCGTAGGCCCTCGCCATATTGGCAAACTGCGTATCGCCGCCTTGGTCCGGCAGCGTGACCGCATGCAGCACTGTCGCCTTGGGCGGCCGCGCATCGTTGGAATGATCGGTGTGCCAGCCTTCGCCCGGGATGTAGCGCCGGCCGTCGGGGAAGGTGTCCTGGTTGGAGAGGTAGTGGATCTCCGGACAGTCGGGCAGGGCAAAGCGCGTGTTGTGCTGCTGGAAGACCGTGCCGAACAATTTCACTGCCGACAGCAGTTGCGGCGCGGACAGGGCTTGGTCGCGCACGACGAGCACGCTCTTATCCACAAAAGCCCGACCCATCGCCTCGCGCGCCTCAGCAGGCAATGGCTGCCTGAGGTCGACGCCCAGGACTTCGGCTCCGGTGTGCTCGCCGAGCAGCTTGATTTGCATGGCCATTCCTCCCCGAGAGACTCCTCAGCTCGCGAGAGTATGTCCCGGAATTTGCAGCCGGTAGGCACTGGACTGCAAACTGCCGTCGCTATATGTCTTTGTCACAGAGTGCGCAAGCATCGGTGCCATCCGGCACGTGTCGGGCGATCACGTTCGGGGAAGACACAATATAATGTCTGCAGCCGCAAGACTGCTGGGTTTGACGACAGGATGCCTTGCATTGGCGCTGGCCCTGCCGGCGGCGGCGCAGACCTGCCCCTCTGACAACGCCAGCGTCGGCGAGGGCGCTATAACAGGCTTCGTCGACGGCTTGCCGAAGCCACCCTGCCAGGAACCGGCTTTGCCACCCGCCACGCCGAAGCCCCTGGTTTCGACGAGCCACGAGTTTCCCAAGCCGGCCGGCGCGCCGATCAAGCCTGAGTTTCGCGTCGCCTCTACCGATCTTGGGTTCGACAAGGGCATTGGCCCGGCGCCGGGCTATGCGATTGCCTATCAGGGCAAGCACTACCTCGTCGTCGAGGTGAAGGCGGCCGACGGCGGTCCTTCTTTCTCGGGCGGCAGCCGTTTCACGATCGGCGTCAAGGGAGCGACCCTGCTGGTCGGCCTCGCCACCATCCCGGCCGACAAGGCGCTCGAGCCTGGACCGGCTCAAGCAGCGAACGTCATTAACTAGAATAGATTC
>JBPYDO010000376.1:0-15162 GCA_051985755.1 Reyranella sp. | reverse complement strand
GCCGCGCCGATGCGACCGAGCTGCTCCTGGAGCTGGCGCCCAAGTACAAGGGCACCGGCGAGGCGGTCGAGACGCAGGATGCCGAATGGCGCAGCTGGCCGGTCGAGAAGCGGCTCGAGCATGCACTGGTCAAGGGCGTCGACCAGTTCGTGGTCGAGGATACCGAGGAGGCGCGTCGCGCCACGCCGCGGCCGATCGAGGTCATCGAAGGCCCGCTGATGGCCGGCATGAACGTGGTCGGCGACCTGTTCGGTTCCGGCAAGATGTTCCTACCTCAAGTGGTCAAGAGCGCGCGGGTGATGAAAAAGGCGGTCGCCTATCTGCTGCCCTATATCGAGGCGGAGAAGACAGAGGCCTCGCGCTCGAAGGGCAAGATCGTCATGGCGACGGTCAAGGGCGACGTCCATGACATCGGCAAGAACATCGTCGGCGTGGTCCTGCAGTGCAACAACTTCGAGGTCATCGACCTTGGCGTCATGGTGCCCTTCCAGGAGATCCTGAAGGCGGCCAACGACAACCGGGTCGACCTGATCGGCCTTAGCGGCCTGATCACGCCCTCGCTCGACGAGATGGCGACGGTCGCCGAGGAGATGACGCGGGCCGGCTTCCATGTGCCCTTGCTGATCGGCGGCGCCACCACCTCCAAGGTGCACACGGCACTCAGGATCGCGCCGCGCTACCAGGGGACGACGGTGCATGTGCTCGACGCCTCGCGCGCCGTCGGCGTCTGCACCGCGCTCACCTCGGAATCGCCGGCCCAGGCCCGCGACTTCGCGGCCAAGGTGGCGGCGGAGTTCGAGGCAATCCGGGTCGAGCGCGCCGGTGGCGGCCGAGAGAAGCTGGTCGCCCTGCGCGAGTCGCGCGCCAATGCCTACAAGATCGACTGGGCGGGCTATGCGCCGCCCAAGCCGGCAGTTGGCGGCACGCGCGTCTTCGCCGAGTACCCGCTGCACGAGCTGGTCGAGCGCATCGACTGGACGCCGTTCTTCCGGACCTGGGAGCTCGCCGGCAACTATCCCGACATCCTCGAGGACAAGGTCGTCGGCGAAAGCGCCAGGAAGCTCTACGCCGATGCGCGCAAGATGCTGGAGCGCATCGTGCGCGAGAAATGGCTGACCGCCAAAGGCGTGGTCGCCTTCTAGCCGTGCCGGCGCGACGGTGACGACGTGGTGCTGTTCGAGGACGAATCGCACGCCAAGGAGATCTCGCGCCTCTATTTCCTGCGCCAGCAGATCGAGAAGCGAAAGCCGCGTGCCAACATGTGCCTGGCGGACTTCATCGCGCCCAAGGCCGACTGGATCGGCGGTTTCGCCGTCACGGCGGGGCACGGCATCGAGCAGCACCTGGCGCGCTTCAAGGCCGACACCGACGACTATTCCGAGATCCTGCTCAAGGCCCTGGCCGATCGCCTGGCCGAAGCGTTCGCCGAGCGCCTGCACGAGCGCGTGCGCAAGACGCTATGGGGCTTTGCGCCCGACGAGGCGCTCTCGAACGACGATTTGATCCGCGAGAAGTATCGCGGCATCCGTCCGGCGCCGGGCTATCCCGCCTGCCCCGACCACAGCCAGAAGCCCGAGCTGTTCCGCCTGCTCAGTGCCGGCCAGAACGCCGGAATGAGTCTCACTGAGAGCTTTGCCATGCTGCCGACGGCGGCGGTCTCGGGCTACTACTTCGCCCATCCGGAAGCGCAGTATTTCGGCGTGGCGCGCATCGGCCGCGACCAGCTCGAGGACTATGCCCGCCGCCGCGGCATCCCCGTCGACGAGGCCGAGAAGTACCTCCGCCCCAATCTTGGCTACTGAGCCCGTCCTCGCGACCTATCTTCTGGTGCTGGTGGTCGGCTACGTTGCCGGCGCGGTGAGCGGCATCGTCGGCACGGGCGCCACCGTCATCCTGCTGCCGGTGCTGGTGTACGCCTTCGGGCCGAAGGCCGCGGTGCCGATCATGGCGGTCGTCGCCCTGATGTCGAACTTCGCCAAGATCACGTCGTGGTGGAAGGAAATCGATTGGCGCGCCTGTGGCGTCTACGCCCTCGGCGGCATTCCCGCCGCGGCATTGGGCGCGCGCACCCTGCTGATCCTGCCCGAACACATTCTCGACGCGGCACTGGGCGTCTTTTTCATCGTCATGGTGCCAGCCCGGCACTGGCTCACCTCGCACCATCGCCGCCTTGGTCTCGGCGGCTTGGCCCTGGCCGGCGCGGTGATCGGCTTCCTCACCGGCATCGTGGTCTCGACCGGCCCGCTCAGCCTTCCGGCCTTCTCGTCATATGGTCTGGTCAAAGGTGCCTTCATCGCCACCGAAGCGGCAGGTTCGCTCGCGATCTACATCTCCAAAGCCGCGACCTTCAGGAGTTTCGGCGCCATGCCCACGGACATCGTCCTCAAGGGCATAATCTCGGGCTCGTCGGTGATGGCCGGCACCTACACCGCGCGCCTGATCATCGAGCGGCTCAAGGTCAGCACCTTCAACCGCCTGCTCGATGTCGTCATGCTGGTGTCGGGCGCCACCCTGTTGTGGGCGGCGATACGCTAGTTCGCGGCTTCGAGCTGACAGCCGGCGACGGTGATGCGATGCATCAGCCGACGCTCGCCGTGATAGTCGTTGGCGGCGTAGTGCCAGGTCGCGCGATTGTCCCAGAAGGCGATCGAGCCTTCGCGCCAGCGGAAGCGGCAGGTGAACTCCGGCCGTGAGGCGTGCGTGTAGAGGTGCTGCAGCAGCGGCCGGCTGTCCTCGGCCGACCAGTCCTCGAAGCGCAAGGTGAAGGCCGGGTTGACGTACAGCGCCTTGCGGCCGCTCAGCGGGTGCTTGATCACCACCGGGTGCAGAACGTCCTCGCCGACCAGGTGCTGATTGCCGTAGCGCGCGGCCGACTCGGGATTGTTCTTGTGCACGCCTTCCTTGCCGAAGATGTGTGCCGAACCGTGCACGGCGTGCATGCCCTCCAGCATGCGCCGCAGGCCAGGCGAGAGCGTCTCGTAGGCGCGATACATGTTGGCGAACAGCGTGTCGCCACCCTCCTCCGGCACTTCGCGCGCCAGCAGGATCGAGCCCATGGCAGGCGCCAGGTCGTAGCTGTGATCGGTGTGCCAGCCGCCGCCGATATTGGTCTTCTGCTCGGGCTCCTTGCGCACTTCGGCGATCTCGGGATAGCCCGGCACGGCCTTGAAGAAGCGATTGACGTCGATCGGCGCCCAGCGGCGCGCGAATTCGAGGTGCTGCTCGGGCGTGAGCCTTTGGTCGCGGAAGAAGATGACGCCGTTCTCGACGAAGGCGCGCTGCACCTCGCCCCATTGGCGGTTGCTCATCGCCGAGACATCGACGCCCAGCACTTCGGCGCCGCAGCCGCCGGTGAGCTTGCGGACTTCGACGGTTTCGTAGGCCATCATCGCCTCCGTGGATCGACTACGCCGCCATCGCGAGGTTGCTGTAGCGGGTCAGGTGGTGCTGCTGGTTGCCGAACACGAGGTCGATCATGGTCAGCCGCTTGAAGTAGTGGCTGACCGCGAGTTCGTCGGTGACGCCCATGCCGCCATGCATCTGCACGGCGCTCTGGCCGCAGAACTTGCCCGATTTGCCGATCTGCACCTTGGCGCCGGACGCAGCCTTGCGGCGCACATTGGCGTCCTTGTCGTCGATCTTGAGCGTTGCCATCAGGGTCATCGAGCGCGCTTCCTGGGCGTTGGTGAAGCAGTCGACCATGCGGTGCTGCAGCACCTGGAACTTGCCGATCGGCACGCCGAACTGCTTGCGCGTCTTGATGTACTCCAAGGTCGCAGCATTGATCGCGTCCATGCAGCCGGTCGCCTCGGCGCAGAGTGCCACGATGGCGCGGTCGACCGCGTCCTCTACGACCGGGAAGGCGTCGTCGACCTTGCCGAGCACCGCGTCGGCCCCGACCGAGACCTTGTCGAAAGTGAGCTCGGAAGCGCGCAGCGCGTCCTGGGTGGGATAGTCGCGGCGGGCGAGCCCCTTGGCCTTGCCGTCGACGACGAACAGGGTGAGGCCCTTTTCCTCGCGCGCCGCACCCGCGGTGCGCGCCAGCACGATGACGGTGTCGGCGGACGCGGCGTTGTAGACCACGCCCTTGTGGCCGGAGAGCGACCAGCCGCTGCCCTCCTTGGTCGCCTTGAGCGACACGTCGGCGAGGTTGTAGCGCGACTGCCGTTCAAGCCAGGCGAAGGCGAACTGCTTCTTGCCCTCGATCATTGGCGCCAGCAGCGCCTGCTTCTGGGCCGCCGAGCCGGCGCGCGAGATCATGCCGCCGCCCAGCACCACCGTCGGCAGGAAGGGCTCCAGCACCAGGCCTTTGCCGAACTGCTCCATGACGACCATTGTCTCGATCGGCCCGCCGCCGAAGCCGCCGTCATTCTCGGAGAATGACATGCCGAGCCAACCGAGCTCGGCCATCTGCGCCCAGTTCTCGGTAAGCCAGCCCTTCTCGGTCGCGGCGATCTTGCGGCGGTTCTCGAAGGCGTACTTGTCGCGCACGAACCGCTCGGCCGAGTCCTGCAACTGTTTCTGTTCGTCGGACAGCGACAGATCCATACCTCTTCCTCCGATGACCTTTGCCCTCCCGCGTCATCGGGGAAGGCACAGCACATTTATAGCCCTAGCACCATCTTGCTGATGATGCCCTTCTGGATCTCGTTGCTGCCGCCGTAGATCGTGGTCTTGCGCGAGTTGAAATAGCGCGGCGCGGCGAGATGGGCGTATTCGGGCCCGACCGGCTCCTCGTTGCTGCCCTGCCACAGGAGGCCGGGCAGATAGGGCGCCGAATACTCGCCGACCGCCTCCAGCGTGAGCTCGGTGATGCGCTGCTGGATCTCCGAGCCGCGGATCTTCAGGCCGGAGACCTCCGGTCCCGGCGCGCCGCCATGAGCCATCGCCGACAGCACGCGCAGTTCGGTGAATTCCAGCGCCGTCACCTGGATCTCGAGATCGGCGATCTTCTCGGCGAAGGTCCGGTTCTCGATCAGCGGCTTGCCGTCCTCCTTCTCGGCCCGGGCGATGTCCTTCAGGGCCTCGACGCCGCGCTTGGACTGCGGCACGGCGGCGATGCCGAGCCGCTCGTTCGCCAGCAGGAATTTGGCGCAGGTCCAGCCTTCGTTCTCTTTGCCGACCAGGTTGGCGCTGGGAACCTTGACGTTGTCGAAGAACACCTCGTTCACCTCGTGCCCGCCATCCATCATGATGATCGGCTTCACGGTAATGCCCGGAGTCTTCATGTCGATCAGCAGGAAGGAGATGCCTTCCTGAGGCTTGGCCTTGGGGTCGGTGCGCACCAGACAGAAGATCCAGTCGGCCCAGTGGCCCATCGTGGTCCAGGTCTTGGAACCGTTCACGATGTAGTGGTCGCCCTGCTTCTCGGCCTTGGTCCTGAGCGAAGCGAGGTCGGAGCCGGCACCCGGCTCCGAATAGCCCTGGCACCACCACACAGTGCTTTCGCGAATCGCCGGCAGGAACTTCTTCTTCTGCTCGTCGGTGCCGAACGTGTAGATCACCGGCCCGACCATCTTGGTGCCGAACGGGATGATGCCCGGTGCATATTCCTCGGCGCAGATGTTCTCGAAGATGTACCGCTCGGCCGGCGTGAAGCCCGGCCCGTCGTACTTCTTGGGCCAGGTGTAGGCCAGCCAGCCCCGCTTTCCGAGCGCCTGCTGCCAACGCATGTAGTCGTCGCGGCCGAGATGCTTGCCGTTCTTCACCTTGTCGCGCACGTCGGCCGGCAGGCTGGCCTGCACGAAGGACCGCACTTCGCCGGCGAATTTCTGCTCCTCAGGTGTGAAAGCAAGATCCATGGATCCCTCCCAGACCGGGCCCAGGCGGGGCCGCGCGATGGCGCCGGAGTTTAGCCACGCCGCCCCGGCGCACAACCGGATCGCGGCTCACGGCGCCACGCCGCGGAACGGCTTTACGTAAGCCCTAACCTGCGTCACGAGGATCACATCGGCAGGATCAACGTCTTGTCGGCCTTCAATTTCTCGATTTCGGCCGCACCTAAGCCGGCCTCGCGCAGAATCGCCTCGCCGTCCTCGCCGATGCGGGGCGCGTGGTGGCGGTATTCGACCTTGGTCTTCTCGAAGTCGAGCGGGCTTGCAAAGGTCACGATCGGTCCTTCGCTCGGATGCTCGCGCTCGCTGAAGAAGCCGGTCGCCCTGAGATGCGGGTCGTCGAGGAGCTCCTCGAGGGTGCGCACGGGCATCGCCGGAATGTCGGCCTTGTCGAAGGCTTCAAGCCACTCCGCCGTGGTGCGATGCTTCAGGAGCGAATCGAGCACCTGGTAGAGTTCGCTGAAGTGCTTGGGCCGCACGGTGCGGTCGCAGAAGCGCGGATCCTTGGCGAGGTCGGGCCGTTCGACGATGTCGAAGAACGCCACCCAGTGCTGGTCGGTGTAGGGCAGCGCGCAGACATAGCCGTCCTTGGTTTGGAACGGATGGCGGTACTTGTTGATGATACGGTCGTAGCCCATGGCCCCGCGCCCGGGCTTCCAGGTGGCGCCGAAGAGGTGCTCGGTGAGCCAGAACGAGGCCAGCGTCTCGAGCATCGGCACCTCGATCATCTGGCCCTCGCCGGTGCATTTTCGATGGTAGAGCGCGCCGAGCACGGCGATGCAGAGATGCAGGCCCGTGGTCTTGTCGGCGATCAGGCTCGGCATGAACTTCGGTGCTTCGCCATCGACGCGTGATTGAAGCGAAGCCGCACCGGACACGCCCTGGACGAGATCGTCGAAGGCGGGCTTGTGGCCGTACGGTCCCTTGCGCGCGTAGCCCAGCGAGTAGGCGTAGATGATCGCGGGATTGACCTTCTTCAGGTCCTCGTAGCCGAGCCCCAGCCGCTCGATCGCCGCCGGCCGGCTGTTGTGCATGAAGAGGTCGGCGGTGCGGACCAGCTCCTTCACGATCGGTACCGCCGCAGGCTTCTTGAGATCGAGGCACAGCGAACGCTTGTTGCGATTGGCCGCCATGTAGATCGGCCCCATGCCCTTGTGCCGGCCCATCGAGGCGCCCGACAGGCGCAGCAGGTCACCCTCGGGCGGCTCGATCTTGATCACGTCGGCGCCCATGTCGGCGAGATGCTGCGTGGCGAATGGCCCTAGCAGCACCGCCGTCAGATCGATCACCTTCACTCCAGCCAATGGTCCTGGCATTTCCTTCCCTCAGCCCACTCTTATCGTCTCGCCGTCGGCAATTTTTGCCTGCTCTTCGGGCGGCATGACGGCGATTGGGATGGTAGACCATCCCATCTCACGCGCCACCAGGACGCCCAGCGCTACAATGGCGTCGGCATGGCCGAGAACAATCGCCGCCGGCGCATTGCCCGCATGCAGAAGTTCGAGCAGCACCGCGCTCGACGAAGAGGAGCCGATCGGCTCGGCGATCATCAGCACCTTGCCTTTCACGCTCTCGCCGCAGTGCGGCTGCGCCGGATCGGTGAGCAGCCCGCTCGCCGGATCGACGCCGCCCCACAGCGACAGCGTCGGCAGCTTCAGCACGCGGCCCCGCGCCGCGCCTGGCAGCAGCGGTGTCATTGCCAGAGTCCTTCGTCGCGAACCAGCCGGCCGGTGACGGCGGTTTCGACGCAGTCCGTCAGGGACCCGTAGAGCACGTCGAAACCGGTGTTGGGCCGCGTGTAATGGGCGAACTTGCCCGAGTTGGTCAGCAGCAATCCGGCCTGGGCGGGCAGGATGGGCGTGACGACGATGCAGGTGTCGGCGACGATGGTGAGCCCACTCGACTGGAGCTCGATGTTGGCGCTCTTGAGTTCCTCCAGCGTGTGACGGCCCGTGCAGACATAGAAAGGTATTGCGAGCCTTCGGCCCCCGAGCGCCGCCAGCAGCCGCTTGAACTCTTCGAACGAAAAGTGCGGGCTGCCGACCGCGACGGCATCGACGCGATCGCCTGTCTTGGCGCGCGCCGTTGACAGCCGGTCGCGCGCCGCGTGCAGCATTGCGCCCTCGAGTGCCAGAGATTCGCGCGGCCGGTCGAACGACTCAGGCGTCGCGCCTTCGATGTGGAACATTCCGACCGCGCCGGTCGACGCAGCCGCCGCGCCCATCGCCTTCAGCCGGTCCTCGTCGATCTTCGCGGGCAAGCCCGTGAAGGCAACCACGCGCCCAGCCGCCGTCTCGCCGAGCCACGCTCCCAGCACCGGCCAGAAGGCATCCTCTTCGACCAGGCGGCGGTCGAGGCCGCTGCAATCGACCAACAGGGAGGGCCGCCGATTGTCGTCGAGATGCAGGCCGGTCTCCGGTGCGCGTCCCGCGATCGCCGCGCATATGTCGAGAAAGTCGCCGTAGCGTTCGGTGCGCGCGCCCAGCACGGCATTGCAAAATACGACGGCATTGCTCTCGCCCCAGGCAACGTGCTGGCCGGTCGCCGGGCGATGGCCCGCCTGGTAGGGCGCGCAGGTCCAGGTCGGCCGGCAGCCAAGCTTGAGGTAGGCGTCCATCATGCGGCGCGCCATCGCCGCGCGGTCGGCCGCCAGGCGGACGCGCCCGGCATGGACAAGGTCGAGCGCGCCGACGTTCAGCGTGGTCGGCACGGCCACTGCGCCGCCACCTTCGACGAGCCTCTCGGCAAACAAGGTGCCCGAATCGCCGTGATAGAGGCAGCCGTCGATATGGGCCGACGCGATCGGCACCAGCCTCGAAGCGCCCAGCATGCGCGCCGTGTCGGCGACGATGCGAATGGCCATGGCGCACGCCGGTCCCAGCCTGCCCTCGGCAATTTCGCGCTCGCTCTGATTTAGTTGAACCACATCGGCACTATGGCATGTTGCCGGCCTCAACGGAGAGACCTGCAGAAGGATGCCCGGAGCGCTGGACGGCCTGCTGGTGGTGAGCGTCGAGCAGGCGGTGGCCGCGCCCTATTGCTCGGCGCGGCTGGCCGACGGGGGTGCGCGAGTAATCAAGATCGAACGGCCTGAGGGCGATTTCGCGCGGGCCTACGACGCCTATGTGCACGGCTACTCGAGCTAC
Source organism: Reyranella sp. (assembly GCA_051985755.1). Classification (GTDB taxonomy): domain Bacteria; phylum Pseudomonadota; class Alphaproteobacteria; order Reyranellales; family Reyranellaceae; genus Reyranella. Next base: position 6,182 of record JBPYDO010000376.1, on the reverse strand, counting down.
TTCGTCTGGCTCAATCGCGGCAAACAGTCGGTCGCCCTCGACTTCAAGAATGCCCAGGACCTCGCCCTCCTCCACCGCATGATCGCCAAGGCCGACGTGCTGATCCAGAACCTGGCGCCGGGCGCCGCCGAGCGCGCTGGCTTCGGATCGGCCGCGATGCGGACGAAGGACAAGCGACTGATCACCGTCGACATTTCGGGCTACGGCGATCATGGCCCGTACCGCGGCCGTCGCGCCTACGATCTGCTGGTGCAGGCCGAGAGCGGGCTTGCCTCGATCACCGGCACCGAGCATGCGCCGGGCCGCGTCGGCATTTCGGCGACCGACATCGGCACCGGCATGTACGCCCACGCCGCCGTGCTCGAGGCGCTGATTGCCCGCCAGAAGACCGGTGAGGGGCGTGCCATCTCGGTGTCGCTTTTCTCCTCGATGGCTGAGTGGATGACGGTGCCGGTGCTCGCCATGGACTACTCGGCCTATGAATGGCCGCGGCTTGGCCTCACGCACCCGTTCATCGCGCCCTATGGCGTCTACGGCACGGCCGACAAGGTGCCGGTGCTGATCTCAATCCAGAACGATCGCGAGTTCGAGCGCCTCTGCCACGGCGTCATCGACCGGCCGGGCCTCGAGAAGGATCCGCGCTACGCGACCGGCATCGCCCGCAACGAGCGGCGGGACGAGACCAACGCCATCGTGCACGAGAGCTTCGGCCGGCAGCCGTTTGCCGAACTCGCAGTCCGGCTCGACGCGGCGCAGATCGCCTGGGCGCGAGTCAGCAGCATTCGCGACCTCTCGAGCCATCCGCAGTTGCGCCGCACGGTGTTCACCACCGACAAGGGCGAGGTGTCGATGCCCGCCCTCGCCGCCTCGTGGGCCGGAGAGCCCGAACGGCTGGGCGATGTGCCGGCGCTTGGCCAACATACCGACCAGGTGCGGCGCGAGTTCGCCATTTGATGCCACGCTGGCTGCTGGGTCTCAGGCTTGCCGGATACGGCAGCGCCTACTTTCTCGCCTCCGGCGCCTTCGTGAGCTACTGGCCGGTATGGTTGCATGACCGCGGCATCAGCGATGCCGAGATCGGCACACTATTCATGAGTCGCCAGTTCATGAGCGTGCTCGCCACCCTGGCGCTGGGCTTCATCGCGCATCGGGTCGGCAATCTCAGGGGCCTGCTGCTGGCGCTCTGCCTCGCGTCCCTGGTCATGATGGGTGCCTACCAGCTGGCCTATTCCTTCCTCGCCCTCTTGTTGGTGGGGGTAGTCTGGGGCTGCGTATGGGCGCCGATCAATGCCCTCTATGACAGCGTGCTGGTGACGGAGACTCGCGCGCGCGGCCTGGTCTATGGACAGGTGCGGCTGTGGCCCTCGATCGCCTACATCGTCGGCACTTTCCTGTGCGGCGTTGCCGTCGACCGCTTCGGCCCACCCTGGATTCTGTATGTGGGCATCGCCGGCATTGCCATCATGGCGCCTCTGGTTTTCGCCTTGCCGCCGTCCGACGTGCACGGCACGGCGAGCCCCGCGCCGTTCGGTGTCCGCGATCTTCTGCGCTCGCGACCGTTCCTCCTCCTCATGGTTGCCGCCGGCCTCTGCCAGACGAGCCATGCCGTTCTCTACAGCTTCGGCACGCTCACCTGGCGCGCCGCCGGCATCGACGATGTCACGATCGGGCTGTTGTGGGGCGAGAGCGTCGCGGTGGAAGTCCTGATCATGCTGGTAAGCGGCTGGTTGCTGGCGCGACTGGGTGCCTGCGGCCTGATCGGCCTGGGGCTCGCCTGCGGCCTGGTGCGCTGGACCGCGATGGCCTTCACCACCGACCCTGTGGCGCTCGCCTTCCTGCAGGCCCTGCACGCCGGCACTTTTGCTGCCTGCCATCTCGGCACAATGGCCTTCTTCCAGCGCGCCCTGCCGGTGCGCGGCATGGCACTGGGCCAAAGCCTCTACTCCGCACTCGGCACCGGCGCTGCGGCGGCGGTGCTCTACCAATTCTCCGGCCTGCTCTACGCCCGTTTCGGCCAGCACGCCTTCCTCGCCATGACGGCGATGTGCGCCGCGGGCACGCTCGCTTTGCTGCTGCTGGTGCGCGCCTGGAACGGCGGTCTGCTGGTCGATGCGCCCGCCGCCGACTAGCGGCTGCGGCCGCGCGCGGTGACCGGCCAGATCTCGACCAGCGTGTCGCCCTTCACCACGTGATAGGCCTCGTAGAGATTGACGGTGGGATCGCAGTGGGGCGGCGTCAGGATCACCTGCTCGCCGAGCCCCGGTGCCGCTTTGCCGGCCGGCGCGATCACGGCCAGGTGCTCGTCGCCCATGAAGCGCGTCGAGGCGCCCTCGACGGCGCCCTTCAGGACCTGCGGCGGGCCCTTCTCGGTCGCCATTGCCTTCAGGCCGGCATCGACCGTCGCCATGCCGGCGATGTTGGCGCTCACCACCCGCGCGTCGATCTGCAGCGCCTGTTCGAAGGTCGGCCTGTCGAGACCGCGCAGGTCGCAGACGTTGTAGTCGTGGTCCATGAAGACGTAGGAGCCGACCTGCAGCTCGGTGAAGACGCCGAACTTGGCGTCGATGAAATGCGTGCCGGTGCCTGAGCCGGTGACGATCGCCGGCTTAAATCCCGCCGCGTCGAGCTTGGCCAGGATGCCCCTGAGGTAGTCCGTGCGCTCCTCGATCTTGGCCTTGCGCTCGGCGAAGTCGACGATGTGCTGGTGGCTGCCGCAGTAGAACTGCACGCCGGCATATTTCAGCGACTTCAGTCCGGTCACCTTGCGCACCAGCTCGACCACGCCGTCGGGCGTGGTGACACCCGTGCGGTGGATGCCGGGATCGATATCGACGATGACCGCCAGCGGCTTGCCGGCCCCATTTCGATCCTTGGCCGCGGCAACGGCCAGCGCCTCGACATTGGCGAGATTGTCGACCACGACCATGAGGTCGGCCGCTTTGCCGTTCAGCGCCACGAGTCGCGCAACCGCCTGCGGCGTCACTACCGGCGAAGTGATGTGCAGCTGCTCGATGCCGGCTTCGGCCAGCGCCTCGGCCTCGCCCAGCTTGGCGCAGCACACGCCGAGTGCGCCCGCCTTGATCTGGCGGCGGGCTATGTCGGCCGACTTGTGCGTCTTGGAATGCGGCCGCAGGTTCACCTTGTTCGCCCTGGCGAACGCCGCCATCTCGGCGATGTTGCGGTCGAGCATCTCGAGATCGAGCACCAGCGCCGGCGTGTTCAGCGACCGCCTCGATCCCTGCTGGCCGATCAGGTGCCCGTGCAAACGCTCCGCTTCGATCATGGCTCGGCCTTCCTCAGCTCTTGGGGGGTTGGAGATGGCGCACGACCATGGCCTCGCCGGTCGTGCCGCGGTTGACGCCGGCCGTCTTCATGAAGGGATTGTGCTCGGTGTCGCCCCACAGCGCCACGCCCTGGGCCAGCAGGCCGCCATCGACCTTGACGGTCTCGCCGGTGATGAACCGGGCGTCGTCCGAGCAGAGAAATGCCGCAACGTCGGCGATATGCTCGGGCGCGCCACGATCGGGCCAGGGCTGGCGCTTGAACTGCGCTTCGAACCTTTCCGGCTTGCCGCGATGGAGCAGCGGCGTCGAGATCACGCCGGGCGCGATGCCGACCACGCGGATGCGGTGCGGACCGAGCTCGGCCGCGACATTCTCGATCAGGCTGAGGACCGCCGCCTTCGCGGCGGAATAGGCGTGCGGGCCGCCACCGCCCACCATGCCGGCGATCGACGCCGTCACCAGGATCACGCCGCCGTCGCCGTGCTTTTTCATCGCGACCGATGCGTGCTTCATGCCGAGGAATACCGAGCGCGCCAGAACGGCGAAGGTGTAGTCCCAGTCCTCGACCGCGGTCTCGGCGATCGGGCCGAAAGCGCCGCCGACGCCGGCATTGAGATAGGCGATGTCGAGCCGGCCGAAACGCTTCTCGGCGTCGGCCACGAGCCGGGCGACATCGGCTTCTTTCGAAACGTCGCAGCGCACGAACGCGATCCTGTTGCCGTGTCCTTGAGCTTTTGCGACGGCAAGCGTCTCCGCGCCGTTCTTGTCGTTGAGGTCGCCCACGACTACGCGCGCGCCCTCGGCAAGAAAGCGCATCACCGTGGCGCGGCCCATGCCGCTCGCTCCGCCGGTCACGATCGCGACCTTGTTCGCTAGTCTGCTCATTGGAACCGGCCCATCGGATTTCGCCCTCCGGATGCATGGTGGAGTTGCGTTGCCCGCCCGGCAAGCCTAGCGTTTCGCGACAGCTGGAGGCCCCGAATGAAGTTCGGCGTGTTCTACGAGATATCGATTCCGCGCCCGTGGACGCCCGAGAGGGAGCGAGCCGTCTACAACAACTGCCTCGACCAGGTGAAGCTCGCCGACGAACTGGGCTTCGACCACGTCTGGGCGGTCGAGCACCACTTCCTCGAGGAGTACTCCCACTGCTCGGCGCCCGAGCTGTTCCTGACCGCCTGCGCCATGCTCACCAAGCGCATCCAGGTCGGTCACGGCATCGTGGTCTGCGTGCCGGAGTTCAACCATCCGATCAAGATCGCCGAGAAGACGGCGACGCTCGATCTGTTGTCCGGCGGGCGCCTGCATGTCGGCACCGGCCGCTCCGCCACCTGGACCGAGCTCGGCGGCTTTCGTGCCAATCCCGACACCACCAAGAAGAGCTGGGATGAATTCGTGCGCTGCCTGCCCAAGATGTGGATGCAAGAGACCTTCGCCTATGAGGGCGAGTTCTGGTCGATGCCCGAGCGCACCATACTGCCCAAGCCCTACCAGAAGCCGCATCCGCCGATGTGGGTGGCGGTGACCAGCCCCGGCACCGAGATCGACGCCGCCGACCGCGGCATGGGCAGCCTCGGCCTCTCCTTCGCGGGCTTCGAGGAACAGGACAAGAAGATCAAGCACTACCGCCAGCGCATCAAGAATTGCGAGCCGGTCGGCGCCTTCGTGAACGAGCAAGTCGCTACCACCAACTTCCTGTTCTGCCACGAAGACGAGAAATACGGCGTCGACATCGGCCGCAAGCTCGGCAACACCTTCAACTATCTCGCCACGCAGCTGATCTCGACGCGGGAGGTCTACTCCTCACCCTCCTACCAGTCGCTCGGCCTCTTGCCGGCGCTGCGCCGCGCCGCGACCGGGCCCGACGCCAACAACCAGCAGACCGAGGGCATGTGCTACGGCGATCCGGCGCGCATCATCCGCGCCGTCAAGAAATGGGAGTCGCTGGGCGTCGACTGCATCAACTTCATCCTGAACGCCAACGAGGTCGTGCCGCAGGAAGAGGTGATGGCGAGCCTGAGGCTGTTCGGCAAGGAAGTAATGCCGCACTTCGCCAAGAAGCCCGACAAGCTGGCCGCCGCGGAGTAGTCATGCCGCTCTACGGGACGCTCGACATCACGCAGGCGCCGCAGCGCCTGCCCACGCTGGCCAATCTCGACACCGAGGCCTGGACCCTGCCCAAGGCCGAGGTGATGCAGCTCCTGATCGAGGTGCCGCGCTCCTCGACCGACGGGCTCCTGCCGAAGGCCATGCATCCGGCACTGCCGTCCTACGTGATCTTCGCCGTCACCCGCTATCCCGAGAGCCCGGCCGGCCCGTTCAACCTTGCGATGCTGCGGCTCGGCAGCCGCGCCGGCGCCCATCCGCGCGGCCTTCTGCTGGGCGCGGTGGCGAGCAGCGAGGCGGCGGCCAGAGAGCTGCGTTCGCGCTGGGGGCTGCCGGTCGAGACTGGCGAGGTGAAGTTCCTGCGCCGGCACGACCGGGTGATGGCGGGCGTCACCAAGGCGGGCAATACCATCCTCGACTGCGCCCTGATCGATCCGCGGCCGACGTCCGGCAGCGACGTGCAGTACATCAACTGGGTGACGGCGGCCAACGCGCCGCTCGACGGGATGATGCAGCCGCTGCTGATCCAGGTCGACCCCAAGTACACCTTCTACAAGGCCGAGCGTGGCAAGCCGCAAGTCAACCTGTTCGACGCTGCAGCCTGGAACGCGGGCGCGGTGCAGCTGGCCGGCGCCATCGTCGGTACCTGCTGCACCGTCGACACCGACCTGCCGCGCATCCGCTTCGTGATGGACCCGCTGAAGCCGGTCTACATGGGCACGCGGCGCATCCGCGAATCGCGGGTCGACGAGTGAGCTTCCGGACCTGAGGCTACCGTCCAGATCTTGACCGGGC
>JBPYDO010000375.1:0-17876 GCA_051985755.1 Reyranella sp. | reverse complement strand
GGACCAAGTTCCTGAAGGCGTGGGACGAGAGCCACACGCTCCAGCCGCAGGGCGACGACAAGGTCCTGGTGCAAGTCGGCACAACCGGCTGGGTATCGCCGATCCCGATCGTGAAGGACGGCGACGAATGGCGCTATGACATCGAGGCCGGGAAGAAGGAAGTCGAAGCCCGCACGATCGGCCACAACGAGCTCTCGGTCATCCAGACCCTGCTGGCGATCGTCGACGCACAACGCGAGTACGCGTCGCTCGACCCGATGAAGACCGGCTTGCCGGTCTACGCCCGCCGGCTGGTCAGTTCGCCCGGCAAGAAGGACGGCCTCTACTGGGAGAGCAATCCCGGCGAGCCGCAGAGTCCCCTCGGTCCGCTGCTTGCCAAGGCGCAGCTCGGCGACGTGGAGGCGAACGGCTACTACGGCTATCGCTTCCGCCTGCTCTACAGGCAGGGACCCGCAGCTCCGGGTGGCGCCCACGAGTACCTCGTCAAAGGCCGCATGCTAGGCGGCTTTGCCGTCATCGCCTGGCCGGTCGAATACGACAAGACGGGCGTGATGACCTTCATGGTGAGCCAGTCCGGCGACGTCTACGAGGACAACCTTGGCCCCGATACGGCGCAGGAAGCGGGCGCGATCTCGGCGTTCAATCCCGGCGAAGGCTGGGAGAAGGCGGACATGACGCCCTAGCCGCGGGAGACGAACAATGACGCCAACGGCCAAGCTATGGAGCGCGGCGATTTTGTCGGCCGCCACCTTGATCGGCGCCGACGCTCTCGCCGGAACGCTCGACGATATTCGCGCGGCTGGCGCGGTGCGCATCGCCTACCGCGAGGACGCTCCCCCCTTTTCCTACAAGAAGGACAATGCGCCGGTCGGTTATATGGTTGACCTCTGCCGCGCGGTCGTGACCGGGCTCGGCCAACAGCTCGGCATCGCCGGCCTCAAGCTGGTATACGTGCCTGTGACCTCGGCCGATCGCTTCGACGCGATCACGGGCAGCAAGGCCGATCTCCTGTGCGAAGCCACGACCCAGACCCTGAAGCGGCGCGAGACGCTGGATTTTTCCATCCCGACTTTCGCCGACGGCGCCAGCTTCATCATCCGGACGAGCGGCCCCAAGGATCTCAAGCAGCTGGACGGCAAGAAGGCGGGTGTGCTCACCAACACCACGACCGAGCAGGAGCTGCGGCGCGCGCTGCAGGCGAACAAGGTCAACGCCGAGGTCGTGCTGGCCAAGACCCATGAGGAAGGCCTGGCCGCCGTCGAGCGCGGTGCCATCGACGCCTATTTCGCCGACCGCGGCATCCTCACTTCCCTGTTGATGAACGCCAAGACGCAGACCCAGCTGATGCTTGCCGACACCTACCTGAGCGTCGAGCCCTACGCGCTGGCTCTGCGCCGCGGCGATGAGGACTTTCGTCTCGCCGTCGACCGCGAGCTGAGCCGCATCTACCGCTCAGGCGAGATCGCCAAGATCTTCGCCGCGAGCTTCGGACCAAACGTGCGGCCTTCGCCCATCCTGCTGGGGCTCTACTCCACGTCGGCGCTGCCGCAGTAAGGCGCGCGAAAAGGCGGCGGCACTATCTCCTGACGTGCATGTGGTTCTCGACCTTGGCGACGCCCGGCACCTTCGAGGCGGCCTCGGCATAGGCCATACGCACCTGCTCGCTCGGCACCATGCCCCAGAGGTGCACCACGCGATGAGAGACCGCCACATCGAGGCGCATCGCCCGCGACCAGCTCTGCCCCTGGACGGCAGCAAGGATGGCCCGACGAATTTCGTCGTCCGAGGACAGCGCCATCGTTGCCCGGTAATTTTGCGGCGTCGTCGAGATGAGGCCGCGCAGCAGATCGATGCGGCTGACGACACCCACCACCGACTTGCCGCGCAGCACCGGGACGCGCTTGATCTTGTGGCGCGCCATCAGGGCCGCGATCTCCTCCAGGGACGCGGTTTCGTCGACCGCAATGACGTCCTTCGTCATCACGTCGACCACGCGCTGGCTTCGCGAGGGATCGGACGTGCCCTTGGCTTGTCCGCCGATGGCGCGCGCGATCAGGTCGGCTTCGCTCACGATGCCGAGCATGACGCCGTCCTTGTCGACCACCGGCATGGCGCTCACGTGGGTGTTGACCAGCAGCATGGCTGCGTCGAACACCGTGGCGTCCGAGGTGACCGACATCACCCCGTCGGACATCACATCCTTGGCTTGCATCACTTCCCCCCGCGCTGCCGGATCCCGGACGGCAACCTTGGGAGTGTAGAGCGAACTCGGCGGCGGCCACAGAAATATTGCGGCGTTGGGCCACACGCCGGAAACGCTTGAGCCGCCACAAATTCATGAAGCACACCGATTGCTCCCAGGCGCCGCCGCAGCGTCTTTTGCGAGGAGCAATGATCTATATTAACCTTAGAGCGCTTGGAGTGGCGTTGCGTTGGCGTGGAAAGGCCAATGACGCTTTCGACCCATTTCGACATCCCTGCATTGCGGGCGCCGTTGATCGGCAAGCTCGAGCATTGCCTCGACCTGACGGATCGCGAACGAGCCTACCTGGAGCAACTGCAGACCGACTTCCTGCGCATCTACGACGGCAACGACATCATCACGGCCGGGCACAGCTACCACAGCTTCTTCGTCCTCTGCCGCGGCATGGCGATCCGCTACAAGGTCCTGCATGACGGCCGCCGCCAGATCCTGGGTCTTGTGCTGCCGGGCGACTTGATCGGCTTCCCGGGCAGCCTGTTCGACAGTTCGCTCTATTCGATCGCGAGCCTGGGCGAGGTCATCGTCTGCCAGGTTCCTCACGGCGACGTGTTCGCCCTGTTCCGCCGTCAGCCGCGGCTGGCGGCGGCGCTGTTCTGGATCGTCGGCCATGAAGCGGCGTTGTTCGCCGAGCACCTGGTGGGCGTCGGCCGGCAGTCGGCCTATGAGCGCATCGCCCATCTCCTGCTGGAGCTGCTGACGCGACTGCAGGCGGCTGGCCTCGCCGACGACCGCTCCTACTGCCTGCCGATGACGCAGGAGCTGATGGCCGACGCGCTGGGTCTCAGCGTGCCGCACGTCAACCGCACCCTGCGCAAGCTGCGCGAGGACGGGCTGATCGCGCTCGAGGGCACGCAGCTCACCTGCCTCGATGTCGCAGCTTTGTCGCGGCTTGCCGATTTCAACGGCTCGAACCTCGCCAATCAGCGAATCCCGGGCCTCTAGGCACGCCCGGAGTCGGCCATTTTCGGATTCATCTAGATCATAGATGCACGCTAAGGCGATGCCTTCCTCGCTGCGGGAGTGTGCGTGTGTCACGCGCCCGGGGAACCACCCAAAACGGGGGAACAAACAAGCGACAACGATCGCTGAACAGGAGGCAACGAATGAGCAACCAGAGATTTACCCGAGGCCGCGTATCGAGGCGAACCCTTCTCAAGACCACGGCCGTGGTCGGGCTCGCTCCCGCTCTCAGCGCGCCCTTCGTGTCGCGCACGCTGGCCGCCACTAAGACTCTCAAGATCATCCAGTGGAGCCACTTCGTCCCGCAGTACGACACCTGGTTCGACGGCTTCGTCAAGGACTGGGGCACGAAGAACGGCGTCAACGCATCGGTCGACCACATCCCGCACCTCGAGATCCCGGCCCGCGCGGCGGCCGAGGTCGCGGCCCAGGCCGGGCACGACATCTTCGGCTTCAACGGCTCTGGAGGACCTCACCTCTTCTCCAAGAGCACCATCGACATGACCAGCTTCATCGAGGAGCTGCAGAAGAAGCACGGCAAGGTGGGCAAGATCGGCGAGCAGATCGCCTGGGACAACAAGACCAAGAAGTGGGTCGCCTTCCCCGACTTCTTCATCGATTTCCCCGGTTTGTACCGCAAGGATTTGTGGGACGAGATCGGCATGACGCCGACCACCTGGGACGATGTCCTGAAGGGCGGCACCAAGCTGAAGAAGAAAGGCTTCCCGGTCGGCATCGGCCTCGCCCACTCGGTCGACCCGAACAACTCCTACAACAGTATGCTGTGGAGCTGGGGCGCCTCGGTATGCGACGAGAGCGGCACCAAGGTCACGCTGGACTCCAAGGAGACCCTGGAAGTCGTGAAGTTCGTCAAGGCGCTCTACACCGAGGCGGAGGATCCGGAAGTCCTGTCGTGGGACGACGCCGGCAACAACCGCTTCCTGGCATCGGGCCGCGGCTCGTGGATCCACAATCCGATCTCGGCGTACCGCACGATCCAGAAGTCCAATCCGGCGCTTGCCGACAAGATCTTCATCACCAAGACGCCGAAGGGACCGGTGCGCCAGCTCGCCGCCGGCGCGCCGAACTCCTACGTCGTCTGGAAATTCTCGAAGAACAAGGACGTCGCGCTCGACTTCCTGAGGCACTACACCGACAACTGGCTGCAGGCGTTCATGGCCAGCACCGGATACGACCATCCGCTGTTCGCGAACCTGATTCCGAACCCGCCGCCGATCTATTCGAACGATCCGACTTCCCATCCACCCGACAAGCTGAAGGTACTGGCGACCGCGCCCGAGTGGTGCGTCGTGTTCGGCTACCCCGGGCCCTCGACCCCGGCCGCCGACGAGGTCGCCGACAACTTCATCCTGCCGGACATGATGGCCAAGGCCGCGACCGGCAAGATGACGCCGGAGGAATCCGTCAAGTGGGCGGCCAAGGAGTGCGAGCTTATCTACAAGAAATGGGCGCGCCGCTCGGCTCGCACCTGACAGCGAGACTCCGTCGGATTGGTTCCGTCGTCCGCTGCGGCAGCGCCCATCAGGGCGCAGCCGCAGCCGGGCGGCTGCGGCTGGCCCGGAGTGCACAAGGCGGGGATGGAAAATGAAGGGACGACAAGATGTCAGAAGTTACAGCCCGCCACGTCGTCAAGCAGTTCGCTGAAGTCCGCGCCGTCAACGATATCAGCCTGAGTGTGCACGACGGTGAATTCCTGGTGCTGCTCGGCCCCTCGGGCTGCGGCAAGACGACGTTCCTGCGCATCCTGGCCGGTCTCGAACGGCAGACCTCCGGCGACATCCTGATCGGCGGCGAAGTGGTGAACGGGGTGCCGCCCCGGGCCCGCGGCATCGCCATGGTGTTCCAGAGCTACGGCCTCTATCCGCACCTGTCGGTCTTCAACAACATCGCCTTCCCGTTGCGCACCCAGAAGACGCCGCGCCATGAGATCAAGCGCAAGGTCGACTGGGCGACGCAGCTGCTCAGCATCGATCACCTGCTGACCCGCAAGCCGCGCCAGCTCTCCGGCGGCGAGCGCCAGCGCGTGGCGCTGGCGCGCGCCATCGTGCGTGAGCCGACGGTGTTCCTGCTCGACGAGCCGCTCAGCAACCTCGACGCCAAGCTCAGGACTAGCGCCCGCGACGAGCTGAAGCGCTTCCAGCAGACGATCAAGACCACCACGATCTACGTGACGCACGATCAGGTCGAGGCGATGGGCATGGGCGACCGCATCGCCGTCATCGACCATGGCCAGCTGCGCCAGATCGGCACGCCGGCCGAGATCTACGACAATCCGGCCGACGAATTCGTGGCGACCTTCCTCGGCACGCCGCCGATGAACCTGATCGAGCGCGACGGCGGCTCGCTGGGCTTCCGGCCCGAGCACTTCCTGCCGCGCGAGATGCTGAACGGCTCGGTGCTGGCCGAGATGCAGTTCCATGTTGAGCGCATGGAATATCTCGGCTCCGAGCGCATCCTGTATGGCTCGATCGACGGCATGCAGGCCAAGCGCATGGTGACCGCCAAGCTGCCGGCGCACGCCGCGAGCGACGGCATCCGCGCCGGCGACCTGCACCCCTTCGCGGTGCGCAAGAGCGAGCTCCGCTACTTCGACCGCAACGGCCGGCGGACCGACGGCCTGCGGGGGGCCCTGTAATGACCGCCATTGCCGCTCCCACGACGCGTGCCTGGTTCCGCCCGCGCTACCTGCTCGATCGCACCGAGTTCATGGGGCCGCTGTTCATCGCTCCGGCGGTCATCTACGTGTTCCTCCTGGTGGCGCTGCCCTTCCTGCTGGCGATCTACTACGCCGTCAGCGCCTTCACGATCTTCGATCCGAGCTATGAGTTCGTCGGCCTGTCGAACCTGTACGACGTGCTGGACAGCGATATCTTCCGCCATACGCTCGCCAACACCTTCATCTTCACCTTCGGCTCGCAGGTCATCGGCCTGCTGCTCGCCAAGATCGGCGCCATGCTACTGATCCAGGAATTTCCCGGGCGCGGCATCGCGCGCGCCCTGGTCGTGTTGCCGTGGGCGGTGCCGGTGTCGCTGGCGACGCTCGCCTGGAAGTGGATGTTCGACTCGCTGTTCAGCGTCATCAACTGGACGCTGGTGGCGCTCGGCTTCATCGACGTCGCGCACCAGCCGCAGTGGCTGGGCCAGACCGACCTCGCCATGATCGCCGTGATGACCGTGCATGCCTGGCGGCTGTTCCCGTTCGGCGTGATCATCTTCCTCGCCGGCTTCACCTCGGTGCCGAAGGACATTCTCGACGCCGCGACCGTCGACGGCGCGGGATTCTGGCGGCGCAACTACCAGATCATCATGCCGATCATCCTGCCGATCGTGCTGATCGCCGTGATCTTCGGCACGGTGTTCACCTTCACCGACCTGAGCGTCGTCTACCTGCTGACCAACGGCGGACCGGTCAACAGCACGCAGGTGCTGGGCTCGCTCGCCTTCCAGGTCGGCATCCTGTCGGGCGACGTCAGCCATGGCGCGGTGATCTGCCTGTTTCTGTTCCCGTTCCTGCTGATCGGCGTCATCCTCCTACTGCGCGTGCTGCGCCGGCGGGAGGTCTGACATGACCGCGCTCGCCCGCCGCATCGCCGGATCAGGCGCGTTCTACGCTTCCGTCATCATCCTGGTGACGTTCGCGGCGTTTCCCTTCTATTGGATGCTGATCACCACCTTCAAGACCGACGGCGACCTCTACAACCTCCAGTCCGTTCCCTACTGGTTCAACGCCGCGCCGACGCTCGATCACATCAAATACCTGTTCAATCAGACGCTGTTCCTCGACTGGTGGAGGAACACCTTGTTGATCGGGATTTGCGTCGTCTTCATCACGTTGTTCACCGCGGTGCCCGCCGGCTACAGCCTGGCGCGCTTGCCGGGGCGCATGGCGGAGAACCTCGGCATCGGCATCTTCCTCACCTATCTGGTGCCGCCGACGCTCCTGTTCCTGCCGCTGTCGCGGGTGATCTCGTGGCTCGGCGTGCAGGATTCGGTGTGGTCGCTGGTGATCGTCTACCCGACCTTCACTATCCCCTTCTGCACCTGGCTGCTGATGGGCTTCTTCAAGTCGATCCCGCGCGAGATCGACGAGGCGGCGATCGTCGACGGCTGCACCATGCTGGGCGCCTTCATCAAGACCATCCTGCCCCTGTCCGTGCCGGCCATCCTGACGGTGGTGATCTTCGCCTTCACGCTCACCATGCAGGAGTTCGTCTACGCACTGACCTTCATCTCCTCGTCGGACCAGAAGACGATCACGCTCGGAATTGCGACCGACCTGGTGCGCGGCGACATCTACTACTGGGGTGAGCTGATGGGCGCGGCGCTGATCTCCAGCGTGCCGGTGGCCATCGCCTACAACTTCTTCCTCGATCGCTTCATCGCCGGCATCACCGGCGGCGCGGTCAAGGGATAGGCCTCAGCCCTTCAAGGCGCCGGCGGTCAGGCCGGAGATCAGGAAGCGCTGCACCAGCACCACGAACAGCACGATGGGCACCAGCTGGATGGTGACGGCGGCGAACAGCAGGCCCCAGTCGACGCCGGTCAGCGACGACATCATCTCGCTCAACAGCAGGGGCGCCGTCTTGGCCCGCGCGGTAGTGAAGATGAAGGCGAAGAGATATTCGTTCCAGGAATAGACCACGACGAAGATCGAGGCCGCGACCAGCCCTTGCGCGGCAAGTGGCAGGATGAGGCGCAGCAGGATGGCAAGATCGCCCGCGCCGTCGATATGCGCCGCCTCGTCGAGCTCGCGCGGAATGCCGTCGATGAAGCTCTTCAGGATGAGGGTGCAGAGCGACACGAAGAACGCGGCATAGAGGATCACCAGCACCAGCCGCGTGTCGCTGAGGCCCAGCCGGTCGGCCAGCGGAAACAGCGGCAGGGTGACGACGATGGGCGGCAGCAGGCGGACGGCGACCATGTAGAAGGCCGAGGCCGCGGCCAGCCGGTGGCGCAGGCGCGAATAGGCGTAGCCGGCCAGCAGCGCGGACGCCGCGCAAACCAACGTGGCGAAGGCCGCGACGGCGAGGCTGTTGCCAAGGGTGCGTGGAAAGTCCGGCCACCTGTCCAGTAGGTCGCGGTAGTGCTCCAGGGTCGGCGTGAACCACAGCACCGGCGGATAGGCGAAGATCTGCGGGTTGGGCTTGAACGACGACAGGACCACGAAGGCGATCGGCACCAGCGACCAGACGACCACCAGCAGCACGACGACGGCGCTGAGCGCGCGGGCGGATGGGCTTCTACGCATCGCGGTCGAAGCTCGCGCGGTTGAGGCGGCCGATATAGGCGACCGCGAAGAGCCCGGCGATCAGCACCATGACCCAGCCGGCGGCGGCGCCACGGCCGAAGTCGGAATAGGTGAAGGCCTGCTTGTAGAGGTAGATCGCCAGCACCTCGGTGGTGCGCGCCGGCCCGCCGCCAGGCAGCAGCCAGACCTCGGAGAACAGACGGAAGGCCACGATGTAGCGGAAGATCAGCGCCACCAGGAGCGCCGGCAGGATGGCCGGCAAGGTGACATGGCGAAAGCGCAGCCAGGCCGAGGCGCCGTCGCAGTCGGCCGCCTCGTAGAGCTCGACCGGCACGCTCTTCATGGCGGCATAGGCAACGATGAAGCTGAACGGCAGGTTGAGCCAGACGCTGATCAGGCAGACCAGCGCCAGTCCGGCGGCGGGATCGACTGCCCAGTTCAGCTCGGGCAGGCCGAATGCGGCCAGCGGCCGGGCGAGAGTGCCGACGTCGGGATCGAGCATGAATTTCCAGATGACCACCGCCACGACCTCGCTCACGGCGTAGGGCATGAGCACGATGGCGATCAGCAGGCGCTGGAACGGCACGCCGTCGGCAAACACCGCCGCGATGCCGACCGCCAGCGCCAGCTCGGCATAAACCACGACATTGACCACGATCAGCGTGTTCCAGAGCGCCCGCCAGAAGTACGGGTCGTCGAACATCGCGGCGTAGTTGTCGAAGCCGACGAAGCCCGAAACGCTGCCGTAGGTCGAGGTCGTGAAGCTGAGACCCAGCACGTAGAGCGAAGGCAGTGCGATGGTGACCGCCAGCAGGACATGCGCCGGCAGCAGCATCAGGACGCGGACCGGAGTGAAGCGCTGCACTACGGGAGTGCCACGCTCATGAAGGCACCAGAGGCCGCAGCCGACGCGCCATGTCCTTGGCCGCCTGCTCGGGAGGCTTGCGGCCCAGCATCGCAAGCTGCATCTCTTCGATGCAGACATCCTTGGCTTGCGCGGCCTTGGCGAAGGCGGGCAGCGGCACACGCGCCACCTTCAGCGCTTCGGCCTCCTGGGCGGCATAAGAAACCTTCGCCACGATCTGCGGGTCGGTGTTGGTCGAGACGCGTACCGGCCCGTTGCCGTTGAGGGTCTCGATTACCGCGTTCTTCTTGCTGACGAGCTCGCGGATCAGCGACCAGCTGTAGCTCTTGGCCGACGAGGCCTTGGGAATCACCATGGCCCAGAACTCGGCCGTGCTGACCACCTCGCCTTTTTTCGCACCCGGCATCATGGCGAGCCTGTACTTGCCGGGGAATTTCGAGCTCTTGGGATCGTTGAACAGCACGGTGCGCCCGAAGGGAAACATCTGCATCGCCACCTGACCCTGCTGCATGGCCGCGATCAGGTCGTTCTGCGTCATGGCCGTGATGTTGGGCGGCATCAGCTTTTCCTGGTAGAGCGCGCGCAGGAGTTTCAGCGCCTCGACCATGCCGGGCTGGTCGGCCAGCACGCGGTAATCCTCTGTGATCAGGTCGGCGCCGTAGGCCCGCGCCATGGCCACCATGGCGCCGTAGTTGTCGCCCTCGAAGGCGAAGGCGTAGACGCGCACCCCGTCCTTGTTGACGAAGGCGAGCTTGCGCGAAACCTCGAGGAACTCGTCGATCGTCTGCGGCGGGGCGGCCACGCCGCGTTTCTCGAACAGGGCCGAGTTCCAGTGCAGCGCGTTCACCGCCTGCCGGAAGGGGATGCCGTACTGCTTTCCCTGGTGGGCAAAGGCCTTCATGAAGCCGGGTGAAATGTCGGCCGGATCCTCGATCGGCGCCGATTTCATGAAGCCGTCGAGCGGCTCGAACAGCGCCATCGCTTCCGGCACGGCGGCGGTGTTGAGCAGGAAGCCCACGCCGATTTCGGTATGCGACAGGCTCGCCTCGCGCATGAGGCGATCGCGAATGGCATTGAGGTCGAGTGTCACCCACTGCAAGGCGATGCCGGTCCTCTCGCGCCACGCCTTGGTCGCGTCGCCGCCGGGGCCCTCGGTGCTCACCAGCTGGTGAACGCGGTGAGCCAGCACTGTGATCTTGGCGGGCTTGTCGTCGGCGCACGCCGGCGTGGCTAAGCGGGCAGCCGCGAGGGCGGATGCTGCCAGCAGCAGTCGGCGGCGGGCGATATCTTGCATGTCAATTCCCCCTTCGGCAGGATACCGCAGGAAACGATCGCGATGAAACCGCTTGCCGATTGCGCGCCCAGCGATCGTCCCCTCCTTCAACATCTCGAGGATCCTTGCCCGTGAATACCGTGCCGCCGCCGAGTGTGCTGAACTATGCGCGAACGCTGAAAGTGGCGCCGGAGCGCGACGTCGTGGTGGTGGGCGGCGGTCCGTCGGGCCTCGGCGCCGCGATCGCGGCGGCGCGCGGCGGCGCCAGGACGATGCTGATCGAGCGCTATGGCTTCCTCGGCGGCAATCTCACGGCGGGGCTCGTCGGGCCGTGCATGACCTCCTACTCGCTCGACGGCTCGCAGCAGCTGATCAAGGGCATCTTCGAGGAATTCGTGCAGCGCATGGTGGCGATGGGCGGCGCGCTGCATCCTTCCGGCATCCCGGCCGGCAGCGCCTATTGCGGCTTCATCGAATACGGCCACGACAAGGTGACGCCGTTCGATCCGGAGGCGGCCAAGATCACCGCTATGCGCATGTGCCGCGAAGCGGGCGTCGAGCTCCTGCTGCACACGCTGGTCGTCGACGCGCAAACTGAGCCCGGCGCCAACGGGCGGCCACGCATCGCCCGCCTGATCTGCGCCAGCAAGAGCGGGCTACACGTGCAGCCCGCCAAGCGCGTTGTCGATTGCTCGGCCGACGGCGACGTCGCGGCCCTGGCCGGTGCGGCGACCACGCTCGGCCGCGATTCCGACGGCCTCACCCAACCCATGACCATGTTCTTCCGCGTGCAGGGCGTCGACGACAAGGTGGTCGAGGCCTACGTGCGCAGCCATCCCGAAGATCACCGGCCGTTCGCCGCGATCGTCGCCAAGGCGACCAAGGAAGGCCGCTTCCCGGCGCCGCGCAAGGGCATCGGGCTCTACCGCACCCTGCAGCCCGGCGTATGGCGCATCAACACCACGCGCGTGCTCAAGCGCAACGGCACCGACGTGCACGACCTCACGGCGGCGGAGATCGAGGGCCGCGAGCAGGTCATGGCCCTGCTCGCCTTCTTCCGCTCCGACATCCCCGGCTTCGCCAACGCCTCACTGCTCGATACCGCGGCGACCATCGGCGTGCGCGAGACGCGGCGCGTCGTGGGCGAATACACGCTGACGCTGGGCGACCTGCAGAACGGCCGGCAATTCGAGGACGTCGTGGCGCTGTGCGGCTACCCGGTCGACATCCACGACCCGACCGGTTCGGGCGGCGGCACTGCGGATGCGCCGCCGACCGCCAATACCTACGAGATCCCCTACCGCGTGCTGGTGCCGCGCGATATCGACGATCTCCTGGTCGCCGGTCGCGCCGTGTCGGCGACGCACGAGGCGCTGGGGGCGATCCGGGTGATGCCGCCTTGCTTTGCGATGGGCGAGGCGGCGGGCAACGCCGCGGCCATGTCGCTCGACGCCGGCTGTGCGCCGCGCGAGGTCTCGGTACCCGCCTTGCAGGACCGCTTGCGCGACAAGAACTGCTATCTGGGCAGCGAGATATAAGCCCGATGAGCATCACCAAATACCGCCTGTCACGCCGCGCCGCGCTGGGCCTCGCGGCCGGCCCGCTGCTGGTGCGCCTTGCCGGACGGACGGCCAGCGCGCAGATCCTCGACAAGGTGAGCTACCTCACCAACTGGCGGGCCGAGGCCGAGCACGGCGGCTTCTATCAGGCAGTCGCCGCCGGCCTGTACAGGAAGGCCGGCATCGATTGCGACCTGCGCCAGGGCGGGCCGGCGGTCTCGAGCGCGCAGCTCATGATGGGCGGCCGCGTCGACATGATCATGTCGACCGGGTTCGAGGCGCTTACCTACGTGCAGCAGGACCTGCCGTTCCTCGCCATCGCCGCCATCATGCAGAAGGACCCGCAAGTGCTGATCGCGCATGCGGGGCAAGGCAACGACAGCTTCGCGCAGCTCAAGGGCAAGACCATCCTGGTGAGCGCCGGCGGCCGCGTCACCTACTGGCCCTTCCTCAAGGCCAAGTTCGGCTACAGCGACGACCAGATCCGGCCCTATACCTTCAACTTCGCGCCGTTCCTCGCCGACAAGAAGGTGGTGCAGCAGGGATTCATCACCTCGGAGCCCTATGCGCTGCGCCAGGCCGGCGCCGACGTCGTTCCGCTCTTGATTGCCGATGCCGGCTTCGACAACTACAACACGACCATCACCACCTCGCGCAAGCTCATCAGCGAGAAGAAGGACGTCGTGCAGCGCTTCGTCGATGCGAGCCTCGAGGGCTGGGCCCAATACCTCAAGGGCGGACCCGCAATCGAGGCGGCGAACGCGCTGATCAAGAAGGACAATCCGGAAATGACCGACGACAAGATCGCTTACGCCATCAAGGCCATGAACGAGCGCGGCATCGTCTTGTCCGGAGATGCCCTGACGCTCGGCATCGGCGCCATGACCGACGCCCACTGGCTGCACTTCTACGAATCGATGCGCGATGTCGGCGTGTTCGCCAAGGGCCTCGATCCGAAGAAGGGCTACAGCCTGCAGTTCGTCAACAAGGGTATAGGCAAGCCCTGATGGCGCCCGCGGTCGGCAGCACGCGGGCCCTCGTCGAACTGCGCGGAGTGAGCAAGCGCTTTTCGACCGGCACGCTCGCCGTCGACGGCATCGATCTCGACCTCCAGCCGGGCGAGTTCGTGAGCCTCCTCGGCCCGTCGGGCTGCGGCAAGACCACGGTGTTGCGCATGATCGCAGGCCTGGCCGAACCGAGCCGCGGGGCCATCGCCTGGCCGGGGGCGCGGGCCGACGCGCGCGGCCGGCCGGTCCGCGACCTGGGTTTCGTCTTCCAGGAACCGACCTTGATGCCTTGGGCAACCGCGCTCGACAACGTGATGCTGCCGCTCCGACTCCGCAGCCCCGGCGAGGGCGATACGCGATCGCGCGCCGAGACAGCCCTTGCCGCCGTCGGATTGGAAGGCTTCGCCGGCGCCTATCCGCGTGAACTGTCGGGCGGCATGAAGATGCGGGTGTCGATCGCCCGCGCCCTGGTGACCGAGCCGCGCATCCTGCTGATGGACGAACCGTTCGCCGCGCTCGATGAGATCACCCGCCAGAAACTCAATGACGACCTGCTGGCGTTGTGGGCCAAGGCGCGCTTCACGGTGGTCTTCGTGACCCACTCGGTGTTCGAATCGGTCTATCTCTCGCAACGCATCGCCGTGATGGCGGCACGCCCCGGCCGTATCATCGCCGACGTGACGACCGGGGCGCCCTTCCCACGCGACGCCTCCTTCCGCACCTCGCCGGAATATGCCGCGGCTTGCCGTAACCTCTCGGAACGGTTGGTCGAGGCCATCGCCGCATGAGCTCCAGCAGCCCGCCCGGCAAGGACGGCACCGACGCCGCGGCGCGTCCGGTCTTCATCGAGGAAGATCGCTTCCTCGGGGTTGCCGACGACACTTGGCAGAAGATCGTGGCGCCGCTCGGGATCGGCGTTCTGGTGCTGGGTCTGTGGGAACTGATCGTGCGCTTGGCCCAAGTCCCACCTTATATATTGCCGGGACCCTGGCTGATCCTGCGCACGCTCGTCACCGACTGGAACACCCTGTCGGGCTCACTGTGGATCACCCTGCAGATCACCGGGCTGGCCCTGGCCGCCGCGGTGGTGGTGGGTGGATTGCTGGCGATCCTGTTCACCCAGTGGAAGTGGCTGGAACTGTCGCTCTTTCCCTACGCCGTCATCCTGCAGGTGACGCCGATCGTGGCGATCGCGCCCCTGATCATCATCTGGGTCAACAGCACGCTCGTTTCGCTGCTGATCTGCGCCTGGATCGTCGCCTTCTTCCCGATCCTGTCGAACACCATCCTTGGGCTCAATTCGGCCGACCACAATCTCGTCGACCTGTTCCAGCTCTACGGAGCAGGCCGCTGGCAGACGCTCATCTTCCTGCGGCTGCCGGCGGCCCTGCCCTATTTCCTGGGCGGCCTGCGCATCTCGGGCGGCCTCGCCTTGATCGGCGCGGTGGTGGCCGAATTCGTGGCTGGGTCGGGCGGCACAGCCTCAGGACTCGCCTTCCGCATCCTCGAAGCGAGCTACCAGCTCAAGATCCCGCGCATGTTCGCGGCCCTCGCTCTAGTGTCGCTGGCCGGCATTCTGATCTTCCTGGTGCTCAGCTTCATCTCCCACTTGGCTCTGCGGCGCTGGCACGAAAGCGCCGTGCGGCGGGAGAACTAACCTTCGCAAGGGCGCTCCTACCTGCCGGCGCCGGCGGTCAGTCCACTGACGATGTAGCGCTCGAGGAAAATTCCCACGATCACGAGTGGGGCAATCGCCGCCGTCGAGAGTGCCGCCATCGCCCACCAATTTATGCCTTGCGAACCTGTTTGGCTCGCCACCATGACCGGCAGGGTGGTCGCATCCGTGCTCGTGAGCAACGCCGCGAAGAAGTATTCGTTCGAGCACAGCACGAGGGAAAGGATGAAGGCGGCCACCATCCCTGGGCCGGCGAGCGGCAGCACGATACGAGTGAATGCACCCCAGGTCGACAGACCGTCCACGAAGGCGGCTTCGTCGAGCTCGATCGGGATCGAGTTGAATTGAACGCGCAGGATCCAAATGACGATCGGCAGCACTGTCAATGTGTAGAGCAGGATCAGGCCCACTCTCGTGTCGAGCAGGGCTAGTGCCTTGTAGAGGACGAGAAACGGCAATGCGAGGACGACGGGCGGTAGAACCAACTGCGAAATGAAGAAGAACAGGATGTCGTTGTTGCGCATCGGCCCGAACTTGTAGCGGAATCGGCTGAGGCCATAGGCCGCCGGTGCTCCCAGCACGAGCGCCAGGAGGGACGCGCCGAACGACGTGATGATGGTGTTCTGGAAGCGGCCCAGGAACTCGTCGCGGGCCGTCGATGTCTCGAATATCGTATCGGGCGACAAGCCGATCGATCGCCATCCCTTCCAGTCCGGCAGGAAGTCCAGCCACGGGATCAAGTGCCCCTGCGTGACGTCGACCGCCGACTTGAACGACGTGCTGATCGTCCAATAGATGGGAAACAGGCAGACAAACGCCCAGGCAAGCAGGGCGCCGTAGACCAGCACACGGGTCGCGATCCGCTTCGCGTGCGACAAAGCATCATGCCTGCGGATCGGTTCCGACTCTGACGCGACGACAGCCAATCGAGCAGCTCCCTGCAGAACGGATTGAGCTATGTGACCTTCTGCGTCCAGCGGGTGGACAGACGCTGCAAGAGGGTCAGGAAGATGATGATGAGGACAAGGTAGAACATGGCGAGCCCCGTTCCGTATCCGACATTCGATCGATCGCGGTACACGCGGTAGATGAAGCTCGAAACCGTGTCGGTGGCGCCGCCCGGTCCTCCGGCAGTCACGTTGATCACGATATCGGCGAGCTTCAACTTGAAGATGATCCGGATGATGAGGACGGTGAAGCTCATCGGCAGCATGAGCGGGAACGTGACGTGCCAGAACGATTGCCACGCACTTGCGCCGTCAACCTTGGCCGCTTCCAGCACTTGCTTGGGTATGGCCTGCAGCCCGGCGAGCAGGATGATCGTGATGAAGGGAATCGAGACCCAGCCATCCATCGCCTCGATGCTCACTCGCGCGATCCAGGGCGTGGCGAAGAACGCCGGATTGTCCCATCCGAGAAAGCGGGCGAGCGTGGCCAACGGACCGAAGCGGTATTCCATGAGCGACTTGCCGATCATCCAGCTGACCGCGACGGGACTCAGCATGAAGGGCAGCAGGAACACGACACGAAAGAACTTCCGGGCGCGTATCTCGGCATTCAGCAACAGGGCCACGGCAAAGGCGACCGCGTACTCGCCGAGCACGGCGAGCACGTAGAAAATCATGTTGCCAAGCGCGTTCCAGTAATAGCTGTCGTGGAACAGGCCGCGGAGATTGCTGAGGCCGGCGAAGTGCGGGCCTTCGAACGAGCTCAGGTTCCAATCGAGCGAGGCGATGTAGAAACCGAACAACGTCGGAAAGATCACGACCGCGACCGTGAACAAGACCGCCGGCAGCAGGAACAGCGCACGCAGACCGCGTTCGCCCCGGATGACGACCTGTGCAACGCCCAACACAAGAGCCCAGGCAAGGTAGGCGTAGAGAATCGGGCGCCAATTGGTGAACCCCGCGGCGATCGCCCCGGCCGCGTGCAGGACCTGGAAGAGGAGCAGCACAAGGAAGCCCAGCGAGGCGACGACGATGAGCGTTCGCCCCGCCTTCCTGCGGCCCGCAAGGACGCGAAAGGAGGCGACGCCATCGTGTCGCGCACCTGCCGCTGATGACGAGGTCTGCATCGAAACCGCACTCTGCCGATTTGGGCTCCGCCAGTCACCTGAGGAAGGCACCGGCTGACCCTGTGCAACGAGGTCAGCCGGTGGCTCGGTGATCTTGGTCGACGGACCGTCGAACGGAACTACGTGCCGAACGATGCCTTGTAGAGTGCAATCTGGTTCTGGCGGCCGATCTGGTCGGTCAGCTTTTCCCAAGCGGCGGCAATATTGTTGGCGCCGGTCTGGGCATCGACCTTGCGGGCGTAGATCTTTGCGAGCTCATCCTCCGCCACGCTGTAATACTGGAAGATGCCGGGAATGCGCGGCTCGACCGCGCGATTGGGATGATTGTAGGAGCCGAACTGCGAATTCAGATAGGACGTGATGTACTTCTTCTCGTAACCCGCGGCCACCCATTCGGCGATGTTGGAATGGCTTGTCCGGTGGACCTGGAAGCCGGACGGATACATTACGGTCCAGATCGAAAGATCCTTGCCGCCGAGATGGGCAGCGGCGCTCCACGCCGCCTTATGCTTGCGGGTGTCGCCATTGACCCGCGCCATGACGTAGACGCCCCAACCGAGATAGGCGCAGTTCGGAGCATAGTTCGGGCCGGTCGGTAGCTTCTCCCAGGCCTTTGTCTTGGAATTGTAGACGTCGTCCGATCCCGGCAGGATGTCGAAACCAAGAACATCGCCGATGACGGCGGTGTCGCTGGTCTTGGCTACTTCGCCGATATCTCCCCACCACGCGATCATCGAGCCGATGCCGGCCAGAAATTGCTGGAAACCGGTCGTGTTGGGGTCGGCGTTGAGCTGGTCGGGGGGCTGCGAGGGCAGGGCATCGAGCACGTCCTGAATCGCCCGAACCCAGGCCGGGTTGTTGACACGCGGCTTCATCGTATCGACATCGAAGAGCCAGGCCTTGTCGTTCGGATGCTTGGCATAGGCCGTGG
>JBPYDO010000374.1:0-4692 GCA_051985755.1 Reyranella sp. | reverse complement strand
GACGGTCGGCTCCTATGCCTGGCAGCAGCCGTCCTTCGCCTGGGGCGCGAGCAGCGGCAAGATCGACGCCTTCCTGAGCGGCCAGTTCCTGCACAACACGATCGGCATCGAGAATACGTCGACCAGCATGGAGCCGATCCACGACAACACCGACCAGTGGCATGGCCTCGCCAAGATCACCGGCATCATCGACGACAGCACCCGCGCCAGCCTGATCCTCGGCGGCTCGAGCGCACGCTTCCAGATCCCGCAGTCGCCGACCGGCTTTCCGGTGAACCAGGTCGCCGGCACGCCCAACTTCATCAGCTCGATGCTGGACCAGCGGCAGTGGGAAGATGCCTGGTTCGCCATAGCGTCGCTGCAGAAGCACCTCGACGCGTGGGACTGGCAGCTCTCGACCTTCACCCGCTACTCGTACCTCGCCTACCAGCCGGACGCCACGGGCGACATCGCGTTCAACGGCATCGCGCCCTGGACCAGCCGCTACAGCCAGGCGACCGGCGTGCAGGGCGACGCCAGCTGGAAGATGACGGCCGAGCACACGCTGCGTTCCGGTTTCCTGATCCAGCAGGAGCACGCCATCAGCCGCACCAACGCCGGCGTCCTGCCGGTCGACACGACGGGCGCCACGACCAGCGACCAGCCGATCGGCATCGCCTTCGGCAACGACCAGATCGGCTGGACCTACGGCTTCTACCTGCAGGACGAATGGACGGTGATGCCGACCGTGACCTTGAACTTCGGCATGCGCTTCGACGCCATCAACGCCAACACCAACGACTACCAGTTCAGCCCGCGCGTGAACCTGGTATGGCGGCCCAACGACGTGCTGACCGTGCATGGCGGCTACGCCCGCTACTTCACGCCGCCGCCGCTCGCCCAGGTCAACAATTTCTCGGTCAACGCCACGCTCGGCACGACGGCGGCGCCGCTCGGGACTCCTCCGATCACGCAGAACGACGTCGTCAAGCCCGAACGCGCCGACTATTTCGATGCCGGCTTCGAGATCAGGCCGCACCAGAGCCTGAAATTCGGCTTCGACGCCTACTACAAGATCGCCCAGGACCTGCTGGACGAGGGCCAATTCGGCGCGCCGATCTTCCTCACGTCGTTCAATTACGCCAACGCCCAGGTCAAGGGCATCGAGCTCACCGGCGCCTACGAAAAAGGCCCGTGGTCGCTCTACGCCAACTTCGCCTGGTCGGAAGCCAAGGGCACCAAGATCATCTCGGCCCAGTTCAACTTCAATCCGAACGACCTGGCTTTCATCAACGACAACTACATCTATCTTGACCACAATCAGAGCGCGACGGCATCGGCCGGCGCGTCCTACACCTTCAACCAGGACACCGATTGGGCGACGCGCGTCTCGGCCGATTTCATCTATGGCCAGGGCCTGCGCGCCACCACCTTCACGCCGAACGACACCGCCCAGCCGCCCTATGCCGTGGTCAATCTGTCGGCGACGCAGAAGATCCCTCTCGGCGCCGGCCGCGAGACCTCGGTTCGCTTCGACATCCTGAATGTGTTCGACGCCATCTACCAGATCCGCAACGGCACCGGCGTCGGCGTCGGCGCGCCGCAATACGGCATGCGCCGCGCCTTCCTGGTCACCTTGGCGGAGAAGTTTTAGGCGCTAGCACTCCCGATCATCTCGGATAGAGGCTCAGTCCACAATAGAGCCCATCCGGCAGCGACCTTCCTGGTTTGCGCGTAAGGCCGCGGGCGAGGAGCTTGGGCAGGAGATGCGTGTGCGGGCCGTCCGGCGAGCGGCCGCCAGGCGGTGGGATCCGTTGATGCACTTCGAGCTTGGCGATTGCCGAGGCCAGGATGCGCGTCGGGCTGGATCGAGCGATGGCGGCACCCGCTGGCGTGCCGGCGGCAAACAGCGACCGGCCAATCGAAGCCTGAAGAGCGGCTGCGGTCTCTGCATCCCCTGGCGCGAGGCGCACCAGCAAATCGATGTGCGGTGCGCCGACACCGACGTCGAAGACATTGTCACCGAGCGAAGTGATGAGCGTGCGCTGCGCCTGCGTGCGCGCCGTGCAGAAGGCGATCTCGCGCGTGCAGCCGGTTTCGTCGATCAGCGCTACGGGCTGCACCCCTTCCAGGGAGACGATCGTGAGGGCGCCGCGCCGCGAACGTACGGTCAGCGCAGTGAGGTCGACCGCAAGGTCCGGTTCGTCATGGTCGTAGGTGAATTCGCCGAGGGCGCCGTAAGTGCCGATGCTCCAGCCATGACGAGGATCGACTAGGTGATGCCGAATAATCTCAGCCGGCGAGTCGTCCAGCCTCTCGCAGCGCAGAGGTGCTCTTGCCACTGCTACTCGCGATCCGGCTTTGTAGGTTCGAGTGACGCAATCGCCTCACGCAGGCACTTCGGGCACATGCACCCATTGTCAGTGAATGACATCACGTTGGGCAGGTCCATGCACCAGCATTTCACGTCACTGGTGCACGTGAACTCGGCCTGACAACGATAGCAGCGGATGGTCGTGCCGGTCGCTGACATTGAACTCACGCCGCCGTCCTGAGTTTCCACGCCCGGCCATCGTACGACATCTCCGTGCGGCTGAGGGGCTCCACATCGACCCGCCAGAAGGAAGCGGCAGGGGCTTGCATGACGTGCACGATGGCGGCTCGAATGATCGAAGGATGCGAAACTGCGGCGACCCGGCCCTTTTGGCGAGCGGGTCCGTCGAGCCAGTCGCCGACTCGTCGCATCACGTCGGCGAGGCTCTCGCCGCCATGAGGTGCACCGTGCGGGTCGCTGAGCCAGGCGGCGAGTGCCGCAGGCTCCGCCGCCTCGACCTCGCGCAAGGAACGGCCCTTCCAGCGGCCGTAGTCGCATTCCGTGAGGGCCGGCTCGATCGAGGCTTCCAGCCCGAGGGCGCCAACCGTCTGGCGCACCCGCAATTCGGGTGCTGCGAACACCCGGCCGAATCGGTCGAAGGCGGCCGCCGCCAGCTTGGCTTCGGCCATGGCACCCTCGGCGAGCGGCTCCTCGGCGGGAAACGCCGCCCGCCGCATCGCCGCCGTCGCGCCGCAGCAGATCCACGTCAGGCGCGTTGGTGCGACCAATGTCCCCGCTGTTCCCTCGCGATGGCTTTCTCGGCAAGGACTCCAAACACCAGACCGATGGCGGTCCACAACACGGCCTCTATGCCGATGGAGACGATGCGGAAGCGCCAGAGGACGCTGGCGGGAAAGCGCGCCGGCACTTCGTCGATCGGCGGCAGTAATCCTTCGGCGATGGCCACGAGCACGATGAAGATCGCGGCACCTGCCAGAGTCGCGTTCCACACGCCCAGTCGTGCCGCCAGCCGGCGGCCGGCGGTCAGTGCGACCAGCAATGAGGCGATCGAGATCACGATCATGGTGGTGAACAACGCCGTTCGCTCGCCGATCGTGCCGGGCTCGCCGACCGACGGCGGATTTGCGGGATACTTGATCCCCGGGGCGATCACCAGGACGACGAAGGCTGCGCCAGCCAGCAGCGCCGCGGTGGTGCGCGGAGAAAACTCGCCGATCCGCCCGTAGGCGTAGGCAAAGACCAGGGCGAACAGACCACCAAGGGCCGCGCCATACACCACGACGCCTGTGAACAGTCCCAGACCTCGCTGGACCGCGCGGCTTACAAGCTCCTCCTCAGGTTCGTCGCTTTTCGCCTGGCCCATATGGTCAGCGTGGGCATGCTCCTTCTGCATCTGCTCTTCGAAGGCGATGGCGCGGTCGACTTGCGGCTCGCCCCAGATGCGGGCGAAGCCGAAGGCGAGAAGGCCGGCAAGAAGGCCGGCTATCATGCCGCGGATGAGAAGAGTCCTGACCATGGGATCGGCGTCAGTCGCTCAGTGACAGGGAAATCCGAGAAGGTGCCGGCCGTCGTGCACGAACTCATGGACGTACATGCCGGGGATCAGCGAGGTCGCACCCTCCTCGGCACCCACAAAATAGAGCGCGAGCAGCAGAAGGACGCCAAAGAGCAGCCACGGGAGTATCTCGCGGACCGGGATGACGATCGGCTGAAAGCCCGGAAGAACGCTTGCGTTACTCATGATGTTCGCTCCTCAAGTCGTCAGTTGCTTCGATATTAGCGCGAAAGAACCAAGGTTAGAAATCCATGCGCAGCCTGCCGCTGTACACGTGCACTGGCCCACGGTCGGCGTTGTACGCCGGGTTGCCGATAAACTGGTAGTCCGCCGTCAGGGTAACGCCTTTCGCCACGTGCCAGGCGTAGTAGCCCTCGACGATGTGCTCGGCACCCGAGTCCTGCAGCTGACCGTCGCCGATCAGGATGCCGGTACCGCCCGCGGCGAGGAAGTTCACGAACTGCGGCGACGCCCAATTGACGGCCCCGCCGACGCCCACCGTATCGTCGGGCCGGCCCCAGCGCTCGCCCTTGATCGAGACGCCGGCCGACAGGCTGTGGCTGATGTCGGTAAACGCCGAGTATTCGCTCTGGCCGTCGTTCCAGCTCCAGCGAACGAAGGCGCCGAGATCGTCGGCCACTTCCTGCTGCAGGTTGATGTAGTAGCCCCATAACGGCTGGACCCGGCGGACCAGCTGGGCGGCGTCGGGCGCGTCGAGGCCCGTGTTGTTGACCACGTTGAGCACGTCGTTGAAGTTGGCCGCGTAGGTGTAGTGCACGAAGCCGCCGAACTTCGCTTCACCCCGGTGATCGAAGAGCTTGTA
>JBPYDO010000373.1:0-2956 GCA_051985755.1 Reyranella sp. | reverse complement strand
ACGTCGACGGCGCCCTGGTCGGCGGCGCCAGCCTCAATGCCGCGGAATTTTTGGCTATCGCCAAGGCGGCCTAAAGACGGTAGAAGCCCGCCGCGATGGAAGCGGTTCGCGGCTTTTTGCACGATTGGCGGGTGGTGCTGCTGATGATCCATGTCGGCGTCACGGCCGCCATGATCATCGTCATCCTGCTCCAGCGCAGCGAAGGCGGCGGGCTCGGCATGGGCCGCACCGACGCGCTGTTCTCGGTGCGCGGCCAGGCCAACGTTCTGTCGCGCGCCACGGCGATCTTCGCCGGCATCTTCTTCTTTCTCAGTCTCCTGATGGCGTGGAGCGCGAGTGGCCCGGTCCGCTCGTCCGGATCGATCATGGATCAGTTGCCGGCCAGCCCCACGACGCCGGCGCCGTCAACGCCCGGCGGACCGACGACGGGCGGTGCTGCGCCCGCGACGCCCGCGCTACCCTCCGCGCCCACGCGCTAGGAACAACGAAGATGGCCAACCGTTGCCTCCGTCGAAACGACAGAGGGGCGATATCCCCATGGCCGCACGCCACCGGATTTAGTAGTCTGTAGGCCCATGACGCGCTTTATTTTTATAACGGGCGGCGTGGTTTCCTCGCTAGGTAAGGGTCTTTCGTCGGCGGCGCTGGGCGCGCTTCTGCAGGCGCGCGGCTATCGCGTCAGGCTGCGCAAGCTCGATCCCTACCTCAATGTCGATCCGGGCACGATGAGCCCCTATCAGCACGGCGAGGTGTTCGTCACCGACGATGGCGCCGAGACCGATCTCGATCTTGGCCACTACGAGCGCTTCACCGGGGTGGACGCACGGCAGAGCGACAACATCACGACCGGCCGCATCTACTCGACGGTGATCGCGAGGGAGCGCCATGGCGAATATCTTGGCGCCACCGTGCAGGTGATCCCGCACGTCACCGACGCCATCAAGGAATTCATCGTCAACGACACCGAAAAAGAGGACTTCGTCCTGGTCGAGATTGGCGGCACGGTGGGCGATATCGAGGGCCTGCCGTTCCTCGAAGCCATCCGCCAGCTCGGTAATGAGCTCGGCCGTGAGCGCACCATGTACGTGCACCTGACCCTGCTGCCTTGGGTGCCGACGGCGGGCGAACTCAAGACCAAGCCGACGCAGCACTCGGTGAAGGAGCTGTTGAGCGTCGGGATCCAGCCCGACCTGCTGGTCTGCCGCTCCGGTGACAAGGAAATCCCGGCCAACGAGCGGCGCAAGATCGCCCTGTTCTGCAACGTCAGGCCCGAGCGCGTCATCGAGGCGCGCGATGTCGACACCATCTACCAGGTGCCGATCGCCTATCATGAACAGGGCTTCGACGCCGAGGTCTGCCGCTACTTCGGTCTCGATGCCACCAAGGAGCCCGATCTCGAGCGCTGGCGCGGCGTGGTCAGGGGCGTGCGCGAGCCCGAGGGCAAGGTCACGATCGCCGTGGTCGGCAAGTACACCGTGCTGCTCGATGCCTACAAGTCGCTCAGCGAAGCCCTGACGCACGGCGGCTTCGACAGCAACGTGAAGGTCGGGCTGGAGTGGATGGACTCCGAGATCTTCGAGCGCGATGACGCCGTCAGCCACCTCGAGAACGTGAACGGCATCCTTGTGCCCGGCGGCTTCGGCGAACGCGGCACCGAGGGCAAGATCCACGCGGTGAAGTTCGCCCGCGAGCGCAAGGTGCCGTTCTTCGGCATCTGCTTCGGCATGCAGATGGCGGTGATCGAGGCGGCGCGCAACCTGCTCGGCATCGAGGACGCCTCGTCGAGCGAATTCGGGCCCTGCAAGCACGCCGTGGTCGGCCTGATGACCGAGTGGCTCAAGGGCAACCAGCTCGAGAAGCGGGCCGCCAACGGCGCCCTCGGCGGCACCATGCGACTCGGCGCCTATCCGGCGAACCTGCGGCCCGGCACCAAAGTGCACGAGATCTACGGCCAGGACGTGATCAGCGAGCGCCACCGCCATCGCTACGAAGTCAACGTCAACTACAAGGATCGGCTGGAACAGGTGGGGTTGCGCTTCTCCGGCATGTCGCCCGACGGCATCCTGCCGGAGATCGTCGAGATTCCCGATCACCCGTGGTTCATTGGGGTGCAGTACCACCCCGAGCTGAAATCACGACCTTTTGCGCCGCACCCGCTGTTCACCTCGTTCATCGGCGCCGCCAAGAACCAGAGCCGGCTGGTGTAGACTTCCGGCCGGCCAGCGGGGGATGCTGCCGCCGGCCGGGTCGTATTTCCGTCACCTTTCTCGGCTGATGTTTGAGGTCATGGCTCGCAGTTTCATCGCCGCTTTGCTCGCGGGACTGACCGCCCTCGTGGCCGCCGCGGCCTGGGCGCAGTACGCCGCCCAATCGCCCTACGGCAAGGCCGGCCGACGCGATGCGATCTTCCTGCGCTTCCCCGAGATGGCGCATCGCTTCTGGGATGATCCCAACACCAACACCGCCAGCCACAAGGCGGTCGCCGTGCCGATGCCGCGGCAATGCGCTTTCGTCTATGCCGACGCCTATACCAAGAACCAGATGAGCGAGAGCGAGGTGCAGGACACCGCGCTCTCGATCTGCAGGCAGAAGCTCGCCCAGCTCGGGCCGCTCGGCGACAACTATGGTGTCGATTGCCAATGCCGGGTGGTGATCAGCGATGGAACCTACGTCGTGCCGCGCGCGAGCATGCCCGACCAGGCCTACGGCCCGGTCTCGATCTTCTATCGCGACGACAAGGGTAACGTCGCCCGCCTCAACGGCGTGGCGCGCTATGGCGCCCTGATCGCGCATGATCGCTCGGTCACGTTCTCGGTCGAGAACCCGCACGCCGAGGAGGTTTGCCAGGGCACCTTCACCAACGACTCCGGCAATGCCGGCCGCTTTTCGCTGTCCTGCTTCAACGGCAAGTTCAGCAGCAACGGAACCTATCAAAGCAAGCTGGGCGCGCCGAACG
>JBPYDO010000372.1:0-2895 GCA_051985755.1 Reyranella sp. | reverse complement strand
GGCGACCAGTACACGATCGCCGACATGATCTGCTACCCGTGGACCATCAACTGGAAGTTCCAGGGCCAGGACATCGAGGAGTTCAAGCACTTCAAGCGCTGGTGGGACGAGCTGGGCGCGCGCCCTGCGGTGCAGAAGGGCATGGCGGTCGGCAGCGATCTCTCGGTCGACAACACCAAGCTGCCGCCCGAGGAACAGGCCCGCATCCGCAAGATGCTCTACAACCAGCGGGCCATACCCGTACCGGCGTAGTCAAAGGTCCCTCGCTGCGCTCGGGATGACACAGGAGCCTGTTGTGTCATCCCCGAGGCCGTAGGCCGAGGGAGCCTTCCTTCACACAGGCCCATAAGCAGCGGGAATGTCGCTGATGTCGAGATCGGCGACGCCGGGAACGCGCACGAACCGGCTATCGTACGTGCCGTCGTCGCCCAGGATGTGCTCGACGTAGCCGACCTGCTTCAGCCCGAAGCGCGGCTGCATGCGGTCGGGCAGCACGAAGCCGGTCGAGGGGCACCAGACATGGCGCGTGCCGGCGACCGTGGTGTCGCGGTACTGGTGCACGTGACCGCTGGCGACCAGAGCGAGCGGCACGCCCGCGAGCCTCGCCAGCAGCTGGCGGCGCGGGGCCGGATTGAGGAAGCGGCCGCCAACCGCGTCTTCGTCGGGCGTTTGATCGAACAGCGGCTTGTGCACGAAGAGCGCCAGCCGGCGCCGACCCAGTCCCGCTATCGCCGCCGATATCGCCTCGTCCTGGGCGCCGGCCTCGGCGAGGTCGCTGCCCAGGAGCTGCGCGTCGATGCCGAGCACGCGCCAGCCCGGCACATCGAAGCTCCACCAGTCGTCGCCGAAATGGCGCAAATAGCGCGCCCGCCGCTCGGCATCGATGTGCGATTCCTCATGCCCGCCGCCATAGGCGGGCGCGTCCTGGCTGTCACCGAGATCGTGGTTTCCCGGCAGCAGGCTGAGCGGCAGGCCGATCTCATCGTGCAGCCGCCGCGCCGACGCGAGGTCGCTCTCGGCCCTGGCGGCATTGGACGTGGCGCCGTCGAGCGAGATGTCACCGCTGTTCAGCACCAGGTCGGGCGAAGCGCGCCGGATCGACTGGGCGATCAGCCGGAAATTGTCGACAAAGAACGGCTTGGTGTCGCTGAGATGCGTGTCGGAAATCTGGGCAATGCGAAAGCTCATGGGCCAAGTCTAGGAATACCATATTGCAGGATCGAGAAGGTCAGGAACGCGACGCCGAAAGCGGCGCCGCCACTTCTTCCAGGGGCTTGCCCTCTGCCCGCACGCCGAGCCTGAGTTCCACGGCCGCGGCGACGATCATCAAGGCCGCGCCCAGCGCATAGCCCTGCACGATGCCGCCGCGTCCGCCGTCGGCGATCAGGGCGCCGAACATCCACGGTCCAGCCGCGCCGCCGAGCAGGGTGCCGAAGGCATAGAACAGGGCGATGGTCAGCGCCCGTATTTCCAGCGGGAAGCTTTCGCCGACCGTCAGGTAGGCGGCACTTGCCGCCGCCGAGGCGAAGAAGAAGACGACGCTCCACAACGCCGTCTGCGTCGTGGCGTCGAGCCAGCCCCGCCAGAAGAGCCAGGCGGTGATGGCCAGCAGCACGCCCGCCAGGGCGTAGGTCGCGGCGATCATCGGCTTGCGGCCCCAGGTGTCGAACCAGCGGCCGAGCAGCAACGGTCCCAGGAAGTTGCCGACCGCGAAGGGCAGGATGTGCAAACCGACGCGGTCGGCCGGCAGGTCGTAGAAATGGGTGAGCACCAGCGCGTAGGTGAAGAAGATCGCGTTGTAGATGAAGGCCTGCGAGGCCATCAGCACCAGGCCGAGCGCGGTGCGCGCCGGATAGGTGCGCAGCAAGGTGCCGGCGACCGACGCCAGCGTCACGCGATGCGTGGCGCCGAGGCTGAGGCTCGGTTGCACGGCCGCAAGGGTCGTGCCCGTGCTGGCACAGACGCGCGCCTCGATCTCGCTCACGACGCGACGCGCCTCCTCGGCCCCGCCATGCAGCATCAGCCAGCGTGGGCTCTCGGGCAGAAAGCGCCGCAGATAGAGGATGAACAGGCCGAGCAGCGCGCCGCTGCCGAAGGCCAGGCGCCAGCCGACGTCGGCGGCAAACAAGTTGGGATCGAGCAGCGGCACCGACACCAGCGCGCCCGCCGCCGCGCCGACCCAGAAGCTGCCGTTGATCGCCAGGTCGGTGCGGCCGCGCAGGCGCGCAGGGATCAGCTCCTGGATCGCCGAGTTGATCGCCGAATATTCGCCGCCGATGCCGGCACCGGTGAGGAAGCGGAAGAAGAGGAAGCTCTCGAGGTTCCACGACAGCGCCGTCGCCGCCGTCGCCACCAGGTAGACGCCGAGCGTGACATTGAACAGCCTCTTGCGGCCAAGCCGATCGGTGAGATGGCCGAACAGCAGCGCACCCAGCACTGCGCCGACCAGATAGGCGCTGCCGGTCAGGCCGATCTCTTCCGGCGTGAGACGGAGCGTCGGACTCTTTTGCAGCGCCGCCGCCACCGAGCCCGCGAGCGTCACCTCCAACCCATCGAGGATCCAGGTAATGCCCAGCGCCGCCACGACCAGCCGATGGAAGCCGCTCCACGGCAGCCGGTCGAGCCGCGCCGGTACATCGGTCATGGAGCTGGCAGGAGAATCCATCGCTCTGCAACGCCATAGTTGCTGCGGCGTTCCGCGGCCAGTGAGCGGCCAGTGAATCGTGCCTCGCACTGTTGATTCCTCTCCCCCGCTAGGGGAGAGGTAAGGAGAGGGGGTGACACGCGATGAGCGCAGCCCCTCTCCCAGCCTCGCCCCCTAACGGGGGAGAGGAGAAGAAGATGAGATATGAAAACAGTTGCAGGTCAGCCCTGCATGGGCGCTGCGGTGGGGCT
>JBPYDO010000371.1:0-15453 GCA_051985755.1 Reyranella sp. | reverse complement strand
CGACGTCGCGGTGATGAGCCGCACGCTCGGAGTCTCCATGCGGCGCGAGGGCTACGAGCCGCCCTTCATCGCCGCCATCATCGCCTCGGCCTCGACGATCGCCGCCCTGGTGCCGCCCTCGATCACCGCCGTGGTCTATGGCGCCATCGGCAATGTCTCGATTGCCGGCCTCTTCATGGCGGGCTTCGTGCCGGGCTTCATGATCGGCATCGGGCTGATGATCTACTGCTACTTCTTCGGCCCGATCGGCGTGCGCCGGCAGCGCGCCCGCTTCGGCGAGGTCGCCGTCGCCACCAAGGAGGCCGTCCTGCCGCTGATGATCCCGGTCATCCTGCTGGGCGGCATCATGACCGGCTGGTTCACGCCGACCGAGGCGGGCGTCGTGGCGGTGAGCTGGATCCTGCTGGTCGTCATCCCGCTCCTGAACCCCAAGCACATCTTCAAGCTGCCGCGCGACTTCTGCTATGCCGGCCTGATCTACTCCCTGCCGCTGATCACCATCGCGGCGGCCACGGCGTTCGGCTGGATGCTGGCCTACCTGCGCGGCGCCATCGTGATCTCCGATGCGATCGTCTCGATCGCGGGCGACGATCCGCACCTCATCATGCTGTCGCTGGTGCTGCTGTTCACCATCATCGGCGACTTCATCGAGCCGGTGCCGACCATCATCATCTTCATGCCGCTGGTGAATTCGCTGACCCAGGCCGGCCACATCAACCCGGTGCACATGGGCGTCGTGCTGATCGTCACGCTCGCCTTCGGACTGATCACGCCGCCCTACGGGCTGGTGCTGCTGATGGCATCGAAGTTCGTCGGCGTGAAGTTCTCGAGCGCGCTGCGCGCCGCGCTGCCGATCTACGTCGTCTTCCTCGCCACCATCGTGTTCACGATCTTCGCGCCCAACGTCGTCCTGTGGCTGCCGAAACAGGCAATGCCGCAGGCCGTCGGCTGCTTCAAGAACCCGAGCGGCACAGGCTACATTTGCCCAAGTTAGTTCTTCGGCAACGGAATGAACTCGGGATCACCCGGGACCTTGGCGAAGCGGCCGTCGCGCCAGTCGGCCTTGGCCTTCTCGACGCGTTCCTTTGAGGACGACACGAAATTCCACCAGATGTGACGCGGGCCATCCATCGCCGCCCCGCCCAGCAGCATCGCCTTGGCGCCGCGCGTGCCCGCCACCAGCTCGACCGTCGGGCCGGCGGCCAGCACGGCGAGGTCGCCCACCGCGAGTTGCCGGTCGCCCAGGATCACCTCGCCATCCGCGACGTAGACGGCGCGCTCGGCGTGCTCGGGGGATACCGTGACCTTGGCGCCGGCAGCGAGATCGGCGCCGACGTAGAAGATCGGTGAGAAGTGCGTGGTCGGCGCGGTGCGGCCCTTATACGTGCCGACGATCAGCCGGAGTGAGCCGGTGCCCTCGTGCCAGAAGGGCAGCGATCCGGCATCGACGTGCTGGAAGGCGGGCGCCGTCTCCTCGTGGGGCTTGGGCAGGGCCACCCAGGTCTGGACGCCATGCATGCGAAAGCCGCTCTTCTTCATCGCCTCTTCGGTGCGCTCGCTGTGGGCGATGCCGCTGCCGGCGGTCATCCAGTTGACGTCGCCCGGCCGGATCGCCTGGGCGTAGCCCAGGCTGTCGCGGTGGAAGATGCCGCCCTCGAACAGGAAGGTCACGGTGGCGAGGCCGATATGCGGATGCGGCCGCACCTCCATGCCGTCGCCGCCGGGCGGCACCACCATGGGCCCGAAATGATCGAGGAAGATGAAAGGCCCGACCATGCGGCGCTTGACGCTCGGCAGCACGCGCCGCACCGGAAAGCCCGGACCCAATTCGTGCGGGCGTCCCTGGATCAGGAGCTGGATCGGATCGGCCATCTTGTCCTCCTTTTCCTTGCCTACCTCGGTTCGCCTGTGCTGCAACGACTCGGCCCATGGACGAGATCCGCGACCTGAAGCCGTTCTTCGCTCCCAGGAGCATCGCCGTCGTCGGCGCCGGCGAACGCCCGACCTCGTCCGGCGGCGCGGTCATGCAGATGCTGCGGCGAGCCGGTTATGGCGGAAGGGTCGTTCCGGTCAACCCGCGCGGCGGCACGATCTTCGGTTACCCGGTCGTGCCTGCCATCGCCGAGATCGAACCGCCGGTCGACCTGGCCGTGGTGGTGATCCGGCCCGACACCATCCTCGACGCGGTCCGCGAGGCATCCGACCGCGGCATGCGCCACTTCCTGATCCTGCCCGGCGGCTTCGCCGAGGCGGGGCCGGCGGGCCAGGCGCGCAACGCGGAGCTGCTCGAGCTCGCGCGCACGCGTGGCCTGATCGTCGCCGGGCCGAACTGCGCCGGCATCATCCATCTCGATCCTGCCTGGCGCTTCGCCGCCACCTTCCTGCGCGACCTGCCACCGGGGACCAAAGCGGACGTGCAGCGCGGCGGCAGCGGGCTTGCCTTCATCTCGCAATCCGGCGCGCTGGCCGAGGAGTTCATTGACAAGGCCAATGCCCGCAACCTGCCGCTTGTGTCGGTAGTCTCGGTGGGCAACGCCGTGCATCTCGGCGTCGAGGATTATCTCGCCTGGCTGGGCGAGCGGGCGGAAGTTGGCGCGGCCTTGCTCTATGTAGAGTCGATCGAGGACCATGAGCGGTTCCGCCGAACGGCGCGCTCCGTCGCGGCCAAGAAGCCTGTGATTGCCCTGTTCGGCGGGCGCACCGCTGTCGGCGCCACGGCAGCGGCGGCCCATACCGGCGCCGTCGCCAACGACGACGCAGCGATCGACGCCTTCTGCAGATCCTGCGGCATGCTGCGCGTCGAGAGCCTGCGCGCGCTCCTGATTGCCGCCAAGGCCTTCGGAGCCTTCCCGCAGGGGCTGGGCCGACGCGCCCTCATTCTCTCCAACTCGGGCGGGCCAGGCGTTATCTGCTCGGACCGAGCTGCGCTCGAAGGACTCGAGCTCGCGCCCCTGCCGCGAGCTATGGCCGACGTGCTGCGCCAGCGCCTGCCGCCCGAAGCCTCGGTGGCCAACCCGATCGATCTCCTGGCCGACGCGCGCGAGGACCGCTTCGAACTGGCACTGCAAAGCGCGCTGGATCATGCCGTCGACGCCTACGACGCGATCCTGATGATCCACGTCGTGCCGTTCATGGTCGAGGCCGGACCGGTGATCGACCGGCTGGCCAAGCTCGCCGGCCGGTCGCCCCTGCCGCTGCTGCACAGCATGATGGGCACCTTGCCCGGCAAGGTTGAATGGTTCGCCGCCATGGAGCAGGCCGGCGTCCCGATGTTCAACGACGTCGAGGAGATGGCGGAGGCGGCCGGCATGCTGGCGCGCTATCCGGCGCTGCGCGACGGAGCGCTGCACGAAAATCTACCCACGGCATTTTTTCGCGACCGCAACCGCGCCTGAGCGGGAAAATCCTTCTGTTGCAAGTAGATGACATGCATCTGCACGACTGTTGCATTTTTGCAACTTTTCGTTGGACTTGTGGAAATGTCATGGCCAGTATCGGCCCGGAGTGCACATCGCGGGGGGCACTGGTCGGGAGTCCGGTGAATTCGCTGTTGGCCTCAAGTGTCTGTGGTCAATGAATTAGGGCAATGAAGTCGGGAGAGGCTGATGGCGTATACGACGACGCGCCCCAGGCGCGGCGAGCGCTGGCGAACAACGCTGGTTTTCGTAAACAACACAATGCGCACCTTGATCGCGACAGGCGTCGCGATCTCCGTCTTTCAGGTGTTGGACGTGTCAGTGGCGGTGGCCCAGGTCACGCCACCCAGCAAGAAGAACCTCAAGGTGCTGCAAAAGGCGCCGGCCAAGCACGTTGCCAAGGCGCCGGTTAAGCCCTCGAACGACAACGAGGCCGACAAGCTGAACGAGAAGTGGCTGTCGGAATTCAACAGCCAACAAGCGTCACCGCCAAATCCAGCCGCTACCGACAAGCCGGCGGCCGCCGTCGTCGCCAAGCCCGCACCTTCATCCACGCAGGCGGCGCCGGCCGCCGGACCTCGGACCGGCCCCCAAGCCACCGCCGCCCAGGCGCGGGCCGCCGCCTCCTCGGCGAGGGCACCGTCAATCGCCAAGCCAGCGGCGGCCGTTGTAACGGGCAACGCAGTCGCCCCCTCGGGCACGCCTAGCGTCGTAGGCAGCGAAGACGAACAGACTTCCAGTGTGCCCAGCATGGTGGCCCTGCCAGGGGCGGCATCGCGCGCCGTGGTGCCGGGCACCGTGACGTTCGTGAAGGCCGACAGCGCCGCCGTCGCTTTCAATTCCATGCCGGGAGGCGCCAACCAACCGCTGTTCAAGGACCTCACCAAGGCCTTCGCGGGATTCGCGCCTAACGCCGGCTCCGCCAAAGTCGAGATGATGCGCGGGCGGACCGCCGACGGCTCGACCCATCTGCTCTATGCCGCGATCGGCGATGGCAAGAACAAGCACTCCTACTGGTGGTTCTCGCCGCCCGATCAGCCCGAAGGCTGGTTCGACAACTCGGGTCGGCGGCTGGGCGGCACCCTGCTCGGCGAACCCAAGCCCGACTCGCGCATCTCCTCGCCGTTCGGCCGGCGTCGCTACTATGGGCGGACCAGCGGCTCCGGCTTCCACAACGGCATCGATTTCGAAGGCAAGTACGGCGACCCGATCTACGCCGCGGCCGACGGCGTGGTCGATCATGCCGGCTGGTACTACAACTACGGCCGCACCGTTAAGATCGCTCACGCCGACAACTTCGAGACGCTGTACGCCCACATGTCGCGCTTCGCGGCGGGCATCGCCCCCGGCACCTACGTGCACAAGGGCGACGTGATCGGCTATGTCGGCTCGACCGGCCGCTCGACCGGGCCGCATCTGCACTTCTCGACCATCGTCGACGGCCAGTTCGTCGATCCGGCGCCATACCTGTCGGAGAACGGCGGCCGCAGCCTGCTCAGTTCCCAGGCGCTGGTCGCCTTCCGGCAATGGCAGGGCGAGATCCGCGCCGCAGCGCTGGCGCAGGGCAAGAGAGGCACAGTCAGTGTGCAGCAGGCTCCCGATCCCTGGAGCCGCAACCCGTTCGTGCCCCCGCACACGCCGGGACATCTCTGACGTCTTAGACGGCAAGGCCTGCCCCGAAACGGGGCGAGGACGATCGATCATCATTTGGCCTGTTGCTTGCAGGCCGGTGGGAGGCGACACTTGTTGAGCGCCGAGGAGACGGCGCCAAGGATTTGGGAGGTAGCGATGTTCAAGAGTTCATTGGCGGCAGCTGTTGCCCTGGCCGCGATGTTCATGTCCGGCACGGCGATGGCTGGCAAGGATCTCGACGCCGTCAAGGCGCGCGGTCAGCTGATCTGCGGCGTCACGACCGGAACCGCCGGCTTCTCGCTCGCCGACAGCCAAGGCAAGTGGACGGGCCTCAACGTCGACATCTGCCGAGCCGTCTCCGCCACCATCTTCGGCGATTCCGAGAAAGTGAAGTACGTGCCGCTCACCGCGCAGCAACGCTTCACGGCGCTGCAGTCGGGCGAGGTCGACGTGCTGTCCGACAACACGACCTGGACACTGACACGTGACACCGCGCTAGGACTCGATTTCACCGGCATCACCTTTTATGACGGCCAGGGCTTCATGGTGAACAAGAAGCTCGGCGTGAAGAGTGCCAAGGACCTGAACGGCGCCACGGTCTGTGTCGCCCCCGGCACGACTACCGAGCTCAACCTCGCCGACTACTTCCGCGCCCAGAAGATGACTTTCAAGCCGGTGGTCATCGAGAAGGTCGACGAGATTCGCGCGGCGTTCTTCGGCGGTCGCTGCGACGTCTACACCACCGACCGATCGGCGCTCGCCGCCACCCGCGCGGCAAACGTGCCGGCACCGCAGACGGCAGATGACTACGTCATCCTGCCGGAAACGATTTCCAAGGAGCCACTGGGACCGGCGGTGCGCCACGGCGACAACCAGTTCGGCGACGTCGTGAAGTGGGCGCAGTTCGCCATGATTGAAGCCGAAGAATACGGCATCAGCTCCAAGAACGTCGACGCGATGCTGAAGAGCGACAACCCCACCATCAAACGCATCCTCGGCGTCACGCCGGGCATGGGCAAGGCGCTGGGGGTCGACGAGAAGTGGGTCTACAACATCATCAAGCAGGTCGGGAACTACGGCGAGGCCTACGAGCGCAACGTCGGCTCAGGTTCGCCCCTCAAGATCGATCGCGGCCTCAATCGCCTGTGGACCCAGGGGGGCATCCAGTACGCTCCTCCGATCCGATAGTTGCTGAGGGCGGGGTGAATAGCGTGTCATGACGCCGTTCGCCTCCCGCCCTTGGCGCAATATCCGCAGGTGCGGGAGCTAGACCATGGCCGTCGGCGCAATCGGTTCACAATCGCGCCCCAAGGTCGCACCGTGGAACGATCCGGTCATCCGCGGTTGGTTCTTCCAAATCGTCGTCGTGGCCCTGGTTGCCCTGCTGGTGTGGTTCCTAGTCTCCAACACGATGGCGAACCTGCAGCGCCAGAAGATCGCCAGCGGCTTCGATTACCTCGGTCGTGAGGCGGGTTTCGAGATCGGCGACTCTCTTATCCCGTACTCGCCCGCCAGCACCTATGCCCGAGCCATTTTTGTCGGCATCCTCAACACGCTGAGAGTGGCGGTTCTCGGCATCATCCTGTGCACCATCCTCGGCACGCTGATCGGCATCGGCCGGCTCTCGCCCAACTGGTTGTTGGCCAAGATCTGCGAGTACTACGTCGAGACCTTCCGCAACGTTCCGCTGCTGCTTTGGCTGTACCTCTTTTACAAAGTGATCAGCGAGATCTTCCCCGGCCCGCGCCAGGCCATCAACGTGTTCGGCGCGGTGTTTTTGTCCAATCGCGGCCTCTATTTCCCGGTGCCGATCGCCGATCCGATTCACAAGTGGATGGGGCTCGGCCTGCTGGTCGGCATCGCAGGGGCCGTCGTATTGCATCGCTGGGCCAAGCGTCGCCAAAACGCCACCGGCCAGTCCTTTCCTTCGATCTGGGCGGGCTTGGGCGTGGCATTGGGCGTTCCGCTCGTCGTCTGGCTAGCCGGCGGCGCGCCGCACCACATGAGCTGGCCTGAGCTCAAGGGCTTCAACTTCTCGGGCGGCACGGTCATCCAACCGGAGTTCACCGCGCTCCTTATCGGACTGGTGATCTACACCTCGGCTTTCGTCGCCGAGATCGTGCGGTCGGGCATCCTGGCCCTGCACAAGGGACAGAGTG
Source organism: Reyranella sp. (assembly GCA_051985755.1). Lineage (GTDB taxonomy): Bacteria > Pseudomonadota > Alphaproteobacteria > Reyranellales > Reyranellaceae > Reyranella. Next base: position 8,246 of record JBPYDO010000371.1, on the reverse strand, counting down.
AGGCGGCGGCGGCGATCGGGCTGACGCGAGGGCAGGCGATGCGGCTGGTTCTGCTGCCGCAGGCGCTGCGCGTGATCGTGCCACCGATGACCAGCCAGTATCTCAACATCACCAAGAACAGCTCGCTCGCCATCGCCATCGGCTATCCCGACCTGGTCGCTTCGGTGAACGTCACCATCAACCAGACCGGCCAGGCGATCGAGAACGTGCTGATCATCATGGCGGCCTTTCTGACGGTCAGCCTGTCGATCTCGCTATTCATGAACTGGTACAACAAGCAAATCGCCCTCAAGGAGCGCTGAGGATGGCCGACGTGTCCGCCGGCGAACGCCGCCAGCTCGCTCCTCCAGCCGACCAAACCGGCGCGCTGGGCTGGGTGCGCCGCAACCTGTTCTCCAGCTGGGGCAACGGCATCACGACGGTCGTGCTGATCTTCCTGATCGGCTGGTTGCTTTCGTGGTTCCTCAACTGGGCGGTCTTCACAGCCGTGTTCACTGCGCCCGGCGGACACGCATGCCACGGCCACGGTGCCTGCTGGGCGCTGATCCACGAGAAGTACCGCCTGATCTTCTTCGGCACTTACCCGTACGACCAGCAATGGCGCTGCTTGTTCGCCATCCTCATCCTGCTGGCGATGCTGATCTCAAGCGCCGACCGGCGCATGTGGAACATGCGGCTGATCTGGATCTGGCTGGTCGGCAGCTTCGCCACCTTCCTGCTGATGTTCGGCCAGATCGATTTCTCGAGCAGCCTGATCTTTCTCCTCGCCATCGTGGGCGGCGGAGCGGCCGCGGTGCTCCGCGCCGGTATCGGCCGGCCGGCCGAGGTCGCCCTTTGGCGCGCCGTAGTCGCGGCCGGCACGGTCGGACTGGTGCTGCGCATCGTCGGCCTGATGCCGGCTTGGAAGCTGCCGATCGAGCCCTTCAGCTACGTCGAGACCGGACTGTGGGGCGGCCTGCCGGTCACGATCATCCTCGCCACCTATGGGCTCGCCTTCGCTTTCCCGTACGGCGTGCTGCTGGCGCTGGGCCGGCGTTCCAACCTGCCGTTGATCAAAGGCCTGTGCGTGGGCTTCATCGAGCTGATCCGCGGCGTTCCACTGATCAGCCTCCTGATCATGGCCTCGGTCATGCTGCCGCTGTTCCTGCCGTCCGGCATGTCGTTCGACAAGTTCCTGCGCGCCCAGGTGGCGGTCATCCTGTTTGCCGGCGCCTACATCGCCGAGATCATCAGGGGCGGGCTGCAGTCACTGCCCAAGGGACAATTCGAGGCGGCCGACGCGCTTGGTCTCAACTACGTGCGGAAGACAGTGCTGATCATCCTGCCACAGGCCCTGCGGGTGGTGATCCCGCCGTTGATCAACACCTTCATCGGCTTCTTCAAGGACACCTCTCTGGTGCTGATCATCGGCATCTTCGACTTCCTCAACACCGCCAACTCGGCCCTGGTCGACCCGAACTGGGCGGGCTTCCCCGCCGAGGTCTACCTGTTCGCCGCCTTCGTCTACTTCTGCTTCTGCTTCTCGATGTCGCGCTACTCCAAGTGGCTCGAGGTCGAACTCAACAAGGGCACGCGCCGATAGCGTGATGCGTTTCGGAGACTGATACCTCATGGCTGCCATCGCCAAGCACGATCTCAGCAACTCCCCGTCGGTGATCACGCTCAAGGGCGTGAACAAGTGGTACGGCCAGTTCCACGTGCTCTCCGACATCAACCTCGACGTCAAGCAGACCGAGAAGATCGTCATCTGTGGGCCGTCGGGCTCGGGCAAGTCAACCCTGATCCGCTGCATCAACCGCCTGGAGGAGCATCAGCAGGGCGACATCGTCGTGGACGGCGTCACGCTGTCCAACGACGTCAAGAACATCGAGGCGATCCGCCGCGAAGTCGGCATGGTGTTCCAGTCCTTCAATCTCTTCCCGCATCTCACCATCCTCGACAACCTCACCCTGGCGCCGATCTGGGTGAAGAAGCTGCCCAAGAAGGAAGCCGAGGAGATCGCCATGTCGCTGCTGAAGCGCGTGCGCATCCCGGAGCAGGCCGCCAAGTATCCCGGTCAGCTGTCGGGCGGCCAGCAGCAACGCGTGGCCATCGCCAGGGCGCTGTGCATGCGGCCCAAGATCATGCTGTTCGACGAGCCGACCTCGGCGCTCGATCCCGAGATGGTGAAAGAGGTGCTCGACGTCATGATCGAGCTGGCCGGCGAAGGCATGACCATGCTCTGCGTCACGCACGAGATGGGCTTCGCCCGCGCCGTCGCCGACCGCGTGATCTTCATGGACAGGGGCGAGATCGTCGAGCAGAACGAGCCTGAGGAGTTCTTCGCGCATCCGAAGAACGAGCGCACCAAGACCTTCCTCGGGCAGATTTTGCATCACTAAATTTGTCATCCGGAGGCCAAGGGCCGAGGGACCTTTAGGCCACAGCAAAGGTCCTTCGCCTCGCTCGGGCTGACACCGAGTGTGCGACACCCTACAACCCCACCATGAAGCTCCTCATCACCGGCGGCGCGGGGTTCATCGGCTCGGCGGTGGTGCGGCACGTGATCCGCGACACCGACTGGACGGTCGCGAACCTCGACAAGCTCACCTATGCCGGCAATCTTGATTCGCTGGGCGAGGCGCGCGCCAGCAACCGCCACCGCCACTACGCGATCGACATTTGCGACCGCGCCGCCGTCGACGCGGCGTTCCGCGAGGTGCGGCCCGACGCGGTGCTGCATCTCGCAGCCGAGAGCCATGTCGATCGTTCGATCGACGGTGCCGCCCCCTTCATCGCCACCAACGTAGGCGGCACCTTCACCATGCTGGACGCCGCGCTGGCCTACTGGCGCGGCCTCGATGGTGAAGCCAAGGGCCGCTTCCGCTTCCAGCACATCTCGACCGACGAGGTGTTCGGCTCGTTGGGCCCGACCGGCCATTTCACCGAGGCCACGCCCTACCAGCCCAACTCGCCCTACTCGGCCAGCAAGGCCGCTGCCGACCACCTGGTGCGGGCCTGGCGACACACCTACGGCCTGCCGACGCTCACCACCAACTGCTCGAACAACTACGGTCCCTGCCAGTTTCCCGAGAAGCTGATCCCATTGGTCATCATCCGGGCGCTGCGCGGCGAGAGCCTGCCGGTCTACGGCAAGGGCGAGAATGTGCGCGACTGGCTGCATGTCGAGGATCACGCCGAGGCCCTGACCCTGGTGCTGCAAAGGGGCCAGCCGGGTGAGACCTACAATGTGGGGGGCGACAGCGAGCGGAGGAACATCGATGTCGTGCGCACCATCTGCCATCTGCTCGACGAGTTGCTGCCCGGCAGTCCGCACCGGCCGCACGAGAGGCTGATCGAGTTTGTGGTCGACCGTCCCGGCCACGACGCCCGCTATGCCATCGACGCCTCCAAGCTCCGACGCGAGCTCGGCTGGCGGCCGCGCCATGATTTCGCGCGTGGCCTGCGCGCTACCGTGCGCTGGTACCTCGACAATCGCGCCTGGTGGGAGCGCATCATGAGCGGCGCCTATCGCGGTGAACGGCTGGGCCTGGCGGGGTGAGGTGCGGATGGGTCCGCGCCTCGGTGTCCGACTGCATGGCGGCCTCGCGCCGGAGCGGTGCGTCGAGCTGGCCAAGGCCGCCGAGCAGCTGGGCTACGACTCGGTGTGGTTTGCCGAGAATCCCCTGGAGCGCGGCATACTGCCGGCCGTTGCCGCGTGTGCGTCGGCGACGCGCCGGGTAGAGCTCGGCATCGGCGTGTGGAACCCCTTCCTGCGCCATCCGGCGCAGATCGCAATGGATATCGCCGCGCTCGACGAACTGGCCGGCGGCCGTATCGCCCTCGGCATCGGCTCAGGCGCGGCCGCACCGATCGCGCGGCTTGGCATCGACAATCGCCGACCGATCGCGGCCCTGCGCGACACCTTCCACATTCTGCGCGGCCTGCTGGCCGGCGGGAGCGTCACCTACCGTGGCACGGTGTTCTCGGTCGAGGACGTAAGGCTTGCGTGGGCGCTGCGCCGGCCGAGCGTGCCGCTCCTGATGGCGGCGCGCGGCCCGCAGGCGCTGGCGCTTTGTGGCCGCATCGCCGATGGGCTGCTGATCTCCAACATGAGTCCGCCGGGCTTCGCCGCCCACGCCGCCCAAGCGGTGCGCGCCGCGGCAGCCAGGGCGGACCATGTTGGGGCCAAGCGGGTCGTGCAATACGCCCCTTGCGCCGCCGGGCCGGATCCGCAGCAGGCCATCGCCCAACTGAAGGCGGTTTTGGCCAGCATGCTGGTCGCGTTCTGGGCCCTGGCACAGAGCGTGCCGGCGGCACGGACGAGCCTTGTCGCCCACAGCGGCATTCCGGAAGCCGACTTCGCAGCCGCTATCGCGCGCCTCCAGGCGGGCGATGCGCCCGCGGCGGCGATCGACCGGCGCTTCGTCGATGCTTTCGCGCTCGCAGGCAGCGCCAAGGACTGCCGCGCCCGCCTCGCCGCCTACCAAGCGGCCGGCGTCACCGATCTCGTGCTCACTTTCGTCGGCCCCGATCCGATGGCCGACATGGCATATCTTGCCCAGGCCCAGCCGCGCGAGGGCGCAGCCGAACGGAGGAGCGAACGATGAGCGAAACCAAGATCGTCGGCGGCTCGGAAAGCGAGCGCCGCAGGCTCCTGGAGTTGCACGAACAATATCTCGTGGCCAACGGCAAGTTCGACTGGCCGGCCATCGAACCGATGTGGAGCCGCGAGCCGCACGCGACCTTCTTCAACCTGAATGGCCACACCTACATCGGTGCGGCGCAGTGGAGCCGGCTGTGGGCGTTCTACATCCGGAACGTCAAGGGATCGTACTGGGCGCCCTACGACATCGGCGGCGAGATCACGGGCGACATGGCGGTGGTCTGGTGCCACCGCCGTTGCCGGCGCAACTGGGTCGGCACCGGCCAGCCGCCGCGCGACATCCACTATCAGGGGCAGGAATTCATGAGCCGCTCGACCCTGGTGTTCCACAAGGAACAGGGCGATTGGCGCGTCGTGCACGCGCATTTCTCCGAAGGCGGCGTCGGCGAGCGGCCAGGCGGAGTCTAGCTAGCCGGGGCAGCGCCCATTGAAGCGCGCGGTCTGGGCCGCGAGATCTTCTTTCCATTGGCCGCACTGCCGGTCCGTGCTGCCCAGGCAGCTTGCGTTGTATTGGCTGGCCTTCGAGGCGAGCTCGCTCTGCCAGTTGCGGCAGTAGGTGGCATCGTCCTGCACGAGCTGGGGCGCGATGTCCCGAGCCACTCCGCGCGTTACCCAAGCCTGTGCCAGGACCAGGCAGACGATGCCGAGTACGGCAAAGGTACCGAGGGAATGGAAGCGGCCCATGAGGAGGATACGCAGCCGCAGGCGCCGGTCTCCCCGCCCCTTCGGCTTTTATCGCGCCCGTCGTCAGTCCGCCGCAATCCCGCCATCGTCCGAGCGGCGCGCGGCGAGGAACCGGCAGTGAGTGCCGGAGTTAATTCCTCGCAAGCGACAGGAGCGCGCGATGAAGTTCATCAGTCTGATGGTTGCGATGGCGGCGCTGGCCGGCAGCCTCAGCGCCTGCGAATACCGCTATGAGGAGCGTCCGGCCGCCTATTACCAGTCGGATGACCCGCCAGGCTACGTCCACCGCTACGGCACCTACCGTTCCTACTGGGATTATCAGCGCCACTACAACGGCATCGACGGCCACGGCGAGAATACCTAGCGGGCAATGAGCGCGTCGGACAGTGTGTAAATGTCACTGCTCCCGGCGGAACTCGTGTTCGAACCGAATCTTGTCACGGCACAGGGCTAGGCTGTCGTTTTGACGCTGACACGCCAGGCTGTTCGGGGGTCCCATCCAGAACGTCCCGGGAGGGCCGCAGGGCACGGTTGGCTGCGTCGTGTTGAGCGACCCGTCGGAACCGAACGTCGCGCTGATTGCCACCGTGCAATGGACGGTGCCGGTGCTGGGGCAGATGGTGGTCGTTTCCCGCTGTCCGGTGCCGTCGGCTTTAAAGCAGATTCGCCCCGCCTTGACGTCGCACATTTCGGCTGGGCCGGTGCCAGTGCGCGAGTAGGTGGTCTTGGTGTCGCGCCCAAGCCGCCAGCATCCTTCGAGCAAGCTGAGATCCCTCTTGTCCCAGCGATCGGCCGGCAAGGCCGCGGGTTGCTTGGGCGGCTCCGGCTGCTTGGGCCGCGAAGCCATCTCGCAGGCGAGACGCTTATTGACGATCTGTAGTTGAAGGTCGTGGGCCTGCTGGCGCAGCTTCGCGTTCTGCTCGCCTTCCGCCGCCAGCGCCGACGCCGAAGAAGGGCAATAGTTCAAGCCCGGATGCAGGCCGCAGGCCTGCAGGAGCACGTCGTCGGCGACCACGACCGTCGCCGCGAAGATCGTCCAGAGTGTCACCTGAAGCAACGTCCAGCGCAGACCGTGGCGACTTTCCATACGGAGCGGCACTAGATCGTCCGCGCGCCGATGATGCAGGCGCGAACCACCCTCGCCACCTCGTCCACCTGCTCTGCCCTCATGTGCGGGCCCATCGGCAGGCTGAGCACGGTGTCGGCGAGCCGTTCGGCGAGCGGGAATGCGCCCGCTCTGAGGCCGAGATCGGCGTAGGCCTCCTGCAGGTGCGGTGCGATCGGGTAGTGGATCAGGTGGCCGATGCCAGCCCGGTCGAGCGCCTTGATGAGCTCGGTGCGAAGCTCCTTGCCGGCCAGCACGCGCACCACGTAGAGGTGCCACACGGGCTCGGCCCATTGCGGCGCGCGCGGCAAGCCGAGGCCGGGAATGCCGGCCAGCTTGTCGGCATAGCGCGCCGCGGTCTGCCGGCGGCGTTCGTTCCAGGCGTCGAGATGGGCCAGCCGCACGCGCAGGAAGGCCGCCTGCAGTTCGTCGAGGCGGGAATTGTAGCCGCGCTCGATGTTCACATACTTCACCCTGCTGCCGTAGTTGCGGAGCGCGCGCAGCCGGTCGGCGAGCTTGGCGTCGTCGGTGGTGACGGCGCCGCCATCGCCGAAGGCCCCGATATTCTTGGTCGGAAAGAAGGAATGGGCGCCGGCATCGCCCAGCGCCCCGGCACGGCGACCCCGGACCTTTGCGCCTTGCGCCTGCGCCACGTCCTCCACGACCTTGAGGCCGCGCTGGCCAGCCAGCGCCACGATCGCGTCCATATCGGCCGGTTCGCCGTAGAGATGCACGGGCATGATCGCCCGCGTGCGCGACGTGATTGCCGCCGCGATCCGCTGCGGATCGATGTTAGGGCCGTCCGCCGTCGGCTCGACCGGCACGACCTTGGCCCCGACCGCCGTCACCGCGAGCCAGCAGGCGATGTAGGTGTTGGAGGGCACGATCACCTCGTCGCCCGACCCGATGTCCCAGCCGCGCAAGGTGAGCTCGAGCGCCTCGAGCCCGTTGCCGAGCCCGATGCAGTGCCTGACGCCGCAGAAGGCGGCGTACTCCGCCTCGAAGGCCTCGACCTCCTGGCCGAGGATGAACCAGCCCGAGTCCATGACCCGGCGGTAGGCCGCATCGAGCTCGGGCTGGAGCTCGGCATAGACCGACTTCATGTCGAGGAAGGGGATCATGCGTGGCTGGCGACCTCGCGCCGGAAGGTCTCATAGTCGCGCAGGTACTCGGCCTCGTCGAACAGCGTCGAGGCCACCACCACGATTGCGCTGCCGGGCGCGAAATCGGTGAGCTCGTGCCAGGTCCAGGGCGGCAGGTAGAGCGCGCGCGCCGGATCGTCGAGCGCGACCGCTTCCTTGACCTTGCCGTCGTCCAGATGGACGCGGCAGCGGCCGGCGGCGGCGATCAGCACCAGCTGCGACTGGCGATGCCCATGGCGCCCACGCGATTGGCCGGGCGGCACGTCGTGCAGCCAGAACAGGCGCTTGGGCTCGAAGTCGAGGCCGCGGCCGACCTGCAGGAAGTTGATCTGGCCGCGCTCGTCGGTGGCCCCCGGCACCGGAATCCAGCGGCATTTGCGGGCCTTCAGGGCGGGCGCAGTCATGCTTTCCTGGTAGCGGCGAGCTTGCGCCATTGCATGTACACCACTCCGCTCAAGGCCACCAATCCGCCGATGATCTGGTAGGCATTGGGCATGAAGCCGTAAGCCATCGACCACAGAACGGCGAAGAACGGCGTCAGGTTGACCCACAGCGAAGCGACCGCGACGCTGAGCCGGCTGGCGCCGATATTGAAGGCGAAACTGCCGATCCCGCTGGCCAGCGTCGCGGTGACCAGGAGCTGAGTCCATACCCAGGCGTCGCTGACGCC
>JBPYDO010000370.1:0-18912 GCA_051985755.1 Reyranella sp. | reverse complement strand
CTGCAGGCGCGCGATCTCGACGAGGCGCTGGCCGTCATTGCGCGATCGACGGCCGAGAAGAAGCCGGTGTCGGTGGCGCTGCTCGGCAACGCCGCCGAGCTGTTGCCGGAACTGCTGCGCCGCGGCTTGCGGCCGGACTGCCTCACCGACCAGACGTCGGCGCACGATCCGGCGAACGGCTACCTGCCCGCCGGATGGAGCCTCGATGAATGGGAAACGCGGCGTGGACGAGAGCCCGCCCGGGTGGCCGAGGCGGCCAAGCGTTCGATGGCCGACCATGTCCGCGCCATGCTGGCCTTCCACCGGCAGGGCGTGCCGACGGTCGACTACGGCAACAACATTCGCCAGATGGCGCTGGAAGAAGGCGTGCCCGATGCCTTCGCCTTTCCCGGCTTCGTGCCGGCCTATGTCCGGCCGCTGTTCTGCCGCGGCATCGGTCCCTTCCGATGGGCCGCACTGTCGGGCGATCCCGAGGACATCTACCGCACGGACGCCAAGGTGAAGGAGCTGCTGCCGCACAACGCGCATCTCCACACCTGGCTCGACATGGCCGCCAAGCGCATCAAGTTCCAGGGATTGCCGTCGCGCATCTGCTGGGTGGGATTGGGCGACAGACACCGGCTGGGGCTCGCCTTCAACGACATGGTGGCAAGCGGCGAACTCAAGGCGCCGATCGTGATCGGGCGCGACCATCTCGATTCGGGCTCGGTGGCCAGCCCCAATCGCGAGACGGAGGGGATGCGCGACGGCTCGGACGCGGTTTCCGACTGGCCGATGCTCAACGCGCTCCTCAACTGCGCCTCGGGAGCGACCTGGGTGTCGATTCATCATGGCGGCGGCGTCGGGATCGGCTACTCGCAGCACGCCGGCATGGTGATCGTCTGCGACGGCACCCCGGAGGCGGCGCGGCGCATCGAACGGGTGCTATGGAACGATCCGGCGAGCGGCGTCATGCGCCATGCCGATGCCGGCTACGAGAGCGCCATCGCCTGCGCCCGCGAGCACGGCCTCAACCTGCCGAGCCTGTGAGCGAGCGCTCGCTTCAGCGCAAATTGCCGGTATGGCCGAGCGAGTAGCGGCCGGGGATCGGCCAGACGGCGAGGCCGTGCGGCTCGCGGCCGACCTTGATCTTGCTGACCTCGCCGGAATCCGTGTCGATGCGGTAGACGACGTCGTCGAAGCGGCCCGACAGCCAAAGATATCTGCCGTCGGCGCTGACATTGCCCATGTCCGGGCTGCCGCCGCCCGGTATCGGCCAGTTCTGCACGACGCTGCGGGTCAGGAAGTCGATCACCGACACGCTGCCCTTGCCACCGGGCTCGCCGGCCATCTTGTTGGTGCCGCGATTGGCGACATAGAGGGACTTGCCGTCACGGCTGGGATAGAGGCCATGCGCGCCGATGCCGGTGGCAATGAAGCCGACCTGCTTGAACGAGTCGCCGTCGACCACGTGCACGCCGTCGGCCAGCATGTCGGCCACGAAGAACAGCTTGCCATCGGGCGAGATGCGGACGTCCTGCGGCATGCCGCGCGAGGCGCAGATGGGGCCGCCCAGTTCGCTGCCCTCCTCGACGACAGCCGGCTTCTTCTCGAACACGGTGAGCTGGGCCACCACGTCCGGCCGGGCGAAGTACGGGCTCAGCACCAGGGTGCCGACAACCGAACGATTCACCAGGTCGATCTTGGTGATGGCGCCGTCGAACTCGCAGGTGAACAGCGCGTAGTTGCCATCGATCGAGAAGTCGGCGTGGTTGATGCCGGCGCACTTGGGCGTGCGGATCGAGTAGTCGAGCTTGAGCGTGTGCGGATCGCGAAAGTCGAGGCGCCGCAGCTCCTCGGCGACCACGATCGCGTACCGGCCGTCGGGCGTCCAATAGAGGTTGTACGGATCGTCGACCGGCACCGAGGGACCGGGCTTGCCGGTCACGGGATCGATCGGCGTCAGGCTGCCGTCGGTACGTCCTTCGGCATTGTTGGCGACCCACAGGGTCTTGAGGTCCCACGACGGCACGACGTGCTGCGGATTGCGGCCGACACGGTAGTAGTCGACCACTGTCATGGTCGCGGGATCGATCACCGACACCGAGTTGGAGCGACGGTTGGGAACATAGACTCGCGGCAAGGCACCCTGGACGTTCGGGCTCATCTTGCCTGCCACCGTCTCGCTGTAGAGATTGGTCGGATCGATGACCGGCGGCATGCCGGGCACGGTGACGATCGCCGTTGGAGTTGCCGTCTGGGCCGCCGCCCACCAGCCGGCCACGGCGAATGAAACCGCGAGCAGCGGCGCCAGCAAGAGTCGGCCGCTCGTCATGGGGTCAATGCTTCTCCAGCCGAGCCTTGCGTATGGCGGCCACGGACTCGTTGACGATCATATCGGTGCCGATCTGACCCAGCTCGACCGAGGCGCGGCGCGGATCGCCCAGCACGCCCGAGCCGGCGGCGGGCGCGGCTGACAGGCGATCGGCGCGCACCAGCTTGGGATCGACGGCCAGCATGAGGGAAGTGTCGGCGGCGCCGGCGTGCTCGCCGATCTCGGCATCGCTCAAGCCCTTCGCCCGAAGCGCCTTCACGTAGGAGACCGCCGCCGCGCGATAGTACTCGGGGATGAAGTGCGCCCGCGCCGGCGTCGCCGCCCAGGCGCGGTTGAGCTCCTGCGCCGCGCTCTTCAGCAGTGCCTGATAGCCGCCGTGATCGCCCAGCAGCACGATGTGGGTGAACCCCGCCTGCTTGAAGCTCTGCGCCGCGCCCTCGACCGTGCCTTTGAAGGCGGCGGCCGGGACCGAGATCGTGCCGGGAAAACGCATGTGCTCGGTCGGCGGCGAGATATTGCCTTCCGGCACATAAGCGATCACAGGTGCCACCAGCGTATCGCCCAGGGCGGCGGCGATGCGGCCGGCCAGGACCCGGGCGCGGACATTGTGCTTGCCGAGCGCCATGTGCGGGCCGTTCTGCTCGGTCCCGCCGACCGGGATGATGATGGTGTTGGTGCCCGACGCCACGGCGTCCCGCAGCTCGGTCCAGGTCAGATCCTCGAGGTAGACGCCGGGGACCGCGGCCAGCGCCCTGGGCGAGTAGGCGCCCAGGCAAGGCGCTATCAGAAGGACCAGGACCAACACCGCGCGCATCAGCGCCTCTCCCAGGGCGGACAGCCTTCTACGCCATCGCGATTCTGGCCGCCAGTGTCAGCGCGGCAAAACCGGGCGCCAGCCTTAGGCCATAACGTCACGCCCGCACGCCACGCCCCGTGTGGCTCGGGGCGAACGCCGCCGTGCGTCGTCCGGCTTGGCTGGTTCCACAAGCCTCGATCTATGCGATGCTCGGCTCGGGGAGACGGTCGAGATCACCGCGCAAATGCCTGCCAGAGTCCTGATCATCGTCATGTTCGAGACGAGGGCGCTCGACCTCACGCTGCAGCTCCTCAACAAGAACCTGATCGGGCGTCTCGGCGCCGACATCGCGTTGTGCGTCGGCGAGAATCCGCGCGAGGTGCCGAACGAGCTCTACGAGCGCGCGAAGTTCGTCTGGAAATACCGGGATCCGCCGGATGGCGACTGGTCGCCCGCCTTCGACGAATTCGCCCAGGGCCGCGACTGGCGGTGCCTGCTCGAGCTTGGCGATCAATGGTTCGGCGGCGTGCGCCATCCCACGCTGGAGCAGGTCGGCACCGGCTGCCTGCAGCTGTTCTTTCGCGAGTTGCTGCGGCGAAAGATCGAGGAAGCCGGCATCCTCGACGACTACGACTGGTTCGTGCTGACGCGATCGGACTTCATGTGGCCGACCATCCATCCGGCCATCGAATTGTTCTCGCCGAGTTGCGTTTACCTGCCCGATGGCGAGCGCTATCGCGGCTACACCGACCGGCATGCGATGGTTCCCCGCCGGCACGCGCGGCGCTTCATGGACGTCAGCCGCGCGATCTTCGACGATCCCGAGAACCTGCTGACGCGCATGAAGGCGCGCAGTCTCGTGAGCTGGAACACCGAATCCTTCCTCAAGTTCAGGCTGGAGGAGCTCGGCCTGCGTCCCCACGTCCGCTTCTTTCCCTACATGATGTACACGGTGAAGACCTTCGGCGGTCCGACGGCGCCGGGAGCGCCAGGCGGCGACAATCTCGAGCAGCGGCTCTACGTCAAATATCCGCAGGAATACACGACGGCGCGCGCCGTTCAGCTGGTCGTCGCGAGCGACGAGGACTGGAAGCACATGATCGGCGTCCGCCGCTTCTTCAGCTGGCGCTTCTATCTATTCGCCTGGTTGCGCGTCCTGGCGGAGCGCCATCTGTTCGCCCGGCACCTGCGAACGCTGCGGCTGTTCCGTCGCTTTCTGATCTACGTGTGGCAGCCCAACTGAGGCGCCCGGCGGCGAAAATCCCGGTCGTGAGGTTTTACGCTGCGGCTGCGGCCCGCGGTTCGGCGCGGCGATAGGAGAGCGCCTCGGCAATATGCAGGCGGCGCACCGCGTCGGAGCCATCGAGGTCGGCGAGGGTGCGGGCGACGCGCAAGGTGCGATGCCAGGCGCGGGCTGAAAGGCCGAGCCGCTCGGCGGCCCGGGTGAGCAACGCGCGGCCTTCGGCATCGGGTTCGGCGATGGCCGCCAGCAGCGTGCCGTCCGTATCGGCGTTGCAGCGCGGCTTGCCCCAGTTGCGCGCCCGCTCGCTCAAGAGGCCGGCGGTCGGCTCGAGCTCGATCTGCAACGGCTTGCCCTTGAACCCGGGATCGCGCTCGAGGGCGGCGAGGCGCTCGCGCTGCACGGCACGGGCCTGGGCGACGCGCGCCGCCACGTCGGCCGAGCTTTCGGCCGGCGGTGGCAAGGCGAGGTCGGCGGCCTCGACGCGCGGCACGTCGATGCAGAGATCGATGCGGTCCAGGAACGGCCCGGAGAGTTTGCTCTGATAATCGAGGCCGCAGCGCGGGGCGCGGCCGCAATGGCGGCCGGGTTCCATGAGATGGCCGCAGCGGCAGGGATTCATCGCGGCCACCAGCTGCACGCGGGCGGGATAGGTGACGTGCGCGGCGGCCCGCGCCACGGTGACCCGACCAGTCTCCAGCGGCTGGCGTAGCGCCTCCAGCGCCGCGCGGCTGAACTCCGGCAGCTCGTCGAGGAACAGGACGCCGTGATGGGCGAGCGACACCTCGCCCGGCCGCGCCCGCGCGCCGCCGCCGACCAACGCCTGCAAGGTCGCCGAATGGTGCGGATCGCGGAAGCTGCGCCGGCGCGACAGCTTGCCGTCGCCCGCTTCGCCGGCGAGCGAGCGCACCATGGAGGCTTCCAGCGCTTCCTCCGCATCGAGCGGCGGCAGCAACCCAGGCAGCCGCGCCGCCAGCATCGACTTGCCCGAGCCGGGCGGTCCGACCATCAGGAGGTTGTGGCCGCCGGCCGCCGCGACTTCGAGCACGCGCTTGGCCGTCTCTTGGCCCTTGATCTCGACGAGATCCGGGTAGCCGGGCTCGTGGTTGCTGACCAGCGCCTGCGGCCGCGGCAAGGTCTGCTGGCCGCGCAAGTGGTTGATCAGGGCGAGCAGCGAGGGCGCGGCCAGAACCGGCGGCCGTTCCTCGTTGGCCGGCTCGAAGCCGCCCCAAGCCGCTTCGCCGCCGCAGGCCGCCGGACAGATGATGCCGCGCCCCGTCGCTGCCGCCGCGATGGCCGCCGGCAGCACACCAGGCACCCGCGTAATGGAGCCATCGAGCGCCAGCTCACCCAGGGCGACGAAGCCCGACAGGCTCTCCTTGGGCAGTACCCCCATCGCCGCCAGAAGGCCGAGCGCAATCGGCAGATCATAGTGACTGCCCTCCTTGATGAGATCGGCCGGAGACAGATTGACCGATATGCGATCCGGCGGCAGCGAAAGGCCGAGCGCCCTGAGCGCGCCGCGCACCCGCTCCCGGCTTTCGATGACGGCCTTGTCGGCCAAGCCGACCATGGCGAAGGCCAGCGTTCCCGGCGCCACCAGCACCTGGACGTCGACGGGCAGGACGTCGACGCCTTGAAAGGCCACGGTCCGCACTTTGCCCTGCATATCGTTCTCCTCGGTGCCGAATCGGGACAATTATAGAGATGCATGTTGAATAGTAAATATCGCATAAGTTGTATCGACGGCCAGCGGACCGGCTGATTGAATGGCCGCGATGTCAAAGCCCGATGTATTGATCGTGGGCGCCGGCGTGGGCGGGCTTACGCTGGCGCTTAGCCTGCATCAGGCGGGCATCCCAGCCCGAGTGTTCGAGGCGGCACCCGAAGTGTTGCCGCTTGGCGTCGGCATCAACCTGCTGCCGCACGGCATGCGCGAGCTGTCCGAGCTCGGCCTCGCCGGCAGGCTCGCCCAGCACGCCATCGAGACGCGCGAGCTCGCCTACTACAGCCGCTACGGCCAGCCCATCATCAGCGACAAGCGCGGCCGCTACGCGGGCTATGACTGGCCGCAGCTGTCGATCCACCGCGCCGACCTGCACAAGGTCCTGCTCGACGCGGTCCACGAGCGGTTGGGGGCCGATGCAGTGCGGCTCGGCCATCGCTGCGTCAGGGTCGATCAGGACGCCGGCCACGTGACCGCGCTGTTCGACAACGGCGAACTGCAGCCGGGCAAGCTTGCGATCGGCTGCGACGGCATCCACTCGGCGGTGCGCCACCAGCTCTTCCCCGACCAAGGCCCGCCTAAGTACTCGGGCGTCAACATGTGGCGCGGCGCGGTCCGCTGGCCGGCCTTCCTCGGCGGCGACACCATGCTGTCGTCGGGCTGGATGACGGTGGGCAAGACCGTGATCTATCCCATTCGCCCGGGCACGCCGCAGACCGCCGGTATGCCCTTGATCAACTGGGTCGCCGAGCTCGAGCGGCCCGAGGCGGTGCGGCAGGACTGGACCGGGCGCGGCCGGCTCGAGGACATGATGCCGGCCTTCGCCGGGCTCAAGTTCGACTTCCTCGACATCACCGGCATGATGGAGGCGACCGAAGAGATCCTGGAATATCCCATGGTCGACCGCGATCCATTGCAGCGCTGGAGCTTCGGGCGCATCACGCTGCTGGGCGATGCCGCCCACCCCATGTATCCGCGCGGCTCCAATGGCGCTGGGCAGGCGATCGTCGATGCGCGCTGCCTCGCCGGGGCCATCAAGAAGTCAGGCGCCACGCCCGAGGCGCTCACCGCCTACGAAGCGGAGCGCAGCCCGGCGACCGCGCAGGTCGTGCTGACCAATCGCAGCAATCCGCCCGACGCGATCCTGCGCGAGGTCTGGCAGCGCTCGGGCGGCCGGCGCTTCGACCGCATCGAGGACGTCATGCCGACGGCCGAGCTGCAGGACATCCTCGAGCGCTACAAGAAGGTGGCGGGGTTCGACCGCGAGACCCTGCGGAGCCGCTCCAGCTTCGTTTGACGGGGTTGAAGGCGGCTTTCTGCGCGCCCAGCCATGGTGAATGCCGCGGGATTGGCCTGTAAACTGATTGCCAGACGGGCATCGATTCGGGTCCAGAGGGGGCTATTTCCAATGAAGAGGCGCGCACTCTTGCTCAGCCTCATGGCGCTGCCTTACTCGGCGGCCGCCAAGGGCCGGCCGGTGCGGATTGGCTTCCTGGTGTCTGTCGAGCCTCCGTCCAGGGCCATCAACGCGATGCGAAAGAGCCTGGACCAGTCGGGATACGGAACGGGGCCGGAGCTCGTCGTCGACATGCAGTGGCCCTCCGGGTCGCAGTCGCTGGCGGCGCTCGCCGAAAGCATGGTCCGCAGCGCGCCGGACGTGATCGTGGCGTGGACGACGCCGGCCGCACTCGCGGCTCAACGCGCGACCAAGACCATCCCGATCATCATCGTGGGAATCGCCGACCCCGTCGGCGTGGGTCTGGTCGCAAGCCTCGGCCACCCCGGCAGCAACATCACGGGCTTCAGCAATCTCGGCGGCGATCTTGCCGCCAAGCAGGTCGAGGTCTTCGTCCAGACCCTGTCCAACATGAGCCGGCTGGGCGTGATCTACAATCCCGGCAGCCCGGCGGGTCTGCTCCAGTTCCAGGGCGTGCAGGACGCCTTGGGCAAGCTCAATGTGCCGGCGCTCGCCGAGAAGGCGGCTCGGGTGGGGCAATACCGCGATGCGCTGGCGCGTCTGGCCCAGGCCAATGTCGACGGCGTGCTGTTCGTGCCCGACGCATCGACCATCGAGGATCGGTTCGTGATCGGCCGGCAGGCCCGACAACTGCGGCTGCCGACGATATTTCAGAGGCGCGAGAACGTCGAGGCAGGCGGTCTGATGTCGTACGGCCCCGACCTGACCGATCAGTTCCGTCAGGTCGCCGACTATATAGATCGCATCCTCAAGGGGGCGAAGCCTGGCGAACTGCCCGTCCAGCAACCCGACAAGATCGAGCTGGTGATCAATTCGCGAACCGCCAAAGCGCTCGGCCTCAACATCCCAGCGGTGCTGCTTGCCCGCGCCGATGAGGTGCTGGAATGAGGCGACGCGCCGTTGTTGCGGCGCTGGCCGGCCTTCCGACCCTGGCGCAGGCCGCCCTCGCGCAGGCCGCGATGCCGCGGATCGGCGTGCTATCGCCGTTCACGCCCGCGGTCGCGGAAGACTGGCACCGTCATTTCCGGCAAGGCCTGAAGCAACTTGGCTGGGTCGAAGGCGACAACATAGCCATCGACATGCGCTTCTCAGACGGCCATGACGAGCGGCTCCCCGAACTCGCCGCCGATCTCGTTCGCCTCAAGGTCGATCTGCTTGTCACGGAGGTCACCGCGGCCTCCCTTGAGGCGCGCAAGGCAACGCAGTCGATACCGATCGTCTTCGTCGGCGTGGGAGACCCGTTGGGCGTTGGGCTGGTCACAAGCCTGGCCCGCCCCGGCAGCAATATCACCGGCCTCAGCCAGAACACGCTCGAGTCGGACGGCAAGCGCCTGCAGTTGCTGAAATTGGTGCTTCCCGACCTTTCCGACGTCGCCGTGCTGTGGGATCCCCACGACCCGAACTCCGCCGACGATCGGCGCGAAGTTCAAGCCTCGGCGACCCGGCTCAACCTCCGTCTCGAGTCGCTCACGGCTAGCAACTCGGACTCCCTGAACTCGCTGCTGAAGGCAGCCACCGATCGGCGCGTCCGCGGTCTGTACGTCACCCCCGCTCCGGTATTCGTGACCAATCTCGCCCGCATCGCAGCCTTCGCCGCCCAGAACCGGCTGGTTTCGGTGTTTCACCTTCCCCAGTTCGTCCACCTCGGAGGTTTGCTGGCCTACGGGCCGGACCGCAACGATCTCTTCCGTCGCGCCGCGGGCTATGTCGACAAGATCCTGAAAGGCGCCAAGCCCGCCGACCTGCCGATCGAGGAACCGACCAAGTTCGCGCTCTCGATCAACCTGGCGGCTGCCCGGGCGCTGGGAGTAACTATCCCGCCCCTCCTGTTGGCACAGGCCGACGAGGTGATCGGATGAGGCGGCGGACCCCCTTGGCAGCAGGCCGGTTTAGCTTTCCGGGGCTACCGGCGATATATTGCGTCACGTGAAGCGCGGCCTCTTCCTCAAATACGTCGTGCTGTTCGTCGGCCTGGTCACCGGCGTGCTGGTGATCAACGCCGCCCTCGACCTTTACTTCGTGAGCCAGGACAACCGCCGCGCCTCGATCGAGGTGCAGCAGGAAAAGGCCCAGTCGGCCGCCAAGCAGATCGAATCCTTCGTGCACGGCATCGAGAGCCAGATCGGCTGGGTAGCGCAGGCGCAGTGGGCCTCGCTGCCGGTCGAGACGCGGCGCTTCGACTATGTGCGCCTGCTGCGCCAGGTGCCGGCGATCACCGAGCTGGTGCAGCTCGACCGGCACGGCCTCGAGCAGCTGCGCGTGTCGCGGCTGTCGATGGACGTGGTCGGCGCCGGTACCGACCGCTCCAAGGAGCCGGCCTTCGTCGGGGCCATGGCCCACAAGGTCTATTACGGGCCGGTCTACTTCCGGAAGGAGAGCGAGCCCTATCTCACGATGGCGGTGGCGCACGGCGGCAAGAGCGGCGTCACCATCGCTGAGGTCAACCTCAAGCTCGCCTGGGACGTCGTCTCACAGATCAAGGTCGGCAAGGAAGGCTACGCCTACGTGGTCGATCGCCTGGGCCGCCTGGTCGCCCATCCCGACATCTCGCTGGTGCTGCGCGGCACCGACATGAGCAAGCTCTCCCAGGTCGCCGCGGCGCTCGCGTCGACGGGCAGCAGCCAGGCCCCTGCCGACGCCAAGAACCGGGCCGGCGTCGCGGTGCTTTCGGCCCATGCGCCGATCGCGGCTCTGGGCTGGCTGGTGTTCGTCGAACTGCCCGAGTCCGAGGCGCAGCAGCCGGTATATAACGCGGGTCTGCGCGCGCTCGGCCTGCTGGTGCTCGGCCTCCTGATCGCCGGCGGCGCCGCGGCGATGCTGGCGCGGCGCATGGTGGTGCCGATCCGCGCCCTGCAGGCCGGCGCCGAGCGCATCGGCGGCGGCGAGCTCGACCATCGGCTCTCGATCAAGACCGGTGACGAACTCGAGGCCCTGGCGAACCAGTTCAACAAGTCGGCGGCGGCGCTCGAGGAATCGTACGCCACCCTCGAACAGCGCGTCGAGGATCGCACGCACGAATTGACTGAGTCGCTCGACCAGCAGACGGCGACTGCACAAGTGCTGCACGTCATCTCCCAGTCGCCGACCGATGTGCAGCCGGTGCTGGACGTTGTGGCGACGTCGGCAAGGCGTTTCTGCGGCGCTGCCGACGCGTTGATCACCTTGCGCGACGGAGATGACATGCGGGTGGCCGCGCACGAGGGGCCGCTCGAGACGCCTGGCATCGGCAGTCTCGGTTCGCTTGACCGGACGCGTGTCACTGGCCGCTGCATCCTGGAAAGGCGCACCATTCATCTGCCCGACACCGACAAACTCGACCCGCAGGAGTTTGCCACCACCCTCGAGTTCGCCCACCAGCATCACTTCAAGGCCGCCCTCGCCGCGCCGATGATGCGTGAGGGCGAAGCCGTCGGCAGCATCCTGTTGCGTAAACCCGAGGCTGGTGCTTTCACGCCGCGGCAAATCGAGCTGCTCGAGACATTTGCCGCTCAGGCTGTCATCGCCATCCAGAACGTGCGCCTGTTCACCGAGCTGCGCGAGTCGCTGGACCAGCAGACGGCGACTGCCGAAATCCTGCGTGTCATCTCGCAGTCGCCGACCGATGTACAGCCCGTGCTCGACGCCGTCGCCAAGGCGGCGGTGCGGTTCTGCGGTGCCGAGGACGCGGTCATCGCCTTGCGCGAGGGCGAGGAGACGGTGATGGCGGCGCACGAGGGGACGCTGCCTGCGCAGCCAGGATTGCGGCGGACAATCGAGGCAAAGAGCATCACCGGGCGCGCCATCTTCGCCGGCGAGACCGTCCACATACCGGACATCGACAAGGTCGATCGCGCCGAGTTCGCCGATTCGATCGAGCTCGCGCACCGCTTCAACCTGCGATCGGCGCTGGTCGCACCCATGTTGCGCGAGGGTGTGGCGATCGGCGCCATCAGTCTGCGCCGGCCCGCCGCCGGGCCGTTTACGCCGCGCCAGATCGAGCTCCTGGAGACCTTCGCCGCCCAGGCCGTCATCGCCATCCAGAACGTGCGGCTGTTCACCGAGCTGCGCGAATCTCTGGAGCAGCAGACCGCGTCGGCCGAGATCCTGCAGGTGATCTCCGAATCTCCGACCGAGTACAAGCCAGTGCTCGACGCCATCGTGAAGGCGGCCGTGCGCTTCTGCGGCGCGACGAATGCGTTGATCGGCTTGCGCGAGGGTGAATACTGGGTGAGCGGCTCCCATTTCGGGCCAATGGGCAGCGCGAAAGACGAGGGCCAGCGCGTCGCGCTTTCACGCGGGTCCTTCATGGGTCGCGCCATGATCGATCGCGAGACCATTCACTGTCCGGACATCGGTGCAGTTGATGTCAACGAGTTCAAAAGCGCCCCTGAATTGTCGAAGCGTTTGGGCGTCAAGGCCATTCTCGCTGCCCCAATGCTGCGCGAGGGCGTTGCGATTGGTGCCATCAACCTGCGGCGCCCCGAGGCAGGCCCGTTCACGCCGCGGCAGATCCAGCAGCTGGAAGCCTTCGCCGCCCAGGCGGTGATCGCTATTGAGAACGTGCGCCTGTTCAACGAGATCCAGGAAAAGAGCCGGCAGCTCGAGCTGGCGAGCCAGCACAAGTCGCAGTTCCTGGCCAACATGAGCCACGAGCTGCGCACGCCGCTCAACGCCATCATAGGCTACACCGAGATGATGTCGGACGGGCTCTACGGCGACGTGCCGGAGAAGGCGCAGGGCGTTCTGGAGCGCGTGCAGAGCAACGGCAAACATCTTCTCGGCTTGATTAACGACGTGCTCGATCTCTCCAAGATCGAGGCGGGTCAGCTGGTCCTGGCGGTCGAGGAGTACAGCGTCGCCGACATGGTGAATACCGTGGTGGCCGCGACCGAGTCGCTGGCCCGCACCAAGGGCCTCACCCTCACTTCCGATGTGGCCCAAGGCCTGCCGGTGGGCAACGGCGACGCGCGCAGGCTCAGCCAAGTGCTGCTCAACCTCGTGGGCAATGCGTTGAAATTCACCGACCAGGGTGGCGTCGAGATCGGCGCGCGCCGTGTCGGCGAGGACTTCGAACTCTCGGTGACCGACACAGGTCCCGGCATCGCGCCCGAGGACCAGAAGCGCATTTTCGATGAGTTCCAGCAGGTCGACAACACCAGCACGCGCAAGAAGGGCGGCACCGGCCTCGGTCTCTCGATCTCGCGCAAGATCGTCCAGCTGCACGGCGGCCATGTCGACGTCGCGTCCCAGGTCGGCAAGGGCTCGACCTTCACCGTCGTCGTTCCCATTCACGTCGCCGCACCGATCAAGGAAGCCGCCCAATGAGCAAGAAGATACTCGTGGTCGAGGACACCGAGGACAATCGCCAGATCCTGCGCGACCTCCTGGGCATGGCGGGCTACGACATGGTCGAGGCGCATGACGGCGCCGAGGGCGTCGCCAAGGCGACCGAGCACAAGCCCGACCTGATCCTGATGGACATCCAGATGCCGGTGATGGACGGCTACGAGGCGACGCGGCGCATCAAGGCCGATCCCAGCCTGAAATCGATCCCGGTGATCGCCGTCACGTCCTATGCGCTCTCGGGCGACGAGGAGAAGGCGCGCGCCGCGGGCTGCGACGGCTACATCGCCAAGCCCTACAGCCCGCGCCAGATGCTGGCCAAAGTGCGCGAGGTCATCGGCGGCTAGATGTCATGAACGCTCAACAGGGGGAGGCCAAGCTCTAAGCCATGCGCAATCCCGCCCGCATCCTGGTGGTCGACGACGTTGCCGACAACGTCGAGATTCTGCGCATGCGGCTTGGCGCACTGGGCTACGAGATCGTCGTCGCCGAGGACGGCGAGCGGGCGCTGGCCAAGGTCAAGGAGACCCTGCCCGACCTCGTCCTGCTCGACATCATGATGCCCAAGATCGACGGGCTGGAAGTCGTCAAGCGGCTGAAGGCCGATCCGTCGCTGCCCTTCATCCCGGTGATCCTGGTCACCGCCAAGGCGGGCCAGAAGGACGTGGTGGCGGGCCTCGATGCCGGCGGCGACGACTATCTCGCCAAGCCGATCGACCATGGCGCCCTGGTGGCGCGCGTGCGCGCCATGCTGCGCATCAAGGCGCTGCAGGACCAGGTGATGGAGATGAACCAGGGGCTGGAAGCCAAGGTGAAGGCGCAGGTCGAGGAGCTGGAGCGGGTGAGCCGGCTGCGCCGCTTCCTGGCGCCGCAGCTCGCTCAGGCCGTGGTCTCGGCTGGCGACGAGAAGATCCTCGAGAACCATCGGCGTGAGGTCGCCGCCTTCTTCTGCGACCTGCGCGGCTTCACCTCCTTCGCCGAGACCGCCGAGCCCGAGGACATCATGGCGCTCCTGGCCGAATATCACGGTGCGGTCGGGCCGCTGATCCGCAAGTACGAGGGCACGCTCGACCGCTTCACCGGCGACGGCATGCTGGTGTTCTTCAACGATCCCGTGCCGTGCCCCGATCCCGCCGAGCGCGCCGCCAGGCTCGCCCTCGAGATGCGCGATGCGGTGGCCAAGCTGGTGCCGGGCTGGGCCAAGCGCGGCCATAGCCTGGGCTTCGGCATCGGCATGGCGCAGGGCTACGCCACCTTGGGCCGCATCGGCTTCGAGGACCGCTTCGACTACACGGCGATCGGCGCCGTGATCAATCTCGCCGCCCGCCTTTGCGCCGACGCCGCGAACGGCCAGATCCTGGCGAGCGGCCGGCTGGCCGCAGCGATCGAGAACATCGCCGAGATCGAGGATCTGGGCGAGCGCTCCTTGCGCGGCATGGCGCGCCCGGTCGCGGTGCGCAATCTCGTGCGGCTGAAGGCGCAACAGCTGCCCGAAGTCGCCCAGTAGATCGTCAGCCCAAGATCCTCAGCCCACCAGCGGATGATGGCAGGCGGCGAACTGGCCGTCGGCCAGCGCGCGCAAGGGTGGCGCCTCGGCCGCGCACACCGCGTCGGCACGCGGACAGCGCGTGCGAAAGCGGCAGCCCGACGGCGGGTTGATCGGCGATGGCGGTTCGCCGACCGCGAGGTTGGTGGCGGGCTTGACCGCGGGATCGGGCACCGGGATCGCCTCCAGGAGCAGCGCGGTGTAGGGATGGGCCGGGCTTGCGAACAACCGCTCGGTAGTCGCCACCTCGCACAGCCGCCCGAGATACATCACCGCGATGCGGTCGCTCACCGCCTTCACCACGGCTAGATCGTGGGCGATGAACAGCAAGGTGAGGCCGTAGCGCCGCTTCATGTCCTCGAGAAGATTGAGGATCTGGGCGCGAATCGAGACGTCGAGCGCCGACACCGGCTCATCGCAAATCACCAGCTCGGGCTCCAGGATCAGCGCACGGGCGATGCAGATCCTCTGGCACTGGCCGCCCGAGAATTCGTGCGGCAGGCGGCCCATGGCGAGGTCGGCATCGAGCCCGACGGCACTCAGCACCTCACGCACGCGGCGTTCGCGCTCGGCCTTGTCCTTGACGCCGGCGATGATCAGCGGCTCGGCCACGATGTCGGCGATCGTGCGGCGCGGATTGAGCGAGGCGATCGGGTCCTGGAAGATCAGCTGCAGGCGCCGGCGCATCAGGCGCATCGCCTCGCCTTCGAGCGCCGTGAGCTCGGTGCCATCAAAGCGCACCTTGCCGGCCGTCGGACGGCGCAATTGCAGGACGGCGCGCCCGAGCGTGCTCTTGCCGCAGCCGGATTCGCCCACCAGGCCCAGCGTCTCGCCGCGGCCGATACTGAGGCTCACATCGGTCACGGCAAACAGGCTCTTGCCGCCCACGGCGTACTCGACAGTCAGGTTCTCGATGGCGAGCAGCGGCCCAGTCATGCTGAGAGTCATTGGAGCGGGTGCCAGCAGGCGAATTGCGCGCCGCCGTCGCTTGCACCCAGCAAGGGGGCGGCTTCGCGACACTGCCCATCGGCATAGCGGCAGCGCGGCGCGAAGGCACAACCCGGCGAGCGGCGCGTCGGATCGGGCGGCCGGCCGGCGATCGCCGGCAGCGCCATGTGCGGCGGCTGCTCGAGCTTGGGGATCGCAGCCAACAACGCCTCGGTGTAGGGCATGCGCATGCGGGCAAACAGCCGCGGCGTGGGTGCGCGCTCGACCACCCGGCCGGCATACATCACCGCGACCTCGTCGGTGCGGCCGGCGACGACGCCGAGATCATGGGTGATCAGGATCATCGCCATGTGACGGCGCTGCTGCTCGCGGGCGAGTAGATCGAGGATCTGGGCCTGCACCGTGACGTCGAGCGCCGTCGTGGGCTCGTCGGCGATCAGGAGCTTCGGCTCGCAGGAGAGCGCGATGGCGATCGCCACCCGCTGGCGCATGCCGCCCGAGAGCTGATGCGGATACTGGCGCAGCCGTTGCTCCGGCGCAGGAATGCCCACGCCCGCCAGAAGCTCGACGCTGCGCCGTGCCGCCGCGGCCGCATCCAGGCCGAGATGGGCCTGCATGGTCTCGCAGAGCTGCGTGCCGATGGTGAGCACGGGATTGAGCGATGTCATGGGGTCCTGGAAGACCACGGCGAGCTCGGGGCCCCTGAGCTTGCGCAGCGCCTCGGGCGCGAGCGACACGAGATCGCGCCCGGCGAAGACGATCCGGCCCTTGAGCTCGGCCCGTTTGGGCAGGAGCTGCAGGACGGCGCGCGACAGCATGGTCTTGCCGCAGCCGGATTCGCCGACGATGCCCAGCGTTCGACCGGCGGCCAGGCTGAGATCGACTCCATCGACGGCGTGCAGGGGGCCGCGTGGCGTCGGCAGCTCAACATGCACGCCCTCGACCGACAACAAGGCTGAGCTCACGGCGCGGCCTTCACGACTTGATCCTCACAAAGCGCCCGGTCGGGGGTCGGTGAGCGCGCGCAGCGTGTCGCCGACCACGTTGAAGGCGAGCACGGTCAGGAACATGAACCCCGCCGGCAGGAAGGGAATCCATGGTGCAATGTCCACACTGTCACGGCCTTCACCGATCATGCTGCCCCAGCTGGGCGCCGGCGGCGGTATGCCGAGTCCCAGGAAAGAAAGCGCACCCTCGACCACGATGGTGACGGCGACACCCAGCAGGAAGAAGGCGCCGAGCGGCAGCGCCACATTGGGCAGCAACTCGCGCAGCAGGATGCGGGCGTGCGTGGCGCCGAGGGCGCGGGCGGCGACCACGAATTCCCGCTCGGTGAGCGACAGCGTGACGGCGCGGGCAACGCGTGTGAACGCCGGGATGCCCAGGATGCCGAGCACCAGGATGATATTGGGGATGGTCTGTCCCAGATATGTCGTCAGGGCCAAGGCCAGCACGAGCGGTGGGAACGCCAACAACACATCCACGCCGCCGATGACCCACGTCTCCAGGCGACCGCGGAAATATCCCGCCAGCATGCCCAGGCAGCCCCCTATCGCGACGCCGATCACCGGCGCCAGCAGTCCGACCGTGAGCGAGATGCGCCCGCCATAGATCAGACGCGAGAGCATGTCGCGGCCAAGTTGATCGGTACCCAATAGGTGTTCGAGACTGGGTAATGCGCGCTTACCCAGCATATCCATGTCGGTCGGGCTCGCGAGCGGCAGCAGGTTGGCGAAGATGGCCGCCAGCGCAATCAGCGCGATCCACGTGACCGACGCGATGAACAGCCCTCCCGCCTTGCGACGGCGCCGGATCGGCGCGACGGTCGCCGTATCGACGCCGACATCAAGCGCGGCCATGGCGGATCCTGGGATCGAGCACGGCGTAAAGCATATCGACGATGAAGTTCACAACCACGTAGCCGGTCGCCACGAACAGCACGACGCCCTGCAGGATGATGAAGTCCCGGGCCTGGATCGCGCCGACCAGCAGGCGACCGATGCCGGGCAGCGCGAAGATCGACTCCACGATCACGGTGCCGCCGATCAGGCGACCGATATTGATGCCGGTCACCGTCACCAGGGTGAGCGACGAGGGTTTCAGCGCGTGGACCAGCAGGATGCGCGCCGGCCTCAGCCCCTTCGCCTTGGCCATGGCGATATAGTCTTCCTGCAGGGTCGCAATCATGTCGGAGCGCAAGACGCGCATCAGCACCGGCCATTCAGCAAAGGCGAGCGTCAGCGCCGGCAGCACGAAGCTCCTGAGATTGCCCAGCGGGTCTTCGGCGAACGGCACCCATCCGGTGGCCGGCAGCCAGCCGAGCTGCACCGCGAACAAGTAGATCAGCAGGATCGCCACCATGAACGACGGCAGTGAGAGTTTGCCGAAGGCGAGCCCGGTCAGGAACCGGTCGACCGCGCTGCCGCTCTTCACCGCGCACAGAATGGCGAGCGGAATGCCGAGCAAGAGGCCCATGACTTCCGCCATCACCATCAGCTCGAGCGACACCGGCAGCCGGTCGGAGACGGCGGCGAGCACGGTCTCGCCGGTGTGGAAGGAGCGGCCGAGATCGCCCTGCAGGGCGTCCCATAGCCAGTGCAGGAAACGCTCATAGATCGGCAGGTCGAGGCCCATCTTGGCGCGCAGCGCCGCCACTGTCTCGGGCGTCGCCTGGTCACCCAGGATCGTGTAGGCGAGATCGCCCGGCAGCAGCGAGGAGATCAGGAAGGTGAGTAGCGAGACGGCGAACAGGACCGGCAGCAGATAGAGCAGCCGCCGGCCGACGAACCTGGCCATTCTGCGACCCCGGCCCGGTTATTCGAGCCAGGCGTTCGAAACGTCGATATTGCCACCGAACATCTTCGGCACGCCCTTCACCTTGGCCTTGGCCATCGCATAGTAAGTGTTCTGGAAGGTCCAGAACCAGATCGCCTGCTGATTGATGATGCGGCTGACCGCACAGTAGAGCTCGATCCGCTTGGGCTGGTCGGCCGTCACGCGCGCCTCCTCCAGGAGCTTGTCGAGCTCGGGGTTGGAGTACTGGGCCAGGTTGACCGGGCTGCCGCTGTGGAAGTTGGCGTACATCTGCACATCGGGATCGGGGAAATCGACGATGCGCCAGCCGGTGATGTCGAACTTGTGCTGGAAGGCGCGCGGCGGGAAGGAGGCCTGGTCGATCTGCTCGATCTCCATGTTGGCGCCGATCGCCTTCCAGAACTGCTGCAGCACCTGGCCATTGGCGCGGCCGCGCGGCGTGGCGGTGAACAGCATCTTGAAGTTCACCGGCTTGCCGTACTCCTTGATGAGCTCCGCGGCCTTCTTGGGATCCTCCGGCAGCGCGCCATCGTCCTTGCATTTGACCCACGAGCCGTCGCCGTAGGGATTGCTGGCGGGGCGCGCAATCCCGTTGGTCAGCGCCTGTGACATCTTCTTGCGATCGATCGCCATCACCAGCGCGCGCCGCACCCGCACGTCGTCGAGCGGCGGCACCTTGGTATTGATGGCGTTTACCGCCGCACCAGATCCGGCATAGGACAGCACCTG
>JBPYDO010000369.1:0-6587 GCA_051985755.1 Reyranella sp. | reverse complement strand
GACATCGCCCATCGCGCCGCCGTCGAGGAGATCATCGAGTTCCTGAAGCTGCAGGACCTGCGCAGGCTGCCGACGTCGGCGCTGCCCTATGGCCTGCGCAAGCGCGTCGAGCTCGGACGGGCGCTGGCGCTCGAGCCCAAGGTGCTGCTGCTCGACGAGCCGATGGGCGGCATGAACCAGGACGAGAAGGAGGACATGGCGCGCTACATCCTGGATGTGAACCAGGAGCGCGGCGTGACCGTCGTGCTGATCGAGCACGACATGGGCGTCGTCATGGACATCTCCGACACGGTGGTCGTGCTCGATCGTGGCCGCCGCATCGCCACCGGCACGCCCGAGCAAGTGCAGCGCGATGAACATGTGATCGAGGCCTATCTCGGTAAGGACAAGCGTGGAGAAACGACATGAGTCTGCTCGATTCACCCAAGACCGATACCTTGCCCAAGCTCCTGCAACGCAACGCGGAGGAGAATCCGTCGGCGGCCGGTATCCGTGAAAAGACCCGCGGCGTCTGGCAGACCTTCAGCTGGGCCCAGTATCGCGATCACGCGCGGGACTTCGCCCTCGGGCTGGCGGCGGCTGGTTTCAAGCGCGGCGACAAGCTCAGCGTCATCGGCGACAACCGCCCGCAGCTCTATTTCGCGCAGCTCGCCACCCAGGCTCTGGGCGGCATGTCGGTGCCGGTCTACCAGGACTCCATCGCCTCAGAGCTCGTCTACGTGCTCAATCACGCCGAGACTTCGGTCATCGTCGCCGAAGACCAGGAGCAGGTCGACAAGGCGCTGTCGCTCAAGGACAAGCTGCCCCACCTGCGCTGCATCGTGTTCGACGATCCGCGCGGCCTGTGGTCGTACGACGATCCGCTCCTGTGTTCCTTCGACAGCGTGCTGGAGGCGGGCCGGGTCTTTGGCAAGTCGCATCCGAGCTATTTCACCGACGAGCTCGCGAAGGGACGGGCCGACGACGTGACGATGATCGCCTACACCTCGGGCACCACCGGCAATCCCAAGGGCGCCATGCTCAGCCATCGCAACATGATTGCGGCAGCCGAGGCGTTCATCGAGGTGGCCGACATCAAGCCCGGCGACAACTGGCTGAGCTACCTGCCGATGGCCTGGCTGGGTGACGCCTCTTTCTCGGTCGGCATAGCGTTGGTCGCCAAGGCGGTCGCCAATTGCCCGGAGAGCCCGGAAACGGTGCAGCGCGATCTGCGCGAACTCGGTCCCCATTCGATGCTGGCGCCGCCGCGCATCTGGGAGAACATGCTGACCACGATGCAGGTGAAGGCAGGCGATGCCTCGCCGATCAAGCGCCGCGTGTTCAACTATTTCCGCGGCCTGGCCGAGCGCTGCGAGCTGAAGCGCACCGACGGCAAATCGCTGTCTCTTGTCGAGCAGATGGGGCTGGGCGTCGGCGAGTTCTTCGTCTACGGGCCGGTCCGCGACCAGTTGGGTCTCCGGAATGCACGATGGTGCCTGACCGGCGGCGCGCCGCTGGGGCCGGACACCTATCGATTCTTCCGCTCGTTCGGCATCAACCTCAAGCAAGTCTATGGGGCGACGGAGTCCTCGGCGCTGATTTCGCTGCAATCCGACGCCGAGGCCAATCCCAACACGGTCGGCCGGCCGTTCCCGCGCGTCGACGTCAAGATCGACGACCGCGGCGAGGTGATGCTGAAGGGCGCTAACGTGTTCAAGGGCTACTTCAAGCAGGACGAGGTGACGCTCGATACCATCACCAGCGACGGCTGGCTGAAGACGGGCGATGCCGGCTTCTTCGACAAGCAGGGCCATCTCGTGATCATCGACCGGGCCAAGGATGTCGGGAAGCTGAGCGACGGCACCGCCTTCGCGCCGCAATTCATCGAGAACAAGCTGAAGTTCAGTCCGTTCGTCCGCGAGGCCGTGGCGTTCGGCCACGACAAGCCGATCGTCGTGGCCATGATCGCCATCGACATGCAGACGGTCGGCACCTGGGCCGAGAGGAGGGGCCTGCCCTATACGAGCTTCATGGATCTCAGCCGCAAGCCCGAGGTGGCGGCGCTGATCGCCGAGGAGATCGCCAAGGCCAATGCCACCCTGCCTGACGTGCAGCAGGTCAGGCGGTTCCTGTTGCTCAACAAGGAACTGGAGGCCGACGACGCCGAGATGACGCGCACTCGCAAGGTGCGTCGGCGCTTTGTCGCCGAGAAATACGCGGCGGTGATCGACGCCTTCTACAGGGGCGCAAAGCAGGTCCGGGTGACGATGGACATCACCTTCGAGGATGGCCGCAAGTCCTCGCTGACCACCGATATCGCCATCCACGACATCGTGGCGGCCGAGCCGGCCAAACGCGCGGCCTGAGGCAAGCCTTGTCGTCGGAAGACCTCAGCTTCCTGTTCGCGCTGGTGCTCAGCGGCGCCTCGATCGGCTTGATGTACTCGCTGATCGCGCTGGGTTTCGTGCTGGTCTACAAGGCGACCGACGCCATCAACTTCGCCCAGGGTGAGTTCGTGATGATGGCCGGGCTGATTGCCGCGGCCGTCCTGGGCGTCGAGGGCTCGCTGCTGATTGCCGCCGTGCTCGCCACCCTGGCCGTGATGATCGGTTTCGGCTTTGCGCTCGAGCGGGTGGTGCTGAGGCCGTTGCTCGGGCGGCCGGTGGTCGCGGTCATCATGGCGACGATCGGACTTGCGGCGATCCTTCGCGGGCTGACACCGATCGTGTTCGGCAGCGGCACGCTCGGGATCTCCCTGCCGATTGGCGACGATCCGATCGTCATCGGCCCGGCGAGCTTGCCGCCCATCCAGGTCCTGGGAGCCTCGATCGCTGTTCTCATCTTCATCGCCTTCACCTGGTTCTTCAAGAAAAGCCGCATGGGCGTCGCCATGCGCGCCGTCGCCGACAACCAGCAGGTGGCGCAGGCGATGGGAATCAACGTCGAGCGGTATTTCGCCCTCGCCTGGGCGATGACCGGCGTGGTGTCGGCGCTTGGCGGCATCATCTGGGGCAGCATGCTGGGCGTCGACATCCAGCTCGCCCTGGTCGGCCTGAAGGTGTTCCCCGTGGTGATCCTGGGCGGGCTCGATTCGATCGGTGGCGCGCTGCTGGGCGGGATAATCGTCGGCATCGTCGAGAGTCTCGCCGCCGGGTACCTCGACCCCTATGTCGGGGGTGGCACCAAGGACTTCGCACCCTACGTCCTGATGATCCTCGTCCTGATGATCCGGCCTTACGGCATGTTCGGCCGCCGCACGATCGAGCGCGTGTAGAAATGTTCCATCGCGAAGCCGGAGTCTTCAAGACCACCTACGCCAGCGACATGGCGCTCTTTCCGCTGCCCATCGCCAAGTGGGCGGTGGCGGCGCTGGCGTTGATCTTCGTGGTGATCGTGCCGCTCACCGTCGATGAGTACTACCTAGCCATTCTCAACCTGATCTTCATCGCCGTCGTGGGCGCGCTCGGCCTCAACATCCTGGTAGGCTACACCGGCCAGATCTCGATCGGCCATGGCGCCTTCATGTCGGTGGGGGCCTATACGGCGGCCAACCTGGCGGTGCGGCTGGGGCTTCCGTTCTGGATCACCCTGCCGGCCGGCGGCCTGATGGCGGCCGTGATCGGCGTGATCGTCGGCACGCCGAGCCTGCGCATCAAAGGACTGTACCTCGCCATCGCTACCCTCGCGGGGCAGCTCATCATCGAATGGACGATCAACCATACGCCGGCCATATCGGGCGGTGCGCAGGCGTCGATTCAGGTGCCTCGGCCGGACCTGTTCGGCTTCATCTTGAACACGCAGGGTCGGCTTTACTACTTCCTGCTGTTCTTCGCCGTGCTGGCGATCGTGGCCACGCTCAATTTGATCCGTAGCCGGATCGGCCGCGCCTTTATTGCGGTGCGGGACCAGGATATCGCGGCCGAAATCATCGGCATCAACATCTACCGCTACAAGCTCCTGTCTTTCGCCATATCTTCCTTCTATGCAGGCGTTTGCGGCGTGCTCTACACCTACTACTTCGGCATCGCCAACTACGAGGCCTTCCAGCTCATTGTCTCGATCGACTACCTGGCCATGATCATCATCGGCGGGCTAGGGTCTGTTTTAGGCTCGATTTTTGGCGCAATTTTCGTCACCCTTCTGCCAATCGTGCTGCGCCTGCTGCTCGAGGATGTGGGTTCGCTTTTCTTCGAATCATCGGAGCTGGCGAACGTCATTTCCGGCACGCGTCTCGCGGTGTTTGGCGGTCTGATCATCTTTTTCTTGGTCGTCGAGCCCGAGGGGCTCAACCGGCTGTGGCGTAATATCCGGAGCTATTTCCGGGTTTGGCCCTTCTCCTACTAGAGGCGGGCATCGTGTCAGAGCAAAGGGAGGAACCTATGAAGAGGTTCGTGACGTATGGGCTGGGCGTGTCGGCGATGGCCGCCACCCTGGCGCTTGGCGTGGGCGGTGCGTTCGCCCAGGACAAGGAGATCGTGATCGGCTTCCAGTGCGACCGCACCGGACCGACCGCACTGGTGGGTACCGTGCTGTGCCCGGGCTACCGCGACTACATGGATCTCGTGAACAGCAAGGGCGGAGTCGAGGGCTACAAGATCAAGATCATCGAGGTCGACAACGAATACAAGGTGCCGCCCGCGATGGAAGCGCATGAGCGCTTCAAGAAGGAAGGCGCCGTCATCGACAGCGTGTATGGCACGCCGCAAATCGCCGCGCTGAACAAGAAGCTGGAAGAGGACAAGATGCTGGGCACGTCGCCCGGTTTCGGCACCGCCTCGGCCGCCGACGGCAAACGCTTCCCCTACACCTTCCCGATCGCCGCCACCTACTGGTCCCAGGCGGGCGCGGCCATGGAGTTCGTGAAGGAGAAGCTGGGCACGCTCAAGGGCAAGAAGATCGCGTACATCTTCTACGACAACCCGGCGGGCAAGGAGCCGCTGCCCATTCTCGAGGCGCTGTCCAAGAGCGAGGGCTTCGAGCTCAGGACCTTCGCGGTCCCGGCGCCGGGCGTCGAGATGGGCGCCCAGATCCTCGACATCACCGCCCGGTACAAGCCCGACTTCATCGTCGGTCATCTGTTCGGCCGTGCACCATCGGTGTCGATCAAGGAGTTGAAGGGCAAGGGCTACCCGCTCAGCAAGTTCATCTCGCTGGTGTGGGGCAGCGCTGAGCCTGACATCATCGCGGCCGGCGGCTATGCCGTCGCCGAAGGCTACAACACCCTGCAGTTCGCCGGCGTCGGCAAGGACTTTCCGGTGATCAAGGACATCGCAGCCATGTACAAGGCCCAGGGCAAGGAACCGCCCAAGGAGATGGACTCCACCGTCTACTACAACCGCGGCGTCATGACCGCGGCGGTCCAGATCGAGGCGGTCCGCAATGCCATCAAGGCCAAGGGCGGCGCGAAGCCTAACGGCGAAGATGTGAAGAAGGGCATGGAGTCGATCAAGAACGTGACACTCGGCGGTCTGGTGCCGCCGCTCACGATCACTCCGGCCGACCACGAGGGCGGCGGCTGGTGCGCGGTCTACACGGTGAAGGGTGGCAAGCTCGTCAAGACCAAGGACTGGTTCCAGGGCTTCCGTCCGGTGATCGAGAAGCAGCTGCAGTCCGAAGCATCCAAGTCCTGAACGACGGAAGGGCGGGCGGCGCCGATCACCGAAGGCGCCGCCCGTTTCATATGCTCTCGGTCAACAATATCGAGGTCGTCTACGACCGCGTGATCCTCGTGCTCAAGGGCGTGTCGATCGACGTCGGCGAAGGCTCAATCACGGCCCTGCTGGGCGCCAATGGCGCCGGCAAGACGACGACGCTCAAGGCGATCTCCGGCGTGCTGCGCAGCGAGCGTGGAGAGGTCACCAAAGGCGCGATCGAGCTCGCCGGCCATCGCATCGACGGCATGCGCGCCCATGAAGTGACCAATCTCGGTCTGGTGCAGGTCTTCGAGGGCCGCCGTGTCTTCGAAAACCTGACGACCGAGGAAAACCTCGTCGCCGGGGGACACGTGCAGTCCGGCCACGTGGTGAAGCAGGGAATCGACATGGTCTATTCCTACTTTCCCAAGTTGCGCGAGCGGCACGCCCAAGTCGCCGGCTACCTGTCGGGCGGCGAGCAGCAGATGCTGGCGATCGGCCGTGCGCTGATGAGCCAGCCCAAGGTCGTGCTGCTGGACGAGCCGTCGCTCGGGCTGGCGCCCATGTTGGTCGAGGAGATCTTCGGCATCGTCGGGCGGCTGGTGAAGCAGGAAAAGCTGTCGGTGCTGCTGGTCGAGCAGAACGCCACCATGGCGCTCGCCATCGCCGATCACGGCTACGTCATGGAGAATGGCCGCATCGTGCTCGAGGGGCCGGCGGACAAGCTCAGCGCCAATTCCGACATCAAGGAATTCTACCTCGGCCTCAACGAAGGCGGGACGCGCAAGTCCTACCACGACACCAAGCATTACAAGCGGCGCAAGCGCTGGCTATCCTAGGAGCCGCATGCGGCTCCTCATCCCGGTCATCGCGATTGCGGTTTCGGCAGCCTGGCCGGCTGCCGGGCAGACGTCGCCCGCCCAGCAATGCGCCCAGTTCGGCGAGCAGCAATATCGGCGCGCCGATCGGGGCATC
>JBPYDO010000368.1:0-6895 GCA_051985755.1 Reyranella sp. | reverse complement strand
AACGACACCCTGGGCGTGCTCTTGAAATACCAGGACGACATCCAGCGCCTGCAGGGCTCGGAAGCGGCCGAGATCCTGCGCCAGGTGAAGTCCGACACCGCCGCCCAGCCGCTGGGGTGAGGCGTCGTGCTGGACGCGCTCACCGATCCGGCGGGTGAGCACGACACGCCGCGCGGCAAACTCGCCAACAACATCGTGCACTTCGCTCGCACGCTGCGCGCCGCGGGCTTGCGCGTCGGGCCGGGGCAGGTGCTGCGCGCCGTCGAGGCGGTGGAGGCGGCGGGCTTGCGCAAGCGCGACGACTTCTACTGGACCCTGCACTCGGTGTTCGTGAACCGGCGCGATCAGCGCGAGATCTTCGACCAGGCGTTTCACGTCTATTGGCGCAACCCGCGGCTTCTCGAAAAGATGATGGAGATGCTGCTGCCGCAGGTCGGCGTGCCGGCGGTGCCGGAGGACAGCAAGCAGCTCAGCCGTCGCCTGCAGGACGCCCTGCAGCCGGGCCGCGGCGAGGCACCCCGCGGCGACGACGAGCCGCCGGAGGTCGAGGTCGAGGCGGCCTTCACCGTGTCCGACCGCGAGATCCTGCAGCACAAGGACTTTGAGCAGATGACGCAGTCGGAGATCGACGCGGCGCTGAAGGCGATCGCCAGGCTTCGCCTGCCGGTGCCCGAGCGCCGCATGCGCCGCTTCCAGGCGGCGCAGCGCGGGCCGCGCGTCGACTTCCGCGCCTCGCTGCGCCGCGCGCTGCGGCCGGAAGGGCTGATCGAATTGCGCAAGCGCGAGCCGCGGCGCCGGCCGCCGCCGCTGGTGATCCTGTGCGACATCTCCGGCTCGATGGCGCGCTACACGCGCATGTTCCTGCATTTCATGCACGCCATTACCAACGATCGCGACAGGGTCTATTGCTTCACCTTCGGCACCCGCATGTCGAACGTGACGCGGGCCCTGCGTTATAGGGACGTGGATATAGCGCTTGCGAAAGCCTCGGCGCAGGTCGAAGATTGGTCCGGCGGCACACGCATCGGCCAGACTCTGCACGACTTCAACAACAGATGGTCGCGCCGGGTGCTGGGGCAGGGCGCCGTCGTTTTGATGATTAGCGACGGGCTGGATCGCGAGGGCGCGGCCGGCCTCGCCGACGAGATGGAGCGCCTGCACAAGTCCTGTAGCCGCCTGATCTGGCTGAACCCGCTCTTGAGATACGGGGGCTACGAACCCAAATCCCAGGGCAACAAGGCGATGCTGCCGCATGTCGACGAGTTTCGACCGGTGCATAACCTCGAAAGCCTGGCCGGGCTGGTCGCCGCTCTCGACGTGAAGACACATGCCGCCGATCGGCGGCTGACGGATTGGCAGAGCGAACTGCGCAAGGAGTAGACCATGAGCGACGCGTTGGAAGTCCTGGATCAAGTCGGCAAGTGGAAAGAGCAGGGCAAGGGCGTCGCGCTCGCCACCGTCATCGTCACCTGGGGTTCCTCGCCGCGCCCGGTCGGCAGCCAGCTCGGCGTCGACGACAGCGGCGCCATGGTGGGCTCGGTCTCCGGCGGCTGCATCGAGGGCGCCGTCGTCAAGGAAGCGCTGGAGGCGATCAAGGACGGCAAGCCGCGACTGCTCGATTTCGGCGTCACCGACGAGCAGGCATGGGACGTCGGTCTCGCCTGCGGCGGCAAGGTCCAGGTGTTCGTCGAGAAGGTGAACTGATCCCATGCAGGCCAGGACACTCGCAGCCCTCCAGGAAGCGCGCGCCAAGCGGCGGGCAGTGACGCTCGCCACCCGTCTCAGCGATGCCGCCGAAGCGCTGGTCTACGTCGACTCGGTCGACGGCGCGCTCGCCTCCGACCAGGCGATCGTCGCGGCGGCGCGGCGCGCCATGGGCATCGGTCGCAGCGAGACCGTGGAGGTCGGCAGCCAGAAGATCTTCCTCAATGTCTACGTGCCGCCGCAGCGGCTGATCATCGTGGGCGCCGTACACATCGCGCAGAGCCTGGCGCCGATGGCGACCATGCTCGATTTCGACGTCACCGTCGTCGACCCGCGCGGCGCCTGGGCCACCACCGCGCGCTTCCCCGGCGTGAAAGTGATCAAGGACTGGGCCGACGAAGCCTTCCAGGCGATGGGCCTCGACGGCTCGACCGCCGTCGTGACCTTGACGCACGATCCCAAGCTGGATGATCCGGCGCTCGAGGCGGCGCTCAAGTCGGATGTCTTCTATATCGGGTCGCTGGGCAGCAAGCGGACCCATGCCAAACGCAAGGAGCGGCTCGCAGAAGTCGGCATCACCGACGAGCAGTTCGCGCGCATCCATGGGCCGGTCGGGCTCAACATCGGCGCCAGGTCGCCGGCCGAGATCGCGATCTCGATCCTGGGCCAGATCGTCGAGGTGCGGGCGCGGCGGCTCGAGGCGTTGACAGCACCCAAGGTCGCAGCAGCGTGAAGTTCGGCGATACACCCATCGACGAGGCGACAGGCACCATCCTGGCGCATAGCTGGCGCGCCAACGGCATCAACTTCGCCAAGGGCCGCGTGCTGTCGGCCGACGACGTGGCGCGGCTGAAGGCGGCCGGCGCTGCGAGCGTGATCGCGGCGCGCCTCGACAAGGACGACATGCACGAGGACGAGGCGGCGGCGACGCTTGCCAAGGCGCTGGCCGGCGAGGGCATCGAGGTGACGGCGCCGTTCACCGGACGCTGCAACCATTTCGCGCGCGCGGCCGGCCTGGCGGTGATCGACCATGAGCGCATCGATGCGCTGAACGAGCTAGACGAAGCCGTGACGGTCGCCACCTTGCCGCCGTTTGCCCGCGTCTCGCCGCGCCAGATGGTGGCGACGGTCAAGATCATTCCCTATGCCGCGCCGCGCGCTGCCGTGCGCCGTGCCATCGAGCTGGCGCACTCGGCCAACCAGCCGCTGGTCTCGGTCACTCCGTTCAAGCCGATGCGCGCCGGGCTGGTGCAGACCAAGCTGCCCGGCACGCGCGACAAGGTGCTCGACAAGGCGGTCGGCACGACGGGCAAGCGGCTCACTTCGCTCGGCAGCACGCTGGTCGGCGAACGCCGTGTCGCACACGACGCCCAGGCGATCGCCGGTGCGCTCAAGGAGCTGCGCTCCGAAGGCTGCGACATCTTCCTGGTCGCCGGCGCCTCGGCCATCGTCGACCGGCACGATGTGGTGCCGGCCGGCATCGAGCAGGCGGGCGGCAAGGTCACGCATTTCGGCATGCCGGTCGATCCCGGCAACCTGCTGCTGACCGGCGTGCTCGACGGCAAGCCGGTGCTCGGCCTGCCGGGCTGCGCCAAGTCGCCCAAGTACAACGGCTTCGACATGGTTCTCGAGCGCCTTGCCGCGGGATTGCCGGCCGGCCGCGCCGAGATCGTGCGCATGGGCGCGGGCGGTCTGCTGGCCGAGATTTCCAGCCGGCCGCAACCGCGCGACGACGAAAGCGAAGAATCGGGCCTGCAACAGGCGGCGCGGGTCGCCGTCCTGTTGCTCGCCGCCGGCCGCTCGACGCGCATGGGTGGGCCGAACAAGCTCTTGGCCGAGACCGATGGGCAGCCGCTGGTCGTGCATGCCGTCAAGGCGGCGCACGCCTCGCAGGCGGTCGAAGTCGTGGTCGTGCTGGGTCATATGGCGGACGAGGTGAAGGCTGCCGTCGAAAAAGCCGC
The DNA here is from genome assembly GCA_051985755.1 of Reyranella sp. Lineage (GTDB taxonomy): Bacteria > Pseudomonadota > Alphaproteobacteria > Reyranellales > Reyranellaceae > Reyranella. The sequence continues at coordinate 3,230 of JBPYDO010000368.1, read as the reverse complement.
GCCGCCGAAGTCACGGCTGCGCTTCGTCCAGAATCCTGATTTCGCCGAGGGGCTCAGCACCTCGGTGCGCGCCGGCATCGCCACGCTGGGCAAGGAGATCGACGCCGCGATCGTGCAGCTGGGCGACATGCCGGGCGTCAATGCGGCGCTGCTCGACCGCCTGATGGCGGCCTTCAGTCCGGTCGAGGGACGCTCGATCTGCGTGCCCACCGTCGGCGGCAAGCGCGGCAATCCGGTGCTGTGGGATCGCCGCTTCTTTGCCGAGATGGACAAGCTTGCGGGCGACAGCGGCGCCAAGCACCTGATCGGCGAGCATGCCGACCTCGTCTGCGAGGTCGAGATGGCGGGCGAGGGCGCGGTGACCGACATCGACACGCCCGAGGCGCTCGCCGCCTGGCGCGCGAAGAGCAAGGCATGAGCTTCGACGTCGCCGCGATCCGCCGGCAATTCCCGATCCTGTTCGAGACCATCGGCGGCCAGCCGGTCCACTACCTGGACAACGGCGCCTCGGCCCAGACGCCGGTTGCGGTGCTCGAGGCGGTGCGCAAGTACGAGACCACGGAGCGCGCCAATGTGCTGCGCGGCGTCCATCGCCTGGCCGAGCGCGCCACCGAGGCCTATGAGACGGCCCGCGCCGACGTCGCGGCGTTCCTGGGCGTGCAGCCGATGGAAATCGTGTTCACCGGCGGTTGCACGGCCTCGCTCAACCTGGTCGCCTATTCCTATGGCTCGCTGCTGAAGCCCGGCGACCGCATCCTGCTGTCGGAGCTCGAGCACCATTCCAACATCGTGCCCTGGCAGCTCCTGCGGTCGCGATCCGGCGTCGAGATCGACATGATCCCGGTGACGCTGGACGGCCGCATCGACCTCACGAAATTGCCGGGACTGATCGGCAAACGTACCAAACTGATCTCGCTCGCCCATGTCTCCAACGTCACGGGCGCCCTTGTCGATGTAAAGATGGTGGTTGACGCCGCCAAGATGGTGGGCGCGAAGGTGATGCTGGACGGCGCCCAGCGCGCGCCGCACGGGCCGCTCGACCTGCCTTCCCTGGGCATCGATTTCTACGCTTTCGCCGGCCACAAGGCGTACGGCCCCAACGGCGTCGGCGTACTGTGGGCGAGACCTGAGCTCCTGGAAGCCATGCCGCCCTTCCATGGCGGCGGCTCGATGATCGGCCGCGTCACCTTCGATGTGACCACCTGGGCGCCGCCGCCGCGCCGCTTCGAGGCCGGCACGCCGCCGATCGGGCCGGCGATCGGCCTGGGCGCCGCCTGCAACTGGATGCGGGCGCTCGACTGGACGGCGGCGCACGCGCACGAGATGGCCCTGGTCGAGCGCGTGATGGATGGCTTGCAGAAGATCGACGGCGCGCAGCTCTTCGGGCCGGCCAGCTTGCAGAACCGCTACCCGGTCTTGTCGTTCCAGCTCGACGGCGTGCATCCGCACGACGTGGCGCAGACCCTCGATTCCTACGGTGTCGCGGTGCGCGCTGGCCATCACTGCGCCCAGCCGCTGATGGACCGCTTCGATCTCGACGGCACGACACGCGTGTCGATCGCGCCCTATAACGACAATTCCGACATCGACGCGTTGCTGACGGGGGTGAGGCACGCGGCCAAGACGCTCAGATGAACGACCAACTCTATCAGGAGCAGATCGTCGCCCTGGCCAAGGCCAAGGTGGGCGCCGGCAAGCTCGCGGCCCCGACCAAGTCGGCGCGCAAGGACAACCCGCTCTGCGGCGACCGCGTGACGATCGAGCTCAGGCTGGACGCTAAGGGCAAGATCGTCGAGATCGCCCACCAGGTGCGCGGCTGCCTGCTCTGCCAGGCCTCGGCCGCGGCGCTCGCCTCGGTCGCCGTCGGCCGCGACGCCAAAGAGATCGCCGAGGTGCGCCACGACGCCGAACGCGCCATCGGACGCGAGCAGGGGCCAGCCGGCGAGCCGTTCGCCGCCTTCGCGCCTGTCGCCCAGCACAAGTCGCGGCACGAATGCGTCCTGCTGCCCTTCGAGGCGATCGAAGAGGCGCTCTCGTAATCTTTCCCTTTATGTTTCCCCGGCGCCGCCGCCGTTGTGTCACAGTCCGTCGGCACCGTACGAGGCATCGACGAGTGGGGGAGATGTCATGCGACGCCTGATTTTCCTGGCCTTGCTGGGCCTGTTCGCCCTCCCAACCCTCGCTTTTGCCCAGGAGCTCACGCTCAAGCGCGTGATGCTGTCGTCGGCCGGCCTCGGCTATTTCGAATACGAAGCCAGGGTCGACGGCGATACCACGCTGAAGCTTACCGTGCCGCTCGACCAGGTCGACGACGTGCTGAAGAGCCTCGTCGTGTACGACGACAAGGGCGGGGTGGGCGGCCTCAACCTGCCGGGGCGCGAGCCGCTGGCGCAGGCCTTCCGCGATCTGCCGTTCGACCAAAATTCGCTGCAGACGCCGGCGGCGCTGCTCGCCACGCTCAAGGGCGCCGAGATCACGGTCGGCGGCGGGCGCGCCCTGTCGGGCCGCATCGTCTCCGTGCAACCCGAGACCAGCACGGCGAGCGACGGCAAGATCATAACAACGCGCACGCGCGTCACGGTGATGACGGAGCAAGGCCTGCAGCAGTTCGTGCTCGAGGAGGCGGAGAACCTGCAGTTCGCCGACCCCGCCTTGCGCGACAAGGTGGCCAAGGCGCTCAGCGCCATCCAAGCGAACCGCGCCCAGGAGGCGCGTACCCTCGATCTCGCGACCCGCGGCCAGGGCAAGCGCCTGGTGCGCGTCGCCTACATCGTCTCTGTGCCCGTCTGGAAGGCGTCGTACCGCATGACCTTGCCGGGCGACCTTGCCTCGCCCAAGGCGGCGCTGCAGGGCTGGGCGACCATCGAGAATCTCAGCGGCCAGGACTGGAAGGACGTCGAGCTCACCCTGGTGGCGGGCCGGCCGGTGGCCTTCCACCAGGCGCTTTACGAGGCCTACTACGTGACTCGGCCGGAAGTGCCGATCGAAGTCGCTGGCCGGCTGATCCCCAGCATCGACCGCGGCGGTGTCCAGACCGAGGTCGCAGCGGCCAAGGCCGCCCCGCCACCGCCGCCCGCGTCGGTACCCGCGCCCATGGGGCGCGTGATGGGGGGACGCGACCGGGCGGAGGAGCCGACTTCCGTCGCCCAGGCAGCCGAACAGCTCGAGGCCACCGACGCCGCGACCCAGGTCACCTTCAAGTTCCCGCGAGCCGTCAGCGTCGACAATGG
>JBPYDO010000367.1:0-20587 GCA_051985755.1 Reyranella sp. | reverse complement strand
GATCACGAGTGCGATGCCGGTGCCGACATTGAGCCTGGTCGTCGCCGTCGCCGCAGCGTTCAGCGCCAGGAAGGGATCCATGATGTCGTAGTAGGGCCGGATCAACGCGCCGCCCGACGGATAGGGCGACTTGCGCGACGAAGGGATATGCGTGTGTTCCGGCACCCAGAGCGATTCGAAGCCGCGTTCCTCCAGCGCGCGGGCAAGCGGCGCGGGACGCATGGAATCCACGGTAAAGAACATTACTGCACCGATTTTCATGATCTCGATCTCCCTCCCGTACCGGCCTGCCTCAGCGAAAGAACGGGCTTCCGTTGATGCCGGCAGTATCTTCGTTTCGCATGAAACAAGACACTTTCAATTTGGAGCCAATAGGCCGTGACTCAAACCGGGGTCATCTTAAGGTGCTTGCTGACCTTCAGTTCCTTCCCAATCCCCAATTCGGAAGACCCACACCCACCTGAAGGTCCGAAACAGGACCGCGGCCTACACCTGGAACCCCAAGGGCCCGTCGGTCCTGTTTCCATTTTCCGGGCAAAGTCTCCTTACCTCACTGCCGGTTAGCGCAGCTGGTGTCTGAATGTCACTCGAGGCTCGGGCCCGGGTCACTCAAGGCGCCGACCACACCGACGTTTTGGCCGTTGTGCGAAAGTCGCCGAACGCTCCGTGCCGTCGCGCGACGTCGTCGAACATACTTCCGAATCTAACGTTGTCGGAAAGCATCCGGATTGGACCTATTGCGAGTCCTCCGCCTTCTCACGGAGTGCGATTGTTTTCCGGCGAGGGCGACGGCCTTCGGCCTGGGCCCGGTGCCATAGTTGACATCGTATTTTTCTCCCGGGGGGCGAGAAAGCATGGATGTTCTATTAATTGAAGGCGACGCGCGGCGTCGTGTGGCGGTTGCGGACCACCTGTCGAAGTGCCGCCATCGCGTGACCATCAGCAGCTCGATTCGCGAGGCACGTGAGATCCTGCAATTCGTCCAGAGCAAGGAGGACGAGCCCGACGCCGTCATCGTCTCGGAAGCCCTGCTGGCCAAGGGTGGAGAGGCTTTCCACGAGGAGCTTGCCGAGCGCTTTCCCGCCGCCAACTGGGTGCCCCTGCCGCACGATCGTAGCGTCGTTTGGCTCAGCGACTGGCTCGAGAAGGTCCGCGGCATGCCCAGCCGTCGCGGATACAAGGGCCCGGCGCCGCGCCTCGACGTTCTGCTGATCGAATCCGACGATGCAAGGCGCCACGCGACGAGCGAGTATCTGTCGCGCTGCGGTGACAGGGTGAAGGAGTGCCGCTCGATCGCCGAAGCGACCGAAGCGCTTTCGGCACCCGCCTGGCGCAGCAGAGGACCACACGCCATCGTCAGCCGAGTGGGTCTCGCCGACGGCTGCGGCATCAACTTCTTCCTCACGGCCAAGCAGCGCTTTCCGCGCACGCGCTGGATCGTCAGCACAGCGCAGCAGCCCCAGGCCCTGAGATTGCCGCGCGCGCCCGACCGCACGCCCTTGCATCCGTAGGGCTCGGGCGCGGGCCAACCGCTACTGCAATTCGTTGATCGTCGTTGAAAGCCGGCAGGTGACGCCTGCCGGATCGAAGGCCAGCGCCACTTCGCCGCCCAGTTCGTGCGCGAGGCTTTGCTCGATCAGCCGAGTTCCGAACCCGCGCCGTTCCGGCGGCCGCACCGCAGGCCCGTCGCGCTCGCGCCATTGCAGCGTCAGGTGCCGGCCCGCTACCGCCGGCTTGACGCTCCATTCGATCTCGACCCGACCGGAGGGAGAGGAGAGCGCGCCGTACTTCAGGGCGTTCGTGCAAAGCTCGTGCAGGCCGAGCGACATCGCCAAGGCGAATTTCGGCGGCACCTTCAGGTCGGGGCCATGCAGGGCGAAGCCCTGTTGTGCGGCACTGCGGTGCGGCGCCGTCGCCTTTTCGATGACGTCCTTCAGCGATGCGCCTTCCCAGCGCTCCTCAGTCAGCGATTCATGCGCTCGTAGGAGCGCCAGCAGCCTGCCCTCGAGGTCCTGCCGCTCCTGGGCAAGATCCTTCTTGCCTTGAAGAGTCGCAGCGGCGAGCGATTGGACGGTCGCCAGCATGTTCCGCATGCGGTGCCCGAACTCGTGCAGCAGCAGCCGCAGATGCTCCTCGTACTCCTGGCGCTCGGTGACATCGGCCGCGGCGCCGACCGCGCCCTGCGGCTCGCCATTCTTGCCGCGCAGGGTCGCGGCGCGCACCAGCAGGGTGCGGACCTCGCCGTTGTCGAACCTGAGCTCGATCAGTTCGCCCTTGGTTTCCTCGCCACGCGCCGCGCGCTGCAGCGGCAGCAGTTCGTCGGGGATCTCCACGCCATGACGACAGAAGGTGTAACCGATGCGCGGCGGGGGATTGAGCGCGGTCCCGGGCTGGTGCGGCTGGCGCAGCAACTCCAAGGCGCGACGGTTGCACACCGAGGCGCGGGCCGTGGGATCATTGGTGAACCACACCGCGGTCGGGATGGTCTCCAGGACGGCCTCGAGTTGGGTCGTGCGCTTGCGCAGGGCCTCCTCCGCCTTTTCGCGCTCGGCTTCGGCCTGGCGGACACCGGTGACGTCGCGGAACAGGATGCCGAGCCCATTGCCCAACGGAAAAATCGAATAGGAAATGGCGCGCCCCGTGCGGGAAAGTATCTGGCCGCTGCGGCTCTCGTGTCGTGCCATCGCCCCGAACAAGAGGCGTCCGCGCTCGCTTTCGATGTCGTCACTGAACACGTCCCAGATGCGCACGCCGACCATCTCCGTGACGGGACGGCCGAAATGCCGGGCGGCGTGGCTGTTGTAGTGCGTGATGCGCCAGTCGCTGTCGACCGCGTAGAAAGGCTGCCCCAGTCCTTCCAGGATCGCATTCAGCAGGGTCGTGGGATCGAGCGTCGCCGGCACGACCCCAGCTTAGTCGGGCGGACCGTTGGTGCAAATGCATCCGTTGCCATTTTGGAGGGACGCGGCTCATTGCGGCGTTTCGCCAACAAGAAGGCCGCCCGGGAAGGTTCCCGGGCGGCCTTTCACTCTTCATGCCGCGCTTACGACGCCGACTTCCTGAAAAGGGGTAACAGGCTGGACGGCGCGGTCGCTGGTCGGCGGAGCGACGTCGATCAGGTCATCGCGTTGGCGACGTTGCTCAGCACGTTGCTGACCTTTCCGCCGACCGTCTTCATCGCGACGATGGCGGCGACGGAAATCAGCGAGGCGATCAGCGTGTATTCGATGGCGGTTGCGCCGTGATCGTTCTTCATCAGATGACGGAAAATGGACAGCATCGGATATCTCCTGGGTTGAAATTCGTTTTCTGTGGGTCGTCTAACGTGTGGCCGGCCTGGGTGCCGTCCACGCTCGGACGATAGCCGAGGCGCCGAGGGTGGCATCGCCCTGAGTTGTATTCGTCGTATCCCTGCGTATCGGAATGTGCGATTCCGGCAGTATTGGAAACAAACGAAACAATTTTGTCGGGGATGTTGCTCGCTTCGGGGCGCGAGGCGCTTTCCAGCACTGCAATTTGTCCTGCTTCCCAAGCGAGTCGTTTGCTGCCAGACAGCAGGCGCCGTGCCGCTGACCTGGACCATAACGCCGTCCGAAAAGCTGGTGTTTGCCGCGATCGAGGGAACCATCACCTTCGTCGAAGTCGAACGCTACCTCGAGGACGTGTTCGCCAATGGCGCGCTTTCCTTCCGCAAGATGATCGACGCCCGGCTCGGCCACTCGCACTTGACTGAAGGCGAGTTGCTGACCTACGCCGGCCGCATCAAGGCCTACTCGCAGATGAGCAAGCTTGGGCCGATGGCGGTGATCGCGGGCGACGACAAGTCGCTCGATCATGCCAGCCTGTTCCGGGCCCTGGCGGCGAACGGCAATCGACCATTGTCGATCTTCGCTAACATGACCGAGGCGAGGGCCTGGCTCGACGCCGTGGCGCCTGTCTAAGAAGTTGATTCGCAAGGACTAGTCGCACAAACGACCATAATAGGGGGCGGCGGCCAGCGCGCGTAAAGTGCGCGCCATGAGCACCTTGACCTTTTCTGAACGGTGCGGGCTCTCGCGCTTTGCTTTGCAAAGCGCTGCCGCCCGCCTGGCCATGCGCCGCTGACGACGCATGACGACCGTCACCGACATCTGCAATGCCGCGATCAGCCATTGCGGTACCCGATCGAAGATCAGTTCGATCGACGAGGGCTCGCCCGAGGCCAATGCCTGCCTGAACCACTTCGCGATGGTGCGCGATGCCACGCTGCGCGCCTACGACTGGAACTTTGCCCGCGTCACCTCCGGGCTCGCCGATCTCGGCAACCCGCCGGCACGCTGGGCCTACAAGTACGCCGCGCCCGTCGATTGCCTGCGGCTGCGCCGCTTGAACGACGTGCCGCTGCTGCGCTGGCCTGAGACCTTCTGCGAGCTGGCCGCCGACAAGGATGCGACCGGCGCTTTCATCAACGTGATCCTGACCAATGCCTCGCCCGTGTCGGCGATCTACACCGCGCAGGTCACCGATCCGCTGCGCTGGGACCAGGGCTTCGTCGACACTGTGAGCTACGGGCTCGCCATGCGCATCTGCTTCGAGCTCACCGGCAAGGAGGAGCGCGTCAAGACGCTCACCGAGATGTGGCAGGGAATGCTGCGGCAGGCGGGGGCCGAGATGGCGGGCGAGTCGAGCACTCTCAACCGCGCTTACCTGCCCGAGGCGCTGGCGGCGCGTGGCTACGACGATGCGCTCGCCGAGCTCGGGCAGATCTGTCCGACCGTGCCGCAGTTCGCGTTTCCCTGAGGGAATCGTGTGACAAAAAAACACTTCAGTAATTCGGAAAAATCCACCGAGTTCATCCAGGTCAAACCGAATTAGCTCCATGATGAAAACAAAGTGCCGACGACGTGCGGCAACAAAGTGTTAAATGGTGACGTTCACTTTGCAAAAGCACGAGTCTCTTGCCCAAGGAGCTTGGCGTGGGTGGAACGCTTGGTTGGGTCTTCTACGCGGTGCTGTGCGTCGTGGTGTGGCCAACGATGCTGTTCATCATGTACCGCGTGGCGATCACCGTTCTTTCGGCTCCTCTGCACGAGTCTGATTCCCGCGGCCGGGCGCTCGTACGCTCTCCCAAGCCGTCTGACGAATAAAGGGGCCATGCATGCGAGAGAGAATGGCTGAGAATAGCGGCTTCCAGTGGCTCAAGGGCAAGCGCGTCCTGGTCGTCGAGGACGACGCGCTCTTTGCCGAAGCCCTGGCCAACAACCTGGAGGACAGCGGGTGCACGGTGACCGGTCCGGTCGCCAATCTCGCGCAGGGTTTGCACCTGGCCGAGTGGTCCAGCCTCGATGGCGCCATTCTCGACATCGAAATCGAAGGCGGCAGGTGCTTCCCGATTGCATTGCAACTTAGGGAGCGTGGCATCCCGTTCGTGTTCCTGACCGGCCTCTCCGAGCCGGCCTTGCCCACGGAGCTCAGGAAGGTCCCGGTTCTTGCCAAGCCGCTCGACGATGCCGTTCTGGTCGCAACCGCGCGCGAGCTCTTCCTGAAGTGCAGGCCCTCCCTCTGAGCGCTGGGCCCAAATCAACGCTTGATACGAATTTCTTCGATCTTTGACACAGGCCGCATACGTAAGCGGCCTAGGGTGGGTTCGTACGGGCGCGGTTGGGGTTCCAGGCCTGTACGAGTTGTGTGGGCTGCGGCGGAGTTGGGATCTTCGCCGCCGCAGTCTCTTGGGGGCGATGCAGTGATGTCGGAGGCTGGACGAGCACGCGCCGGGAGCGCGCGATGCGTCATCTCGTAATCGCCGCTCTCATGCTCCTGGGAGCGCTGATCATCGTCGCCACCATCGCCGGCTACCTTGAAATGCTGGCGACCAAGCCTTGCGCGGGGTGCTAGAGCAGCGCGCGTTCGCTCGGGATCATTTCACTCGATCACCTCGTCGGCAGCGCGGAGGAGCGACTCTGGCACAGTAAGCCCAAGGGTCTTGGCGGTCTTAGTGTTGATCGCCAGCTCAAACTTCGTCGGCAGTTGGATCGGCAACTCTGCAGGCTTCGTGCCTTGGAGAATCCGATTGATATAACCTGCACCCAGTCGGAACGTCTCGGCGAAGTCGGCACCATAGAAAATCAAGCCGCCAGAATTGGTAAAATTGTTGCCGTAGATCGCCGGCACAGCATAGCGGGACGCCGAGGCAATGATTGCGTTTCGATTGGTCGCGTTGAAAGCGTCCGGCATCACGATAATGCTCCCTCCCGAGTCGCCCGCTTGAGCCGCAATAATACCTTCGATCTCATCCTTTGCGTGAACCGGCGCGACATTCACCTGGAAGCCAAGGGAAGAAGCGGCGGATTCAATCGAAGGCAAGTAGAACTTGAGTGGTGGGGATGTGGCCGGGTTGAATAGGAGGGCGCTGTGCGTGGTACGCGGCGCTATCTCCTTCAGCAGCTGCACCCATTTGCCTCCCATTTCGGGTTCCACAAAGGTGAAGCCCGTGATATTGCCGCCGGGCCGCGTAAGGCTGACGGCAAGACCGCTGCCGATCGGATCAGATACGGTTACGAATACAATAGGAATAGTCTTTGTCTCGTGCGCGAGCGCGACTGCGGCGGGAGTGGTCTGACCGAGAATCGCGTCCGGTCGCATCTCGATCAATTCTTTAGCGAACGCCTTGATCTTCTCGACATCACTCGCGCCCCAGCGAACCTCGATCCGCAGGTTGCTCCCTTCCTTCCAGCCCAGTGCAACAAGCGCCGCTCGAAACTCTTGGACCAGCGACCGCGTGGACCAGTCAGCCTCAAAGCCCATCAGCACGCCGATCAGCCGCACCTTCTCCGGCTGCTGCGCGCGCGCTGCGAGCGGCCACGTCGCCACGCCGCCAAGCAGCGTAACGAAGTCCCGTCGCCGCATATCGAACATGAGCGCTCCCAAGCCGCCGACGCGGGTCCAGACTAGCGCAAATCGGGTAGCAAATCCTTGGAGCAGACCTGAATGGGGGCTGAAGCAAAAGCAGGCGCCGCGCTGGAACGCGCTCGTGTCCGCTTTGGGTCAACAATCAGGCGACGCCTATGAGCGTCAATGTCGCGCCCGCCAGCTGCGCGGCAATTCGCAAACGTGATCGTGCAGCCCGCGACGCTCCTCGCGCGCGTCCTTCTCGAGGAGGGCGTACTCCTTGCTTTCCCCGCCGAAGGCCCACGCCATTCCGGCACGGATCATCATGGCGCCGAGGTCGGTGCCGTCGGCCAGGCAGAGTGCGACGGTGTCGCCGAAGCGGTCCTTCTCACGGGCCTGGCACTCGATGACATGACCCTTGATCAGCTGCGCGAGCGCCCGGATCGCCTCCTGGCCGGCAGGCCAGCCGTCCTCACAGGTCTGGCGCTTGTCGGGCGCTTCGATGCCCCACAGGACATAGGTCCGTTCGCGCAGGATGATGGTGTGGCCGTCGACGATCGTCACCGGCACCGTCTGGGCCTCGGCCGGCATCGCGAGCATAAGGAGGAGAGCGGGCAGGAGAGCGGTGCGCATTGCTAAGATGTTGATTTGTCGAGGCCGGTTGCACAAACGACCATAATAGGGTCGAACCGGCTTGGGCGCGTATCTTGGCCGGCATGCCCACTCTTCCGGTCATTCAGCCGAGCTTCGCCGCGGGCGAACTCAGTCCGTTCCTGTACGGCCGCGTCGATCTCGCCAAGTTCCATGTCGGCGCGCGGACAATGGTGAACTTTTTCGTGCATCCGCACGGCGGCGCCTCCAACCGGCCGGGCACGCGCTTCGTCGGTGCGGTCGACAACAGCAGCTTGCGCCATCGCCTGATCCCTTTCCAGTTCCGCACCCTGCCGGCCGGCCAGAGCTACGCCCTGGTGTTCGGCGACCGCACCATGCAGGTCGTCATGAACGGCGGCTTCGTGCTGGATGGATCGGGCAACATCTACACGCTTGCCACGCCCTATGCCGCCGCCGATCTGCCGACCTTGAAGTACGTGCAGTCGGCCGACACCATGACGCTCACCCATCCGTCCTACCCGCCGCAGAAGCTCACCCGCACCGGCCATGCCAACTGGTCGTTCACGACCCTGGCCTTCGCCCCGGGCATGCCCGCGCCGACCGGGCTCTCAAGCAACCACGCGGCGGGCGCGGTCTCCTACGTCGTCACTGCGGTCAATGCGACGTCGGGTGAGGAGAGCCTGCCGTCGGCGGCGCTTGGCGTCGCCGACGAGACTTCGACCCTCACCTGGACCGACGTCGCTGCGGCGGGCTCCTACAACGTCTACAAGTTCCGCCAGGGGGTCTATGGCTTCATCGGCTCGGCCAACGACGGCGGCACCGGCTTCACCGACGCCACGATCACGGCCGACGTCACCAACACGCCGCCCAGCCAGCGCAATCCCTTCGCCAATCCCGGCGACTATCCCGCCTGCTCGACCTACTACCTGCAACGCCAGGCCTTCGCGGACACGACGAACAATCCGCAGACCCTGTGGTTCTCCGTGGTCGGCGCTTTCAACAACATGACGGTGTCGACGCCGACCAAGGATTCCGACGCCATCACCCGCGCCCTGGTCAGCCGTCACGTCGACGAGATTCGCCACCTCGTTCCCATGGCATCGTTGCTGGTCATGACCTCCGGAGCGGAGTGGCGCTGCTGGCCCGGCCCGGCGAGCTCGGCGCTCACTCCCGGCCAGTGCATGACCCTGCCGCAGACCGCCTTCGGCTGCAGCCACGTGCCGCCCATCCAGACCGACAATTCGCTGCTGTTCGTGCAGGAGAAGGGCAGCCGCGTGCAGGCACTGCGCTACGACGCACTGCAGGACCTCTATACCTCGCAGGACATGTCGGTGCTCGCCTCGCACCTCTTGTACGACACGACGGCGCAGTACCAGATCCAGGAATGGGCCTTCGCCCAGGAGCCGTTCCGCATCGTCTGGTGCGTGCGCTCCGACGGGTTGCTGCTCGGCTTCACCTACATGCGCGAGCACGAGGTCTATGCCTGGCATCGCCACGTGACCGACGGGCTGGTCGAGAGCGTGTGCTCCGTTGCGGAATCCGACGGCGCGGGAGGCACGACCGACGCGCTGTACCTGATCGCCAACCGCACCATCGGCGGCCAGACCCGGCGCTACGTAGAGCGCCTGGTCGACCGCATCTTCGACCAGCCGGGCGATTACTGGTTCGTCGATTGCGGGTTGCAGTATCAGGGCGCACCCGTCACCTCGGTGTCGGGTCTTGGCCACCTCGAGGGCCAGACCGTCGCGATCGTGGGCGATGGATCCGTCGTGCCGAGCCAGGTCGTGCAGGGTGGCAGCGTGGCGCTGGACGGCGCCTATTCGACGGTCACGATCGGTTTGCCCTATTCGGCGCAGTTGGAGACGCTCGATCTCGAGGCCGTCGGCGGCGGTACGATGCAGGGTGAGATGAAGAAGATCGCCCGGGTGACAGTGCGCGTGAAGGACGCGCGCGGCGTCCAGGTCGGCCTCAACCAGGGGGCGCTCTCCGAGGTCAAGCAGCGCACGTCGGAACAGCTCGGCACGGCGCTCGCCCCCTTCAACGGCGATTGGCAGGTCGCGATTTCCAGCGAGTGGAACCGCGACGGCCGACTCTTCGTGCAGCAGAGCTACCCCTTGCCGTGCACCATTCTCGCTCTCATCCCGGAGGTGAACGTTGGCGATTGAAGTGCGCAAGCCTCCACGCAGACCACCCGTGATTACACGGGTGCCGGCCACGCACGAGCATGCGCGCTGCCTCGTGCTGCGCGAGGGCGATGCGCTGGAAGTGGCGGCGCTCGGCCTCACGCCCCTGCAGGCGCTGCGCCAGAGCATCGAGCGGGCGCTGTGGGCGGAAGCCTATCTGGTCGATGGCGAAGTCGCGGCGATCGTCGGGCTGGGACTCGGGAGCCTGTTGGGCGGTCCGGGTGTGCCCTGGTTGCTGACCGGTCCGGCCTGCGAGCGGCACCGCAAGACCTTCCTCGTCGAATCGCGCCTCCAGTTGGCGCGCATGCGAGCGCGTGTGCTGCCGCTGGTCAACTTCGTGCATGCCGACTATGGCCGCGCCCAGCGCTGGCTTTCATGGCTGGGCTTCACGCTCGAGCCGCCGGTGCTGGTATGTGGCGCGCCGTTCCGCCGGTTCATCCTCGAGAGCTGACAAAGGAGTTCCACCATGGGCGCTGCCGCACCCCTGATTCCCATCGCCACCACATTGCTGTCGACCGGGCTCTCCACGGCGATGGGCCTCGCCGGTCAAGCGCAGCAGGCGCAGATCCAGAGCAACCAAGCCAATTACATGGCGCAGGTGGCGCGCAACAACCAGCAGGTCGCCGAATGGAACGCGCAGCGCGCCCTGCAGCAGGGCCAGGTCCAGGAGGACCAACAACGGCAAAGAACGGCGCAGCAGATCGGTTCGCAACGGGCCCTGCTGGCGGCCCAGGGCGGCGACATCAACAGCGGCTCCGACGTCGACCTGATCGGAGATGCGGCGCGAACCGGCGAGTTCAACGCCCAGACCATCCGCAACAACGCCCAGCTGAACGCCTGGAACGACCGCCTGCAGGGCAACCTGTATGGCGGCCAGGCCAGCCTCTACGGCAGCCAGGCACAGAATGCCTGGCTGCCGTTCAGGAATTCTCTCCTGAGTGCTGCGACTGGTGTGTCGCCGCGCTGGTCGTCATTGCTCGGCTCGATGGCAGGAGCCTGAGCTATCAGTCGGGCACGACCACGGTGGCAGCGGGTGGCGGCGGAGGCGGCACGACGGCCACCGTCGCGGGAACGGGCTTCTCCACCACCGTTTCATGGTAGGCGCAGCCCGCCGTGCCCAGAATTGCGCAGGCAATGGTGAGAAAAAGCAGCGTCTTCATGGCAATCCTCCTGTGGCGAGGGTGCTAGTCGCTGGGAACGACAACAGTCGTCGGCGGCGGCGGAAGCGGATCCGTAACCACGACGGCGGTTGCAGGAGTCGCCGCCGGTTTCTCGACCACCGTCTCGTGGCGATAGGAGCAGCCGGCGAGCAGAACACCGGCGAGCGACAGACAAACGAACAGCCTCATGATGGATCTCCGTTGGAAGCCCACCCGCTCGGGGACCGAATAGTGCATAGGCGTACAAAAACGTGAGGCCGACGCGCGCGGTTGCGGGTCGAGAGCATCTAGTGGCGAAGCAACCACGATGGTCGGCGAGCGTTCGTGGCGCGTCACGAGTTTGACCCAATTCGGACACAGACCGACTCGGCTCGCGTTTCATTAACTAACTAAAGGCCCGTTATTGATCCGGGAGCGAGCCAATGGTTGCCAAGGTGGCTTTCGTCATTGCGGCGTGTGCGCCGCTGGTTGTTCTCTGCTTTTCCGCGCGCGAAGCCGCCGCATCCGACGGATCACTAGCCGCCAGAAAAGTAGTTCGATCGTCGGTAGCATCAGACCGTGTCCCGTTGTTGCGTGGCAATAAGCGCCCGTTCGAATGTGCCGGCGGTGGCGCCGGCGGAGCTGGTGGCGCCGGCGGAGCTGGCGGTGGCGCCGGAGCTGGTGGTGCCGGCGCTGGCGCTGGAGCCGGTGGCGCTGCGGGTGGAGCGGCCGGCGCAGCAGGTGGTGCGGCTGGCGCAGCAGGTGGTGCGGCTGGTGGAGCGGCTGGCGCAGCAGGCGGTGCTGCCGGTGCAGCGGCTGGCGCCGCAGGTGGCGCCGCCGGTGCAGCGGGCGGCGCTGCCGGTGCAGCGGCTGGCGCCGCGGCTGGTGCCGCTGCAGCTGCGGCCGGTGCAGTGGGCGGTGGATCATCGGGCGGAGCCGCAGCTGCAAGCGCGTCGGGCGCTTCCGGCTCGGGTACTTCGGGAACCTCAACCGCGGAGGGCGCACAAAGTTCGCCCGGACCCGGTCCAGGCGGCATTGCACCGGGGGCACTGGGGACCGATGGATTCGGCCGTGCCATTGTCGGCGGCACCCAGGGCCTGGACATGGAGCAGGCCGAAGTCTGCGACCGCGATCGCGCCATGGGGCAACGCTGTGCGCCGTTCGCGGTGACCAATCGGGCGTCGCAACGCCCCCTCGCCAATCGAACTGTCTATTCCCCGGCGACGCCCGATCCGGTTCCGGCCTACATTCTCCCCAAGACGTCGGCGCGGGCCGATCTTCCCATTCCCGCGACGGCGCCGGTTCCGGCGCTGCACCCCGTTCCGATGGATCGGGCTCATCGCTGGTACGGACCGGACGATCCCAAGGGGACGCAGCAGACGATGGAGATCACGATCACGCCCCACGGCCGCCCAGCCACCACGGCTGAGTGCTTGAACGCCGCGTTCGCCGCCGGCCGCCCGCTGCAAAGCTGTGAGGGGCAATAGGGCTGGTCGCGCTGCTCTAGTAGCCCTCGCGCCAGCCGCGCGTGAAGTAGCCCAGCAGCACGATCTGGATTGCGACCGCGCCTTGCACGATGAGGGCGATGATCGGCAGCACCACCGCGACCGGAATGAGAACCTCCGGTGCGTCCTGCACGATGGCGATCGCCAGGATGATGCCGGCGGTGGCGGCGCCGATGGCGAGGCTGATGCCGAACATGGCCAGCGCCCGCCAGCCGAAGCCGTGATAGAGAACGTAGAACGGGCCGAACAGCGAGCCCCACACGTAGCTCCAGCCCTCGAGGTAAATCGAATTGTCGACTTTGGGGTGGTCTAATCGATGGCTGGGAAACACGCGTCTGCAATCCGCTCTGGGGGTCGGGAGAGTCAACTCAATTCGCTGTGCACCCTCCACGGTAGTATAAGCGCAAAGCTTTGTGGCGTCGCGGCCTGATAGTCCTTCCGGGGAGTCCGCAACCGTATGTTACGACCTTCCCAGTGGGTGCTGCTCGCTTTGGCGATATTGGCGCTGCTGCTGGTCGTGGCCGCGATGGTTGGCGGCCTTCCGGCTTTCCTGCGTTGACTTAATCCCCGCGCGCGGCGGGTGCGGGCGACCTGGGCGCTCAGCCGGGTCTGCGGGGCGCCAGCAGGGGCATGGGATGACGCCCGATATTCGCCAGTCTGCGCCCCAGCAACGGCACCGTTGGCAGGCGTGGCGCGTCGTCCTGTTCGGCGCGCTGCGCCGCACGTTGCTGCAGCAGCGCCGCGGCACCGCTCAGGAAGAAGACGGCCCAGCAGCCTGGCCCGACATAGGCGCCCGAGGACTGGCCCAAGATCGCCCACACCACCCAGACAAAGGCAGGGCTCGGCACCCCGAGCTTCACCAGCCAGATCGTCAGCGCCACCAGTATGATGCTGCCCCAGATCAGGCCGAGGTAGATCCAATGCAGCCAGAAGTAGTTGATCAGCAGCTCCGTGGCCGGCTTCACGACCTGCCAATGCTCCGAATAGCCGGGTGAGCCGACATAGACGTCGACCACTTCCCGTTCGATGAAGGGCTCGCCGGTGACGCCTGCCCCGGCGATCGGATAGTGGTGCACGACCTCGAGCCCGGCCAGCGCCGGACCCTGCACCCGGTAGAAGAAGCTCGGATCGTTGCCGGCGGCGATCTCCTTCAGCCGTGTCGGGAAGATCGCCTTGGCCAGCACGACGAAGGCGACCAGGGCGAGCGCGGTCAGCACGACTCCGCGGGCAGTGCGCAGGAAGCTCAGCTTGCCGCCCTTGCGGCTCGCGAGCAGGATGGCGTAGGGCGGGATCAGCGCCATCATCAGGAGCAGCGTCGGTCCCGGCATGGCGAACAGCCCGATCCCGAACAGCGCGCAATAGAGCACGAGCTTGCCGCGCCAGCGGCTGACCGTGAGCCACAGGAAGGTGAAGAGCGTGAAGCAGAACGTCACGCTCGACGGCTCCGAGGCGAAGAATTTCGGCCGCACCCGATGGTAGAGCAGCATGTCACGCAGGTCGTTCTCATAGACGCCGTGGTGGTAGATCACGTTTCGCACCGCATCGCTGATCGGCCGCAGCCCGGCGAAGTCCTCGAGCAGGCAGCCGGTCAGGATCACCAGCGAGACTCCCAGGAAGAGCCCGGCGAACTGCCGTGGCGTCGCGATCTGCATCGTGAGGAACAGGGCGTAGCCGATGACCAGCGAGTAGGTCAGCTGGATCAGGCCGTTGGTCCGGCGCGCCAGGTAGCCCAGGTCGCTCGCGCAGAGAACCGAGACGACATAGAGCAGCAGGACGGCGATCAGGCATCCGAAGGCCTTGGTCGTGATCTGCTCGCGGCGGCGCCACAGCAGGAGCACGCCGGCGATGCCCGACGGCGCCGACGGGAAGGGCAGCTTGGCGGAGATGAGGATCGTGTAGTTGGTGTAGATGCCAATCAGGAAGAGGCACACCAGGGCGAAATCGAGGGCGCCGAGTCCCTCGTGCGTCACACCAGTGGGCAGTTGCGCGTGCGGCGCTTCGGCGTCCGCCGGCAGGCCAGGGTCAAGCGGCGCCCAGCGGCGCTCCAGCACGTGGGGCATCGCCCAACTATACGCCCGCGCCGGGTGCAAGATGCGCGCGCCCTAAAAGGTCACGGCAGGGCAGCAGGCTCGCCGCCCTCGGTGGCGACGGCGTTGGGCATCGGCTGCCTGGTCTCGAGCTGCGCCAGGGTCCTGATCGTCGACGGATCGATGCGGCTGTACGCCTGGCGGTCGTAGCGGGGCGACATCAGGCCCGAGCTGGCGTGGTCGAGCCCGAGGACGTGACCGAGCTCGTGCCGCATGATCCCCCGCAGGTCGGAAGGGGCCGACCGGTAGACCACCACCTCGCGCGCCGCCGTGTTGGTCACCGCGTATTGTGGCAGCCAGGCGTCCGAGCGCACGACTGTCCAGCCGCCGGGCGCCAGGTCGAAGCGGGCGAGGCCTGTGGCGTTCCAGTCCTGGGCGGCCTCCACGATCTTCGCCTTGTCGCCTTCGCTGAAGCCGTGGATCTCGAGATGGATGGGCTCAACGGAGGAGGGAGCAGGCGCAGGCGTGAGAGCAGGCGGCGTTTCCGGCTTTGATGCGCAACCGACGCCGAGGAGGGCGAGCAGGGCGAACAGGACGACCCGGCGGATGGCGACGCGTTCGGACGAACAAACCACAACTCGATCCTTCGGGGTGATGATCCTGAGTTGTCGACGCTGGAGCCCTGGCTAAGGATGCGCGTGCCGCAAATGGTCACCGAAGCAAATGGTCACCAAAATGGGGCGGCAAGGGGGCCCTGGCCGGTCAATCTTCCGCGAGCGGTGCAGGCCCCGTGCTAATCCCGTGCCCGATCTCAGTGCCTTGGTGTAAAAGGTTGTCGGCCAAATGTTCAACGACTCGAACTGGGAGGAGCTCACCCGCCAGGGCTACACCGTCGTTTCCCGGGCGATCGACGAGCGCGTGCTCAGCGCCGCGAAGGACGCCGCCGAGCATCTCAATGCCGTCCATCCCGACGAAGGCTGGGAAAGGTCGAAGAACGAGTCGTGGCGTGAGGTGCGGCATTGCACCCATCCGGCGTTTCTTGCGCTGGCCGCGAACGCCCTGGACCCGCTGGCATTGGAGATCCTCGAGAGCGCTCCCACTCTCGATTTCGTGCAGCTCGCATCCACCATGCCTGGCTTCTCGACCAAAGGCGGCGTCGGCCGGCATTTCCACGTCGATGGCGGCAAGGACCGGATGCTTGATGTGTTCAATATCCTGTTCGGCGTCGCCTTGACGGCGGTCGAGTCGGACAGGGCCGGCGGGTTCCACGTCCTGCCGGGTTCACACGAAAGGCTGTCCGCAACTTTCCGGCGCCAGCCGATGGAAGCTGACGTGCACTGGGGAGAACTGAAGCTCGACTGCCAGAAGGAATTCCTGATCGGCGCGCAGCTGGTGGTGCCGCGGCTCGCCGCCGGTGACATTGTCGTCACCCACAGCTTCGTGTTTCACGGCACCTCGGCCAACACCAGCGACCAACGCCGCGACATGCTCTTTCAGCGCCGCGCTGCCCGGCCGCTGTGGGATCCTGCGACACAAACTGCGGCTCGGCTCGCCTTCATGCGCGACCCGTGGGTCTATTTCAGGCGTCACTGACCGGACTGCGCGCTTTCACCCTCATGGCAACCGTGATCCTTCTCGGAATGGGATTGTTGGGTGCGTGCATCGGCGCGGCGCTCAGCTGGCGCCGTGGCACGGAGGCGATGGGCCACTCGATCGACGTCGCTTCGGCGCCCCAGGGCATGCGAGGCAGGGTCTACCGGAGGGACGTCCGCCGGCAGCGCCGCCGCCGGCGGCTGTTGACTACCGCCCTGGCGGCGTTGGTCGGCGGCGCACTCGGCGTCGGTGCCGCGTTCGGCGCGGCGCTCTTGGAGGCGGTGCGCTGAGCTAGCGAACCCGGTACAGGCGCACCGACCAGCGTTCGGTCAGCGTCGCTGTCGGCACACCGCCTGAGCATAGCGCGCCTTCGGCGCCATTTTGCCGGCAGTCGAGCTCGCCCAGCGCCAGCGCGCTGCCGTCTTTGCAACGGAGCTGCTGGCTCTGCAGGTGAAGCGTGCCACCGGCGTAGCTCGCCACGGCCGCACCATTACAGAAGAAGTCGGGCTGGTTGATGCGGGTATAGAGCACCTTGCCCGTGCCGTGGGCGTCGAAGCACCAGGTCGAGAGCCCGCTCTGCCCGGCTTGCCGGAAGACGTCGGTGCGCCAGCAGCCTTTCAGGAAGGAGATGTTGGCCTCCGGCGCCGACGGCAGCTCGAGCGGCACGATGGCGGGCTTACGTGGCCGCGACTCGAACGAATAGGTCGGCTGTGACGGCCGCATGGACGGGCGTGGCCCCGGCAGCGCGCTTGGCGCCCCGCCGCCGGGCGCCGGAGGCGACGGCAGGGCAGGCTGCGTGGTGCCGTTGGGGTAGCTCGGCGCGGTGCCGCCCGGTGAGCCGAGCCCGCTGCCGATGCCAGTGGTGTTGGCGATCCCCCCGCCCGGCGCCACGCCCTGGGCTATCGCCGGCGCGAGCGGCGCCAATCCGGTTCCGACCATCAACGCTGCGATCGCAATGAAGGTCCGCATGGCACCTCCGATCGGGTTCTCTTTAGGGCCCTCTGTTCGACATGGGAAACGTCTTATCTTTAGCTACCACTTGGCTGCCGCGAACTCATCCAGCCGCAAAGTCGCCCGAAGATCGGCGGTCTGCTCCACCTTCGGCGGTTCGAGCGGGATGCCGCTGGCGTCCGCGATTCGCGTTATGCCGTCGAAGCCGGCAATGACAGCCGCGGCATCGACCATGGCGTCGCGGCCCGCCGCGGCAATCAGCGCGGCACGCGCGGTGGCCAGTGGCGCCGCTTGCTCGCCAAGCGCGGCATCGGCGAAGGCGAGAAGCTCGCGGGCCTGCGCAACGCCCGTGTCCCTGGTCGCATCGGCAATGCCCTCGAGGTCGTACCCGGCGTTGCTGTGTTTGCCGCTCGCACGGAGCAGGGCCGCATGGCTGGCCGTTCAATAGAGACATTGGTTGAGGGCGGCGACGCGTGCGGCGAGCATCTCGATCTGGGCGTGCGATATCGCGCGATATTCCCGGCCGAAGTCGCGCATCCAGGCGGACGGCAGGTACATGGTTTCGAACATGTCCCACCAGTGGATCATCGAATGGGGCACGAGGCTGAGCGCCCGATGCACGTTGCCGCCGCCGCGCTGACGCGGCCCCGGATGCTCGACGTAGAGATCCGGATCGTCGGCTTCGCGGTCCTCGGGAGCGAGCGTCGGCATCCAGGCGAGCCCAGGCTTGGCCCCGCGCGGGCGGCGGCGCGACGGTTCGCCCGGCAGGGCGCGCGGCAGGGGCAGCGTCGGCAACCCGGCGGCCCGGCGGAAGGTGTCGACCGCCACGACGACGGCGACCACGCCGACCAGTTCTACGTAGCGCTCTTCCGACAGGCCGGCTGCCGTGACCGAACCGTACCAGCTCTGACCCAGCCGACCGGGATCGGTTCGAATGCGATGGATCGACTCGATGGCGGGTGGCGGCAGGACGACGGCGTTGTCGTGCCGGCCGGCAACCATCGAGGCCGACGCGGCCTCTTTTCGTGCCCGACAGAATTGGCAGTGCACGGCCTGCCGCGTCTCCGCCGCGACCGCGACCCGCTCCTCGCCGGTCCACCAGGTTCCCGGTGCGCCGACCTTGCTCCAGGCGACATCCAGCACCCGGCACAGGTCGGAACGAATGTCGAGGACGCTCACCGATCTTCCTGCGGCTCCGCTCATCGTCCGCCTTCCCTTCGCGCCTGGCATTTTTGCGCTGCACGCAGACGCGTCAAGCGTCGTGCGCACGTTCTGCGGGACGGCTCGCGTCACCATTAGTTGACGCCCCTTTCGTCGGCTGCTTCAGTCAGCTGGTTTTCGCGGGGGAGCAACGAATGGCCGACGACGAGTTCAGCGAGGTCAGCGAGACGTCGTGGCTGCAGCGCCTGGGCCAATCCATTGGCGGCATCATCTTTGGCATCCTGTTGATCGTCGGGGCCTGCGTCCTGCTGTTCTGGAACGAGGGCCGCGCCGTCACGACGGCACGGTCGTTGACCGAGGGCGCTGGCCTGGTCCAAACGGTGGCCGCCGACAAGGTCGACCCGGCCAATGACGGCAAGCTCGTTCACGTCGCCGGCATGCTGACAGCGGGCGGCCCGGCCCTCGACAAGGAGTTCGGCATCAAGAGCGCCGGCGTGCGCCTGCACCGCAAGGTCGAGATGTTCCAGTGGACCGAAGAGAAGGAATCGGAGTCCAAGAAGGAGCTGGGCGGCAGCAAGAAGACCGAGACCACCTACAAATACAAGCGCGAGTGGTCCGACCGTGCGGTCGATTCGAACAAGTTCAAGCAGAAGGACGGCCACGCCAATCCGCAGATGGTCTATCGGGCGCGCAACATCGTGGCGCCGCAGGTCAAGCTGGGTGCCTTCGCTGTTCCCGATGCTCTGCTGGGCAGTTTCGGCACCGAACAGCCGCTGGCGGCCGGCGATGACAACGTCGCCGTCGCGCAGAAGCGCATTTCTGAAAATGGCGACAAGAAAGTACAGGCGGTCGACGGCAAGCTCTATATCGGCGGCGATCCCGCCGAGCCGGCGGTCGGCGACTATCGCATCGCCTTCGCCGAAGTGCCCCTGCAGGCGGCGAGCGTCGTCGCCCGCCAGGCCGGTTCGAGCTTCGGGCCCTACCAGACCAAGGCGGGCGGCACGGTGCAATTGATCGCGGCCGGCCAGGTGCCGGCGGCCGACATGTCCAAGGAGGCGCAGGACGAGAATCGGATGTGGACGTGGGCGATCCGCGCCGGCGGTTGCGTGCTGATGTTCATCGGCTTCGCCCTGATCCTCAGTCCGCTGAGCGTGCTGGCCGACGTCGTGCCCATACTGGGCGATGTGGTCGGCGCCGGCGTCGGCATGATCGGGCTCCTGGGGACGGCCGTCATCGCCCCGCTGGTCATCGCGATCGCCTGGTTCTTCTACCGGCCGGTGGTCGCTGTCATCGTGCTCGCGGTCGGCGCCGCACTCGCCTATGGCGCAATCCATCTCGCCCGCCAGCACAGGGCGCGCAAGGCCGCTGCCGCCGCAACCTCGTCCTGAGCTCATCGGGCTTCGATGCAAGAGGTGATGCGCTGCATGAATCCGGAAGTAGGTTGGGGGGAACCATGATGACGCGCACGATCATCGCGATTTTTGCTTTGTTTCTATCGTTGGCGCCCGGCGTACACGCGGCGGAAATCAAAGCAATGTTTCCTGCGGCAATGAAGAGCGTGATGGCTGAGCTCATTCCTCGGTTCGAGAAGGGCATGGGAGACAAGGTCGACATTCAATATGGGACAGTTGGCGCGATTATCGCGCGTCTCAAAGCAGGCGATGCGCTTGATGTGGCTGTCGTTACCGACAAGCAATTGCCGGACCTGACCAAACAGGGACTCATTTCTGCCGAAGGCCAGGCAGTCGTTGCGAGAGTTGGGCTCGGCGTGTTCGTGCGCAAAGGCGAACCGAAACCAGCAATCAACTCTCCCGATGAGCTCAAGAAGGCACTCCTTTCTTCAAAAGCCATCGTGTACGGCGATCCGAAATTGGGCGACTCCAGCGGTCTCGCCGTTGAGGCAATACTTGAACGCCTCGGCATCGCTGCCGAGATGAAGCCGAAATCGAAGCTTGTTGCGGCTGGCGCCAAAGGCGAGACGGTTGTCAAAGGCGACGCGGATATCGGATTCGATCAAATGAGCAATATCGTCATCAATCCAAAAATAGATTCTGTGGGATCGCTTCCTGCCACGCTCCAAAATCATACGAACTATGCAGGTGGTCTCGTTGCGGCGGGCAAAGAACGGGACGGTGGCAGAGCCCTTCTGGTTTTCCTCACCTCGCCCTCGGCACAACTGGTCATGAAATCAAAGGGCTTTGAAGGGCTCTAATTTTCAAAGCCTATTGTCGATCCGCTAGGTCCTTCGCCTGCGGCTCAGGACGACAGATATGACGCGCCACTTCGGGCGAAGTAACCTTCGCCCTTTAGTGGCGCGCCCCCGGCGCGTTTCGTCCTACAACGACAGGGAGATCGCTAGAAGCTGATCTCGACGCGGCGATCGACGGGGTTGCTGGTCATGCCGGCTGCGGCCGGCATCGGTGCGCCGGCCTCGCGCCGGACCTCGATCATGCCGGCGGGGATTCCCTGGCGGACCAGCTCGGCCTTGACGGCGGCGGTGCGCTCGGCACTGCCGGACAGCTGGACGATTTGCCCCGGGCCCGCTTCGC
>JBPYDO010000366.1:0-5123 GCA_051985755.1 Reyranella sp. | reverse complement strand
GGTCGCGCGCCTGGATGCCGTTGGTGCCCTCGTAGATCGGCAGGATGCGCGCGTCGCGCAAGTGCTGGGCGGCGCCGGTCTCCTCGATGAAGCCCATGCCGCCGTGGATCTGCACGCCGATTGAGGCGATCTCGTTGCCCAGGTCGGTGAACCACGCCTTCACGATCGGGATCAGGAGATCGACGCGGTCCTGTGTCCGGCGCGCCGCTTCGCGGTCGGCGTTCTTGAGCGCGCCGTCGATGCCGGCGGCCGTGTAGTAACCGAGCGCCCGCATCGCTTCGATCTGGGCGCGCATGGTCATCAGCATGCGCCGCACGTCGGCGTGATGCACGATCGACACCGACTGCGGATTGGGGCTGCCGTCGTCCTTGGACTGCACGCGTGTGCGGGCAAAGGCCGCCGCCTGCTGGTAGGCCCGCTCGGCGATCGCCAGCCCCTGGATGCCGACCGAAAGGCGGGCGTTGTTCATCATGGTGAACATGTAGGAAAGGCCGCGACCTTCCTCGCCCACCAGGTAGCCGATCGCGCCGCCATCGTCGCCGAACGACATCACGCAGGTCGGGCTGGCATGGATGCCGAGCTTGTGCTCCAGCGACACGCAGCGCAGATCGTTGCGCTTGCCGGACTTGCCGTCGGGGCCGGGCAGGAACTTGGGCACGATGAACAGCGAGATGCCGCGTACGCCGGCCGGCGCATCGGGTGTGCGCGCCAGCACTAGGTGCACGATGTTCTCCGTAAGGTCGTGCTCGCCGTAGGTGATGAAGATCTTCTGGCCGGTGACGAGATAGTGGTCGCCCGCCTTCACGGCGCGGGTCTTGAGCTGGCCGAGGTCGGAGCCGGCCTGCGGTTCCGTCAGGTTCATGGTCCCGGTCCAGTCGCCCGAGATCATCTTGGGCAAATACGCGGCCTTCTGCTCGGGCGAGCCGTGGTGATGGATGGCGTCGATGGCGCCCTGGTTCAACAGCAACACCAGGCCGAAGCCCATGTTGGCCGCCTGCCACATCTCCTGTACCGAGGTTGCGATCAGCCACGGCATGCCCTGGCCGCCGAACTCTGGATCGAACGGCAGCGAATTCCAGCCTCCGTCGACGAACTCCTTGTAGATGCCGGTGAAGCCGGGCGCCGTGCGGACCACGCCGTTCTCCAGCTTGGCGCCCGCCTTGTCGCCCTCGCGGTTGAGCGGCGCCAGACCGTTGCCGGCAAGCTTGGCCGCCTCTTCGAGAACCGCGTCGACCGTGTCGTCGGTGGCATGCTCATAGCCCGGCAGCGCCGCAACGGCACCAAGCCCGGCCACTTCGCGCAGCGCGAAACGCATGTCGGCCAGCGGAGCGGTATATGTCATGGGTGATTCCTCCGTCCCGACTATGCCGGGATCGGTCGCCTTTGGCGACCCGGTCCGCTATCCTTGGCGCAATCATGACCGACACCGTACTGCTAGCGATCGATGGATCTCGCGCGACCATCACCCTGAACGATCCTGACAAGCACAATCGGCTCGATCCGGCCGCGCTGGCGCTCTTGCGGGCCGCGATCGAGAAGGCCGACGCCGATCCCGCGGTGCGCGTCACCGTGCTGACCGGCGCCGGCGACAAGAGCTTCTGCTCGGGCTACGACCTGGGCTCGATCCCGTCGGGCCAGGGCGCCCGGCCGGTCCAGGGCGAGAACAGCTTTGAGAAGGTCATGGACCGGCTCGAAGCGATGCGCATGCCGACGCTGTGCGCGCTGAACGGCGGCGTCTATGGCGGCGCGACCGACATGGCGCTCGCCTGCGATTTCCGGATCGGCGTCCGGGGCATGCGCTTCTTTATGCCGGCCGCGCGCTTTGGCCTGCACTACTATCCCAGCGGCGTGCGCCGCTACACGCAGAAGGTGAGCCCCAGCTTCGCCAAGCGCGCCTTTCTCCTGGCCGAAGACTTCACCGACGAGGACCTGCTGCGGCTGGGCTACCTCGATTGGCTGGTCGATAGCGCCGAGTTCAAGACCAGTGTCGATGCACTCGCCGTCAAGCTCGCCAGCCTGGCGCCGCTCTCGATGGCCAACATGAAGCGCGCCATCGAGCAGTTCACCCAGGCCGAGCCGGACATCCCGCGCATCCGTGAGGGCATCCGCGAGTGCCAGGGCTCGGAGGATCTGCGCGAAGGCCTCGCTGCCCGGCGTGAGCGGCGGGCGCCGGCCTTCAAGGGCCGCTGATGCGTGCGGCCACGCAGCGCCGCCTGGCCGCCATCGTGCACGCCGACCTGGCGGGCTTCACGCGCCTGATGGAAGGGGCGGAGACCCGCACCTTCCGGCATCTCAAATCGGCACAGACGGAAGTCTGGCGGCCGGCCATCGAGGCCGGCGGCGGCCGGCTGGTTGGCACGGCGGGCGACGCCATGCTGGCCGAGTTCGGCTCGGCGGTCGGTGCGGTCGCGGCGGCGATCGACATCCAGGAACGCATGGCCCGCTTCAACGAGACCCTGCACGCCGACCAGCGCATGCTGTTCCGCATCGGCGTGCATCTGGGCGAGGTGATCGTCGACGATGAAGACCAGAATATCTTCGGCGATGGTGTCAATCTCGCCGCCCGCATCCAGGCGAAGGCCGAGCCGGGCGGCATCGCGGTATCGCGCGCCGTGCGCGACGTCACCGAGCTCAGGATCGATTACGCCTTCGTCGATGGCGGCGAACACAAGCTCAAGAATGTCAGCCGCCCGGTCCATATCTTCCACATACGCACCGCCACGGCGCTGACGACCGGGTCGACGCGCACGACGAGTCGCGTCGTTCCCAAGATCACCCTGCATTTCGAAGGCTTCGATTCGGCTGGCCAGAAGTTCGCCTTCGAGCTGCCGCTCGACAGGCTGGTGTCGGCGCCGGAGGGCATGACGCTCGGGCGCGCCGCCGATCAATGCGAGGTGGTCGTGGCGCATGCCACCGTGTCGCGCCGTCACGCACGGCTCAGCCTGTCCGGCGAGGCGCTGCAGGTCGAGGATCTGGGCTCGACCAACGGCACCTCCGTCAACGGCGTGGCCTTGCGCGCCGCAGCGCCGGCCGCGCTGCAAAGCGGCAACAAGTTGCGATTGGGTGACGTCGAATTCAGCATTCGCCAGAGCTGAAGAACGCCGATAATTCATTGCCGTTTGGGCCGCTGCGTGGCACGTTTTGCCACTCGGAAAACCCTGAATGATTGACGTCACCGGCGAGGGGCAGACCCAGGCTTCCGAGGTCGATTTCGTGGCACTCCCGCGGGGGCAGACGATCGGCCGCTACGAGATCGTGGCCATCCTGGGTCAGGGTGGCTTTGGCATCACCTATCGTGCCCGCGATGCCCAGCTCAACCGCGACGTGGCGATCAAGGAATACCTGCCCGCGGCGCTGGCAGTGCGTCACGGCGGCACCACCGTCCTGCCTCGCTCGACCAAGCTGTCGGACGACTTCACCTGGGGTCGCCAGCGCTTCGTCGATGAGGGGCGCACGCTCGCCACCCTGCAACGCGCCCCGGCGATCGTGCGGGTGTTCGATTTCCTCGAGGCCAACGGAACCGCCTACATCGTCATGGAGCTGGTGCCGGGTAACACCCTGGAAAGCCGGCTGAAGGTCGCCGTCAAGCTCGGGCCGGCCGAGATCGACCGCATTCTGTGGCCGCTGCTCGACGGCCTAGAGCAGGTGCATGGAATCGGCTTCCTGCATCGCGACATCAAGCCCGCCAACATCCTGCTCGACGGCGAAGGCAATCCGACCTTGATCGATTTCGGCGCCTCACGCGCGGCGATCGCCGGCCGGACGACGGCGATGACTACGATCTTCACGCCGGGCTATGCCGCGGCCGAGCAGATGACCTCGGCCAAGCAGGGTCCATGGACCGACATCTACGGCCTGGCGGCCACGATCTACCACGCCATCGCGGGCGCATCGCCGCCCAGCGCTTTCGATCGCATGCTGGACGACACCTATGAGCCGCTCGCCAAGCTGCAGCCGCAAGCGTTCGCCCCCAGCCTGTTGGCGGGGGTCGATACCGGTCTCATCGTGCGCGCCGGCGAGCGTCCTCAGTCGATTGCCGCCTGGCGGCCTATCCTGGGTCGCACCGGCGGGCTCGGTAGCCAGGCGACGGTGGCGCTTGCCAAGCCCGCAGCGCCCGATGCCACTGTCGCTGTGCGCGGCCCGGCGGCCGCCGCAAGGACCGATCTTGCTGCCGCGCCACAGCCCAAAAGTCGCAAAGGACTTTGGATCGGACTTGCCGCAGCTGCCGTGGTGGTTCTGGCGGCCGGCGCCTACGCCGTCATGAGCGGCAAACTGAACCCGGCGACAGCGCCGCCGCCGACCGCCGCCGTCAGCCCGACGCCCTCGCCCGACGAAGTCAAGCGCCAGCAGATGCAGGCCGAGCTCGACAGGCTGCGGGCCGAGAAGGCGGCGGCCAAGCAGAAGGCCGACGAGCAGGCGGCCCTTATGAAGAAGCTGGAGGACGAGGCGCGCGCCAAGGTCGAAGCTGAAATGGCGGCCAAGCAGAAGGCCGAGGACGACGCCCGCCAGAAGGCTGCCGTCGACGAGGCGGCGCGGCAGAAGGTGCTGGAAGAGAGTCGCAAGGCGGACGAGGCGGCCGAAACGGCGCTGCGGCTCAGCCTGACCGATCGCCAGCACGTGCAGGTGGCGCTGACGGCGCTGGGCTTCAACACCAACGGCACCGACGGCGTATTCGGCGGCCATACCCGCGACATGATCGAGTCCTGGCAAAAGAGTCGAAACTATCCGCCGACAAGCTTCCTGACGGCGGCCGAGGACCAGGCACTGTTGCGCGATGCCGGACCTGCCATTGCCAAATTCGACGACGACCAAAGAAAGGCCGGGGACAAAGCCAAAGCCGAAGCGGCTGCAGCCAGGCCGGCGGCGGTGACACCGGCCGCCGCCGCACCGGCCACCGGAGCCGACGGCTTGTGGCGCGGCACCTATCACTGTACGCCCGCCCGCGGCGCCCCCGAGTTCACCATCACCTTCCAGGTCCACATCGTGAATGGCACGGGGACCTGGATGCGTCCGGCATGGGACAAGAACCCGCACGGCAACCGCTCGCTGACCTTGCGAGTCAACGGCTCGCAGGTCCAGGTCTTGCGCGCTTTCTCGCCCAAATTCCAGGAAGGTGTCACCAC
>JBPYDO010000365.1:0-3998 GCA_051985755.1 Reyranella sp. | reverse complement strand
GACATCGTGACTTGCCGCGCCTATGTCGGCTTAGGGCCAAAAGCCGACATCTATTCGATCACTTCGTCGGCGCGGGCGAGCAGTGTTGGCGAGAAGGTTAAGCCGAGCGTCTTCGCCGTCCTAAGATTGACGACCAATTCGAAGCGCGCTGACTGCACTACCGGCAAATCCGCAGGCTTGGCCCCGGCCAGGACCTTGCCAACATACTCGCCAGCCAACCGGTAGGCATTGGAAAGACTGGCGCCGTAGCTCAGCAAGCCGCCGGCGGCGGCGAATTCGCGAAACTGATAGACGGCCGGAATGCGATGCTTGGCAGCAAGGCCAACGATCAAGGCGCGGCGCTCATTGAAGAACGGATCGACCCCCACCAGAAGCGCGGCCGCATGCCGCTCCTTCATCGTCAAGAAGGCGCTCTCGATTTCCTGGTCCCGGCTTGCGTTGACAATGAACCCTTGCCGGCCCATCTGCCGCGCTGCCGCCAGGGCTTCGCCCGTTTCGACCTGGGAGTCCGGGTTCTGTGGATTTACCAGAATCGCCACGACGTTTGCGGCCGGCACGATCTCCGACAGGATTTCCAGCCGCTTGGCCCCGAGCTCGGAATTGAACAGGCTGACGCCAGTGACGTTTGCACCGGGACGCCCGAGGCTTGCCACCAACCCGGTCGCAACGGGATCGCCGCCGCTCACGAATACGATCGGAATTGTCGAGCTGGCCCCTTTGGCGGCGAGTGCCGCCGACGGCCCGAAGGCGACGATCACGGCGACATTGCGTTTGACCAGCTCGGCGGCAAGCTCGGGCAGGCGCGAATACTCGCCGCGTGCCCAACTGTACTCCATCGCTATGTTGCGGCCGTCCGCATAGCCCGCCTTGGCCAAGGCTGCATGGAAGACCGGCTCCACGTTAGCCGAGTCCTCTGCCGACCGGCTGGCCAGATAACCGACGACTGGCAGCGACGATGCTTGCGCGCGGGCGTGCCGCCACGTGCTGACGAACACCACTACCGCTGCACCGACGTGCGCAACCACCTCCCGCCGTCTCATGCCGCCCCCAAGCCACAAGACAGGAACCCACACTACGGCAAGTTTACAGCATGGGGCTGACGCTACAAGACGAGTGGTCTGAGGCGACAGCCAAATCCATCCTGTCTGCCTCGGGTCATAAGCAGACGGGATAGCTTGTCCGCGTCACATCCGCTTTGGCCCCCAAAGCGGACATTGCCTTGGCCTCAAGGCCGGGGGGAAACCCCCGTTGTCCCTGGGGCGTTGAGCCAGTGAGGTCCACTTATCCACTCAGCAAGGATCGGAGGACTCGCCATGCGTTCCAACGAAACGGCCGTTCGGGCCAACAAGGATCTTGTTCGTGAAATCAACGCGTTGCGTTCGCAGCTCAAACGACTTTCGGCGTCCATGGAGAACGAGACCGAAAGCAGTGGCAGCCGCGTCCTCAGCGCCAGCAAGGAAGCGGTCGACGCCGCGATCGGCGCGGCCCAGAATTTCATAGACCAATATGCCGACAGCGCGCGTGAGGCCGCACACGAGGTCTCGCGCCGGACCGTCGAGCTGCGCGACTCCGCGGCAGAGACCCTGGTCGACACGGTAAAGGCCCGCCCCTTCACCACCGTGGCGGCGATCGCGGGAATTGGCTTCCTCGCCGGATTTCTTTTTCGTCGAAGCTGAGGGCGGCGGCATCGCGACGAAGCGACCGGCAGCCGCTGCCAATGGCGCGCGGCGGCATGACCTGATCGCTCCGCTGCTTGGATTGGCGCTCGACCTCGCGGCGTCGTGGCGCCGCGACGCCGCCGCGGCCATGGAGCGGCGATTCCTGTTGCACATCGCCGCGGGCATCGGCGGCGCGGCGGCGCTCGCCTGCTTCAGCGCCGCGGCTCTGGTGCTGTTGAAGGAGCACATGCAACCGGCTGGCGCCTGGGCGGTGCTCGGGATCTTCTACGCTGCGCTCGGCGGCATTCTCTATGGAGTGACGAGGCTGCGGCGGTGACGCATCTGGAGGCATTGCGCTGGGAGCGCGCCACTCCAGTGGCGCGTCATATTTGTCGTCCTGAGCCGCAGGCGAAGGACCTAGCAGATCGACCACAGATTCTGTTGAAGCGTTAGATCCTTCGCTTCGCTCAGGATGACAAGAAGAGCGCGACAGTGGGCGAAGGTTACTTCGCCCTAGTCGCGCGCCCCCAGCGCGTCTTCTTCTGCATCGATGCCGCGGCCTCAGCTAGCGGTGCGGCGGCTTGTGCTCCGGACGCAGCACCTCGGAGTCATTGAACACGGCGCGCAGCAAATGCTTGTAGAGGGCGATCGTGTCCGGCTCGTCGGGCGAGGTCGCGTTGGTCCGGCCCATGGCCTCCGACATCGCCCACTCGTTACGGCAATAGACGGCGTAGACGACGACCCGTCCATAGCCCCGGCCTTTGTGGCGCTCCGCCCCGCCGCACACGGCGGTGGAACCGAGATCGTTGGACGGATCGAAGATCAGGTACAGACGGTAGGTGCTCCGCCCTTCGGCCGGCTGCTCGTAGGTGAAGGTGACGTTGGGCGGCGGCTTGGCGGCCTGCAGGATGGGCAGCAGGCGCCGCATGCCTTCCTGCGGACTGAGGCCGGGGAAGGGCGCTCCCTTCACCACCACCAGGAAGTTCCTGTTGTCGGCCGCGTTGTAGAACTCGGCGTAGTCGTACTGCGTGGCGTAGTCCTGGCCGCTGACAGTGGCGGCCTGCGACGTCGGGGCAGCGACGGAGGGCGCCAACGCGGCGGCGGCGAGGGCGGCGATCCTGGCGATGGGACGCATGGTCAATTCCTCCTCAATCCAGGAAGGTCGATCATATTCCCGCGCCGGATGATGATGTGGTCACATTATCGCGCGCTCGCCGTCAGGTGCGCCTGGTCTTCTCAGACGTCAAGATCGCGGGCGAATTTGGCGTTTTCCTGGATGAAGGCGTAGCGCTTCTCGGGCTTGCGGCCCATCAGGTTCTCGACCAGCGTCGCGGTCTTCATCGCCTCGCGGCGCTGATCGGCGCCGGCGGCGGTCGGCACGTCGACCTTCAGCAGGACGCGCTTGCCGGCATCCATGGTGGTCTCGCGCAGGTGGACCGCCTGCATCTCGCCCAGGCCCTTGAAGCGTGTGATCTCGACCTTGCCCGCGCCGGCGAAGGCATCGGCCAGCAGCTGGTCCTTGTGCGCCTCGTCGCGCGCGTACTCGGTGCGGCCGCCGCGGCTCAGGCGATAGAGCGGCGGCTGGGCGAGGAAGAGGTGGCCCGCTTCGATCAGCTTGGGCATCTCGCGGTAGAAGAAGGTCATCAGCAGCGAGGCGATGTGCGCTCCGTCGACATCGGCGTCGGTCATGATGATGACCCGCTCGTAGCGCAGCCGGTCCTCGGCGTAGTGCGGGCCGGTGCCGCAGCCCAGCGCCTGGATCAGGTCCTGCACTTCCTGGTTCTCGCGCAGCTTGTCGGCCGAGGCGCTGGCCACGTTCAGGATCTTGCCGCGCAACGGCAGGATGGCCTGGGTCTCGCGGTTGCGCGCCGCCTTGGCCGAGCCGCCGGCCGAATCGCCCTCGACCAGGAAGATCTCGGTGCCTTCCGCCGCGGTGTTGCTGCAGTCGGCGAGCTTGCCGGGCAGGCGCAGCTTGCGCGTCGCGGTCTTGCGCAGCTGCTCGCGGTCCTGCTTGCGCCTGAGCCGCTCCTCGGCCTTGGCGATCACGTGCTCCAGCAGCACGTTGCCGGCTTCCTTGTCGCCGGTCAGCCAGTGCTCGAAATTGTCGCCGATCACCGTCTCGACCAGCTTGGTGGCCTCGACGCTGACCAGCTTCTCCTTGGTCTGACCCTGGAATTGCGGCTGCTCGATGAACACCGAGACCAGGCCCGCCGCGCCTTCCATGACGTCGTCGGCCGTGATG
Organism: Reyranella sp.; assembly: GCA_051985755.1. Taxonomy (GTDB): domain Bacteria; phylum Pseudomonadota; class Alphaproteobacteria; order Reyranellales; family Reyranellaceae; genus Reyranella. The sequence continues at coordinate 98 of JBPYDO010000365.1, read as the reverse complement.
ATGCCGCCCTTGCGGTTGCCGGTCAGCTCGGCATAGCGCTTCAGCCCGCGCACCAGCGCGCTGCGGAAGCCCGATTCGTGCGTGCCGCCTTCGACCGT
>JBPYDO010000364.1:0-2978 GCA_051985755.1 Reyranella sp. | reverse complement strand
CGCGATCCCGAGGTTCCTGTCGCCGGCAATGTTGATGGCGATATCTCCATCGTCGAATGGTTCGACTATCAGTGCCCCTATTGCCGAAAGCTCGAGCCGGAACTGCGCCAGGTGGTGCACGACGACGGCAAGGTCCGGCTGGCGTGGAAGGACTGGCCGATTCTTGGTCCGATCTCGGTGGTGGCGTCGAAAATGGCGTTGGCCTGCAAATATCAGGACAAGTACGCCCAGGCGCATGATGCGCTGATCGGCGTCAACTCCAAGCTGACGGAGCCGCGGATCGACGAACTGCTCGCAGGCGCCGGCATCGATGTCGAACGCGCCAAGCGCGATCTTTCAGCCAATGAAAAGGCGATCAACGCCATTCTCGCGCGCAACAACGCGCAGGCCGAGGGACTTGGCTTCAACGGCACGCCGTCCTTCATTGTCGGCAAATTCCGCGTGCCGGGTGTGCTGACCATGGATCAATTCGCGATGGTAATCGCTGACGCGCGAAAGGCCAAGGCAGCCAAGTAGCGAAAGGCCACAGTCTGCGTCCCAGGAAGGGCTTTACGGCTATTTTGACGAGATTCTCACCCAGTCGTCGCGGGCGTGCGACTTCAACGCATGCCAGTCGCTGGCCACGACGTCCCAGTTCACGATGGTGCGATTGGTCTGCGCAACCTGGCTATTGGCCGCGTTCGAGGTCTGCATCGAGTCGTAGGCATAGACGCCCAACGCCAACAGCACGGCGCCAAGGATCATTCCAACAACGGTCTGCATGGCCAATCCTCCGATAGGTGGCACCAACGCCGCTCCCTGTCGGATGGTTCCGTCACGGGTTCCGCGCAATGCTCCGCGCAAACCCGATGCCGGCCCGGTGCATTCACGCCTCGCTGTTCAGCCATTGCAGAATTTCGGCATTGGCCTCGCGCGGATAGCAATGGCTCAGGTCGTCGATCTCGCGATAGGTGACGTTGGCGCCCGCAGCCGACAGCGCGTCGCGCGTTTGCCGCGCCAGCTGAACCGGAAACATCCAGTCGAGGCCGCCGTGCACGAGATAGACCGGCAGGCCCCGCAATCGCCCGGCATCGGCGATCGCGGCCATCATCGGGTGAAAGGTGGCGGCGACCGGGGCGAGATGCGTGAAAGGTGAGCTGCTCTCAAGCCCCGAGACGTAGCAGAAGGTACCGCCATCGCTCATCCCGGTGAGCAAGAGCCGCTTGGGGTCGACATTCCATTGGCTGCGCACCGTCTGAAGAAAGCGCATCAGGTTGGGCGTGTCGGTGTCGTCGCCCATCAGCGCCCAGGTCTGCCCCGTGGCGGTTGGGGCAAGCAGGATCGCGCCGAAACTACGCGCATCGCGCAGCCAGCTCCAAAGAAAACCGCGGCCGTTGCCGCTGCCGCCATGCAGCGCCACGACCAGCGGCCAAGCGCGGCTTTGCGTGTAGTATTCCGGCACGTAGAGTGAGAAGCCGCCGCGGCTTCTGGGCTCATTGCGGTGGTGAATGAGCCCAGTGTTCTGGGCGGCGGGGTCGGCGAGCCGCGCCAGGAGATCGGCATTCTCGCGCAAGGCGGGTTCGACAAAGAAGCTGTTGACCGGCGGGAAGACGGCCGCAAGCGGGTAGAGAGCTTCCTGCGCGCGCGGGAAATAGCGCAGTGCGCGAAGCACCTCTGCGAGACCGCCCTGGCCGCGGACAACGGAGCGCAAGCCCGCAAATGCCGCAAGGGTCGCATCGCTCGCCGCTTTGAGCGAGGCGTGCACGCTTAAGAAGCGCGGCGGCCAATCGGTCAGCCCGGAAATGGCGGTCTGCAAGGCATGCTCGGGCTCGCCGACAGCCTCCATCACGCGGCCGAAGTCTGGCGGGTGCAGATGGCGCGCGACAAAGCCGAGCGTTTCCAGGGATTGCAGCAACGGCGGCAGGAGCGCGGCGATTTCGTCGATCACGGCCTCGCTCATGGCCTTTCCCGATGTTGCGGCTAATGCAGCCGCGGCGCCTTGAGCAGCCTGGCGCGGTCGGTCGAGGCCAGCACGACGTCGAAGGTGACGCCTTCATGGTGGACGGTGAGCGGCACGTCGACGCCGGCGTTTCCGAGGGACCAGAGCTTGCGATAGAACGCTGCCTGGCTGGAAATGCGCTCGCCGTCGATGGCGAGGATGACATCGCCCGCCTCCAGCTCGGCCCGCGCCGCGGGGCCGTTACCGGAGATGCCGATTACCACGACCTTGTTGTCGATTTCGGTCGAATACAGGCCAAGCCATGGACGCGCCGGCTTGTTGACGCGGCCGAACCGCCGCAAGTCGTTGAGCACCGGCTTGAGCAGGTCGATCGGCACGATCATGTTGACATGCTCGGCCTTGCCCTCACGCTCGCGTTCGAGCTGGAGCGAGCCGATGCCGATCAATTCGCCGCTGGCCGAGATCAGCCCGGTGCCGCCCCAGTTCGGATGTGCCGGATAGGTGAAAATGGCCTCGTCGAGCAGGTATTCCCAGTAGCCGGCGAATTCCTGCTTGGCGATGATTTGGCTGGCAAGTGATCGCGTGCGCCCACCGGCACCACCCACCACGACGGTGTCGCCGATATTTGCCGCACCCGAGCCGCCGACCGGCAAGGGCTCAACCTCGAGCGATCCGAGCGCCTGCACCAGGCCAAAACCGGTGACGGAATCGAAGCCGAGCGCATGGCCTTCCACAACGCGTCCGTCGCCGCGGTGTAGCCAGACGGCTTCGGCCTCGGTGATGAGATAGCCGATGGTCAGAACGAGCCCGTTGTCGATCACGACGCCGTTGCCGGCGCGCTCGGTGCCCAGCGCTTCCGCGCTGAAGGCGTCGGGGGGAATCATGGAATGCAGACCGACGATCGAAGACAATGCGCGATCGAGGTCGAAGCCGTAGTCGCCGGGATGCGGCTGATAGGCGGGCGGCACTCTCCATTCGGTCAAAGAGGGCATCGCGGCTCTCCTGTTCAGGCGGCGCTGATTTGGCGCGGAGGACGGCC
>JBPYDO010000363.1:0-31741 GCA_051985755.1 Reyranella sp. | reverse complement strand
CGACAGCCGCTCGAGATCCTTCTGGTAGAGCGCGAGGAAACCGCAACTGGTCGAAAGCCCCACCGCGCCCTCTTCCGCCAGCGCCTCGGCATTGGCCTTGAGCGCGGCCAGCACGCGCGGCCGGTCGGGATGGGCGTTCACTGCGTCATCCGGCCCGATGCCCTGCATCGTGCGATAGATCACGGGAAAGTCGAAAGAGCGGGCATTGCCGATATCGCCCTCGATGCGCGGGAAGCGCGTATCGAGCATCAGGATGCCGAGCGGTCTCATCGACTTCTTACTTGGGCGGCTCGGGCCAATTCCTTTGGGGACCGCCTGCCTGTTCATACCAGCGCGAGATCCGCATCACGCCCTGGTCGTCGAAACGATGGCCGGCAATCTGCAGGCCGATCGGCTTGCCCTCCTTCGTGAAGCCGCAGTTGATCGAGGCCGCCGGCTGTTCGCTCATGTTGTAGGGCATGGTGAAGGAGATGTGCTCCAGCGGCCGCTTGACGTCGTTGGTTGGCGTCTCCCATTCGGCGGGGAAAGTCGGAACCGGCGAGGTCGGCGACAGCACATAGTCGAACGGCTGGGTGGCGCGCGTCGCGGCGGCGCGGATCGCCATGTAGTTGTTGACGCCGCGGATCACCTCGGCGCCCGAGACGTCGGCGCCGGCGCGGCACCAGTCGGCGATGAAGGGCAGCACGGTCGCCTGCTTTGCGTGACTGAGGGCAGAGAAATCCACCCAGCTGCGCACGCGCCAGAAAAGATCCTGGAGGTGCAGCATGTCGGGCGAGAGGAAGCCTTTCAGCGGCTCGATCGTGGCGCCGGCATCGGCGAACAGCCTGGCCGCCGTCTCGACCGCCGCCTTGATCTCGGGATCGACCGGCAAGCCTGAGCCGGCGTCGAGATGCAGGCCGATCTTGAGCCCCTTGGGCTCGAGCGGCGGGGCGAACCAGTCGATGTCGCTGGGCGGCAGGCCCATGAAGTCGCGCGGGTCGGGCTTGGCGAGCTCGGCCAGCAACAGCGCCGAGTCGGCGACGGTGCGCGTCATCGGACCAACGCAGCGGCCGAGATACGGCGGGTCGAGCGGGACGCGGCCGAGGCTTGGTTTCAGGGTGAAGATGGCGTTCCAGCCCGACGGCAAGCGCAGCGAGCCGCCGATATCGGTGCCGAGATGCAAGGGCCCGTAGCCCGCCGCGGCGGCCGCACCCGCGCCGGCGCTCGAGCCGCCGGGATTCCAGGCGAGGTTCCAGGGATTGCGCGTCAGCGGATGGAAGGAGCTGCGGCCCGACGACAGCATGCCCCAGTCGGGCATGGTGGTCTTGGCGAGGATGATGGCCCCCGCGTCGCGCACGCGCGCCGCCGGCGGCGCATCGACCGGCGCCGGCGCAAGCACGGTCGCCGCCGTGCCGAGCGGCACGGGCACGCCCTTGGTGGCGATGTTCTCCTTGATGGTGATCGGCACACCATCGAGCGACCCGATGGGTTTGCCCGATTGCCAGCGCTTTTCGGATTCTTTCGCGGCCTTGCGCGCGCCCTCGAAGTCCGGCGCGTAGAGCGCCTTCAGCTTCGGTTCCCAGGACCGGATACGGGCAATGACGGCGTCGATGGTCTCGACGGGCGAAAGTTTCTTGGTCTTGTAGGCGGTCAACAAATCGGCCGCGGTCATCTCGTGCAAGGCGGTCATGGACCGAGGCTATACAAGGTTCGCGGCGAACTGCCTACGCGTCATAGGCGCGGGTGGCGATGAATTTGGTGATCACGGGGGCGAGGAACAGCACGGCGAACAGCCGCACGGTCTGCATCGCCATGACGAACGACAGATCGACATTGGTCGAGGCGGCGATGATCGCCACCGAATCGGCGCCGCCGGGGCTGGTGGCGAGATAGGCGGTCAACGGATCGATGTCGGCGAAAATCACCAGCAGTCCGGCAACGGCGCCGCACAGCAGGATCATGGCTAGCACGCCCAACAGTACGCCCGGCAGGGCACGCGCAGCGTGGACCAGCAAGTTGCGCGTGAAGCGCAAACCCACATTCCAGCCGATCAGGGCGTAGCATCCGGCCAGCAGCCAGGGCGGCAGCTCGATCGCGAGCCAGTGGAAATGAACCAGGACGGCACCCAGCACCATCGGCACCAGCATGGCGCCGGCCGGGATACGCAATGCGCGAGCGATCAGCGGTCCGCCGGTCGCGAGCGCCATTGTCTCGGCGAACGGCAGCCACGCGATGTGCGGGAACCACACTATCCCCGCCGCCGCGTGTCCGGTCGCCACGCCAAACAGCCTGGCCACGAGCGCAGCTGCGCCCGCTACCATGACGACCCGCAGGTATTGCATGAAGCCGACCAGCCGGATGTCGGCGCCGTATTCCTCGGCCATGATGGTCATGACCGAGGCGGCACCCGGACTGGTGCCCCACAGCGCGGTCGTGCCGGGCAGGACCTGCAGGTGCGTCATCATCCAGCCCAGCAGGCTGCTGATCGCGACGACGGCGAAGACGCCCACCGTGAAAAGCAGCCAGTGGCTGAGGATGTCGCCGGCGATCGAGAGCGGCACGCTGCGGGCGATCATGCAGCCGATGATGCCTTGAGCGAGCACGAAGGGACGCGCCGGCAGTCGCACTTTGCCGCCGTTCGCCGTCACGATGGCCGACGCCAGCAAGGGACCCAGCATCAATGCGGCAGGCGCGTGCAACCACCACAACAAGGCGGCGAGGCCGGCGGACAAGGCGATTAGCGCGGCCCAGGCCATCGAACTACTGCACGAACTCCTCGGCCTCGCCGTTCATCTTGTGCAGAGTCTCGATCAATTCCGCCGCCGCGTTGGCGAGCCGCGTGCCATCCGTGCCGCGCAGCACCAGCGACACGCTCGGCCGGCCGTTGCGGAAGGCGGGATAGGAGCCGATGTCGATGTCGGCGTAGCGGATCTGCAGGGCGCCCAGCCGCTCGGCGATGATGCCCTCGGGCAGGTTGGTGCGCACGGTGCGCGCCAGCACCGGATCGCCGCCGACCAGGCGGTGCTTCATCGACTGGAACATGCCCTGCGCCACCGAAGGGATGCCGGCGAAGGTGAAGACATTCTCCATCTGGAAGCCCGGCGCCACCGAGACCGGATTGTCGACCAGAGTGCCGCCATGCGGCACCCGCGCCATACGCCGGCGGGCCGGCGTGAACAGCGCCGCGTCGCCATAATGCCGGGTCATGCGCGCGATCGCCTCGGGATGCTCGGAAATGCCGACGCCGAACGCCTTGGCGATCGAATCGGCGGTGATGTCGTCGTGCGTCGGGCCTATGCCGCCGGTGGTGAAGACATAGTCGAATTGCTTGCGCACCTCGTTGATGGTGGCGACGATGGTGGCCTCGATGTCGGGGATCACCCGGCATTCCATGACCCGGACGCCCAGCTTGCCGAGCTCGCCCGCCAAGTAGGCGATGTTGGCGTCCTTGGTGCGGCCGCTCAGGATTTCGTTGCCGATTACAACGATGCAGGCCGTGACCGTCTTGGCCGATTCGGGCATGGCATTTTCCCCGTGTTGTCAGGACATTATCCAAGGGCCCGGAGGCGGCCAAGACAATGTGGCGGCCTTGTTACCGACGATATCGCATGCCAAATAAGACGCTATGAGCAGCCCGCGCGACCTTCCCGACGACAGCGTCGACTATTGGCGCCGCGACGAACGCACCATCAAGATCCACGGCCCCGAGGGGTTCGAGGGCATGCGCCGGGCCGGTAAGCTGGCGGCCGAGACGCTCGATTTCATCACCCCGCATGTGCAGCCCGGCATCAGCACGGCCGAGCTCGACCGGCTGTGCCACGAGTTCATCCTCGATCACAAGGCGATCCCCGCCCCGCTCGGCTACCGCGGCTACCCGAAGTCGATCTGCACCTCGATCAATCACGTGGTCTGCCACGGCATTCCGTCGGACAAGCGCCTTCAGGACGGCGACATCGTCAATATCGACGTCACCACCATCCTCGACGGCTGGTACGGCGACACCAGCCGCATGTTTTTCGCCGGCAATGTCAGCGTGAAGGCCAAGCGCCTGTGCGACGTCACTTACGAGGCGATGATGCGCGGCATCGCCGCTGCCAAGCCGGGCGGCCATGTCGGCGACGTCGGTCATGCGATCCAGAGCTACGTCGAGAGCCAGCGCTTCTCCGTGGTGCGCGATTTCTCCGGCCATGGGCTTGGTCGCATCTTCCACGATGCGCCCAACATCCTGCATTACGGCCGCGCCGGCACCGGACCGGAGCTCAAGCCCGGCATGTTCTTCACCGTCGAGCCGATGGTGAATGCCGGCACTTGGCAGGTGAAGATCCTGAGCGACGGCTGGACCGCGGTGACGCGCGACAAGCAGCTGTCGGCGCAGTTCGAGCACTCGGTCGGCATCACCGAAACCGGCGTCGAGTTCTTCACCCTCTCGCCCCAGGGGCTGGCCAAGCCGCCCTACGCGCCGGGCGAGCGCAAGCCGGCGGAGCAATTGCAGGTCGCGCACTAGGCTCTTGTCGCCGCCGCTTACGGAAGGAGCTTGTTCGCGCGGGTCGTGAACGCGATGTAGCGGGCGATGGACCATCTTCCATCGGGCTGGCGACGGAATATGTCCAGGCCTTCCTCAGTCGTCGTGTCGCGCGCGCCGTGCGCTTCCACCGTAAGGGTCCACGTCAAGCGGACGACGGCGAGGTCTCCCGACACGACGATCTCGTGGATATCAGGATTGTCGTAGTGGAGCCCGATGTCGGGCCTCGCCAGCATCTTGGCGAGGTTGGTGCACATCGTCTTTTGCGTGCCGTGAACGATCTCCGGGAGCGAGTAGACGAGATCCGGCGCAAAGAGATCGCAAGCCCCGGCCGCATTCTTGGCGTTGAAATCGGCGGTCCAGCGCAGGAACCGTTGTCTGATGGCCGCTTCATCGGCGGCTGAATCAGCGTTTGCTGCCGTTGCTACACCGGTCAAAGCGATTGTGACGAAGATGGCAAGGCACCGACGCAACATCGGACGCTTTGCAAATGTCCCGGTCATGCTCGTCCCCAGACGTTGTCCGTCCGGCCAATCTAGACCACTTCTTGCCTCCTTTCCGCCGCGGTCGCATTGGATCGTGCTCGGCATGGGGAAGGCAGAGCGGGCATCAGCCGAACAGGCGGCGGACGAAGGCTTGCTGGCCCTGCTGGCGGCGGGCTTGCGCCTGCAATCGCTTGACGCGTTGTGGCGTGTGAGCGGCAACACGCTCGCTCATCGCAATCTGCTGCGCGATGCGGGCGGCGTGTGGAACCGGCTCGACCAGTGCTGGGAATTCTCCGGCGAGGATCCGACTCTGAAGCTAGCGGCCGCCCTCGAAGCGGCGCCGGCCGCGGCCGGCCACAACAGCGCAGCACCCGCCGACAAGCCGCACTATCACGGCCATCGCCGTCGCGTGCGCGAGCGCGTGCTGAAGGCAGGCATCGGGTCGCTGCCCGACTACGAACTGCTGGAGCTGCTGCTCTTCTATTCGATCGAGCGCATCGACACCAAACCGCTCGCCAAGAAACTTCTGCAGCGCTTCGGTACGTTGGGCGACGTGTTCGCGGCCGAGGGCGCCCAGCTTCGTGAGTTCGAGATCGACCATCGCACCCTCGTGCTGTTCCGGGCCGCGCGCGAGGCCGGCCGGCGCCTGGCCGAGCGCAAGGTCATGGACATGCCGGTGCTCACCAACTGGCAGCAGCTAATCGACTACTGCCACGCCGCGCTGGCGCACGAGAAGACCGAGCAGTTCCGCATCCTGTTCCTCGATCGCAAGAACGTGCTGATCAAGGACGAGGTGCAGCAGCGCGGCACGATCGACCACACGCCGGTCTATCCACGCGAGGTGGTCAAGCGCGCACTGGAGCTGGGCGCGGCGGCGCTGATCCTGGTGCATAACCATCCCTCGGGCGATCCCAAGCCGTCGCGTGACGACATCGACATGACGCGCGAGATCGCCAAGGCCGCCGAGGCGCTCGGCATTTCGCTGCACGACCATCTGGTGATCGGCCGCAAGGGCCACGCGAGCTTCAGGAGCCTGGGCCTTCTCTGAGGTGATTCAGTCGCGGCCAAGTGATCGCTCGAGATCTACAAGGACTGACGCGGCGTGCTACGGTGGGCCATGCCCACTTTGCTCGTCAGGAACGCTGACATCCTCGTGACCATGGATGGCGCGCGCCGCGAACTGCGCAACGCCGGCCTCTATGCCGAAAACGGCATGATCAGCCGGGTCGGGCCGACGGCCGAATTGCCTGCGAAGGCCGACACCGTGCTCGACATGAGCGGGCAGATCGTGCTGCCGGGATTCGTCAACACGCATCACCATCTCAACCAGACGCTGACCCGCAACTTCCCGGGTGCCCAGAACAACAACCTGTTCGACTGGCTGAAGACGCTCTATCGCGCCTGGGCGCGCACCGACGTCGAAGCGTCGCGCGCGAGCACCCTGATCGGCCTCGCCGAGCTCGCGCTGTCGGGCTGCACCACGGTATTCGACCACACCTACGTCTTCAAGGACGGCAACAACGTCGACTGCCAGATCGAGGCGGCGCGCGAGCTGGGCGTGCGCTTCCACGCCAGCCGAGGCTCGATGTCGCTGGGCGAGTCCAAGGGCGGGTTGCCGCCCGACGACTGCGTGGAAGACGAGGACTTCATCCTCAAGGACAGCGAGTGTGTCATCGCGAAATACCACGACGCCAAGCCGGGCTCGATGACCCAGATCGTGCTGGCGCCCTGCTCGCCGTTCTCGGTGACCGAGAGGCTCCTGAAGCATTCGGCAGAGCTTGCTCGCCGCCACAAGGTGAAGCTGCACACCCATCTCGCCGAGACGCTCGACGAAGAACGCTACACGCTCGGCCGCTTCGCCATGCGCCCGGTCGAATGGATGGAGACGCTGGACTGGCTGGGCAACGACGTCTGGTTTGCCCACGCCATCCACGTCGATGACGATGAGGTCGCAAGGTTCGCGCGGACCGGTTGCGGCGCGGCGCACTGCCCCTGCTCCAACATGCGGCTGGGCTCGGGCATCGCACCGATCAAGAAGTACCTCGCCGCCGGCGTGAAGGTCGGCCTGGGCGTCGACGGCTCGGCGAGCAACGATTCGTCGAACATGCTGGCCGAGGTGCGCCAGGCCATGCTGTTGGCGCGCCTGCGGCTCGGGCTGCTGCCGCCGGCGGGACCGCAGAAATATATGCTCCTGCCGCAGTCCCATCCGGGGTGCGCCAAGGAGTGGATGACGGCGCGCGAAGCGCTGGAGATCGCCACGATCGGCGGCGCGGCCGTGCTGGGCCGGAGCGACTTGGGCTCGCTCGAGCCCGGAAAGTGCTGCGATTTCTTCTCGCTCGACCTCAAGACGATCGGCTATGCCGGCGCCTTGCACGACCCCGTGGCGGCCGTCGTTTTCTGCGCGCCACAGACTGCTAGCCACACGGTGATCAATGGCAAGCCTGTCGTGAAGGACGGCGAGATCGTCACCATGGACATGCGCCCGGTGATCGAAACGCACAACAAATGCGCGGCCAAGCTCGCTGGCGAGTAGCTCTTAGGCCTGGGCGAGACGGCGCACAGCGAACGGCCGTATCCTGGGGGCCGTTTCGGCGTTAATCCCGCGAAATCGTCCGACAAAGGCACCATGTCGATCGAATCAGTCCAGCCTGTAACGACGCTGCCCGAGGCCGATTCCGGCGAGACGCCTTTCTACATCGCCGCGACGGCGATGGCGGCCAGGCCGCGCCGGACCCTGAAATACGGCGACACCTTCGCCGTGCTCGACAGCTTCGGCGATATCGGTGCCTCGGTGGGCGGCGCCGAGGGACTTTTCCACAACGACACGCGCTTTCTCTCCCAACTCGCCCTGCTGCTGAACGGCCGCCAGCCGCTGCTGCTCGGCTCCAACCTGCGCGACGACAATGCGCTCCTGTCGGTCGACCTCACCAATCCCGACTTCGTTTCCGACGGCCGCATCGTGCTGCACAAGGACCTGCTGCATATTGCGCGCACGACCTTCCTATGGCGCAGCACCGCCTACCAACGCCTGGCGGTTCGCAACCACGGCGACCGGCCGATCAGCCTGGTGCTGGCGATCCTCTTCAGCAACGACTTCGCCGATCTCTTCGAGGTGCGCGGACTGACGCGGGCTCGCCGCGGCACGCTCGACCATCGCGTCGAGACCGTCGACCGCGTGAGCCTCGGCTATCGCGGACTGGACGGCCGCGAGCGGCGGACGTCACTCACCTTCGATCCGCCGCCCAGCGAGCTCACTGTCGATCGCGCCGCCTGGCGGCTGCAGCTGGCGCCTGGCGAGGCCCGGCCGCTCTTCCTGGCCGTCGGCTGCGACACGCCGGCCAGCCAACAACCCGCGCCCTTCCTGCGCGGCCTCCTGGCGGCGCGGCGCGAACTGCGCGTGGCCAGCCACGGCGCGACGACGGTCGAGACGTCCAACGAGATCTTCAACGAGGTGGTGTGCCGCTCGGCCGCCGACCTGCACATGCTGACGACCGACACGCCGCAGGGTCGTTACCCCTACGCCGGTATTCCCTGGTACTCGACGACCTTCGGCCGCGACGGGCTGATCACGGCGCTGCAGATGCTGTGGTGCGATCCCGCCATGGCGCGCGGCGTGCTGCGCCGGCTGGCCGCCTTCCAGGCCCGCAAGACCGACCCCCCTGCCGATGCGCAGCCCGGCAAGATCCTGCATGAAATGCGCGCCGGCGAGATGGCGGCGCTGCACGAGGTGCCGTTCGGCCTCTACTACGGCAGCATCGATGCGACGCCGCTGTTCGTGCTGCTGGCTGGCCTCTATGTCGAGCGCACCAGCGACGTCGACACGCTCGCCGAGCTATGGCCTGCCATCGAGGCGGCGCTCGGCTGGATCGACGGGCCCGGCGATCCCGACGGCGACGGGCTCGTGGAGTACCGGCGCGCCACGGCCGAGGGGCTCGCCAACCAGGGCTGGAAGGATTCCTACGACGCGGTGTTCCACGCCGACGGCAGGCTCGCCGAGGGCAACATCGCGCTCGCCGAGGTCCAGGGCTACGTCTTCGCGGCCAAGAATGCTGCCGCGAAATGCGCCCGACGACTCGGTCGCTACGAAAGAGCGCGACGCCTCGAGTACGAGGCGACGCTGCTTAGCCAGCGTTTCGAGGAAGCATTCTGGTGCGCCGACATCGGGACGTATGCGCTGGCCCTGGACGGCGCCAAGCGGCCTTGCCGGGTGCGCACCTCCAATGCCGGCCAGGCCCTGTTCACCGGCATCGTGCGGCCCGACCGCGCCGCCATGGTCGCCGAGCAGCTGCTGGGACCGAGCTTCTTCTCGGGCTGGGGCATCCGCACCCTTGCGGGCTGCGAGCCGCGCTACAATCCGATGTCGTACCACAACGGCTCGGTGTGGCCGCACGACAACGCGCTGATCGGCCTCGGGCTGGGGCGCTACGGCCTCAAGGATGCCGTCGACCGGTTGTTCACCGGCTTGTTTGACGCCGCCACCTACATGGATCTCCGCCGCCTGCCCGAGCTGTTCTGCGGCTTCCAGCGCCAGCGCAACCGCGGCCCGACCCTCTATCCGGTGGCATGCGCGCCGCAAGCCTGGGCCGCCGCCGCGCCGTTCTCACTGATCGAAGCGGCACTGGGCCTGGAATTCCATCCCGAAGGCAGCGAGATCCGGCTGCGCAATCCGCGCCTGCCGCCGTTCGTCGAGGAGGTGACCTTGCGCGGACTGAGTGTCGGGACGTCGAAGCTTGACGTCACGGTGCACCGCCATGACGGCGGGGTGTCGCTCGAAGTGCTGCATACCGACGGCAAGGTGCAGATCTCCGTCATCTCGTCGCGCTGAGCCAGAGGCAACCCGGCGCCGCCGGCAGAGTTAATCCGCCGGGGGCGATCCGGCGGAGGGTCTCATGGCTCAGAGGATCTTGCAGATTGCGACGATCGCCGTGCTCGTAGCGTTCGGCGCCTCGGCTGTCGCCATCGCCCAGGACAAGCCTCAGGAAAAGCCTCAGGAAAAGCACCAGGACAAGCAGCCCGATGTCGTCGGCTCGGCCTCCGTCACGGTGCTCGGATCGAAGGAGGTCCAGGGCATCCTGGGCAGCGAGGTGCGCAGCGCCGCCGACGAGGATATGGGACGCATCGTCGACGTGCTGGTCGACGGCGCCGGCGAAGCGCGCGCCGCCATCATCGACTTCGGCGGCTTCCTGGGCGTCGGCAGCCGCAAGATCGCCGTCGACTGGAAGGCGCTGCATTTCGTGCCGGCCGCCACCAAGAAATACCGGATCGTGCTCGAGCTCACGCGCGAGCAGGTGAAGCCCGCGCCGGAATACAAGGAGAACCAGCCGATCATCGTTCTCGGCAACGCGGGCAACCTGCAGCCTTTGCCCTGAGCCTGCATCGTGTTCGGCACCGGCCTCGTGGCAGGAGACAGCCGCGCGGTGGATCGGGGCATCGACCGACCCCATCCCTCGCACAGGAGCCTCGTTGCGCTCGACTGGTTCGTTTTCTTCGTCGCCGACGTGCAGACCGGGTTCGGACCCTTCATCGCGGTCTATCTGACGACGGAAAAATGGACGCAGGTCGACATCGGCTTCGTGCTGTCGGCGACCGGACTGGTCGCGCTGCTCTGCCAGGTGCCGGGTGGCGCACTGGTCGACTGGGCGCGCTCGGAGCGGGTGGTGGCGGGCGTTGCGGTGACCGCGATCGGCCTCTGCGCGCTGGCCTACGCGCTGTGGCCGATCCTGTCGGTGGTATTGCTGGCCTCGGCGGTGCACGCCGCCGCAAGCTGTGTGCTGGGTCCGGCGATCGCCGCGATCAGCCTCGGGCTGGTCGGGCACGCAGCGATCGGCGAACGCTTCGGCCGCAATGCGCGCTTCGCGTCGATTGGCGCCGGTCTTTCGGCCGGCGTGATGGGCGCGGTCGGCTACTTCTTTGAAGCGCGCTCCGTGTTCTACGTGACGGCCGGGCTTCTGGTGCCGGCGCTCCTGGTGCTGCAGGGCCTGGCCAGCGCCGAGATCGACCCCGAACGCGCCCATGGCGGCATGGCGCCACCGCCCGCCGCCAAGCCGCCGATCCCTGTCATGGCGCTCCTCACCAAGAAGCCGCTACTGATCTTCGGCGGCTGCATCCTGCTGTTCCATCTCGCCAATGCCGCCATGCTGCCCCTGATGGGCAGCGTGCTCACCGCACGTGCCAGCCACTCGGCGACCGTGCTGATCGGCGCCTGCCTGGTCGGACCGCAGCTGGTGGTCGCGGCCTTCTCGCCGTGGGCCGGCCGCAGGTCGCAGAGCTGGGGCCGCCGGCCGTTGCTGATGGCGGGCTTTGCCTTCGTCGTCGTGCGGGGCCTGCTGTTTGCCCAAGTCAGCAACGCCTACCTGCTGGTCGCCATCCAGCTGCTCGACGGGCTCACCGGCGCGGCGATGAGCGTGCTGGTGCCACTTACCATCGCCGACCTGACGCGCGGCACGGGTCGGTTCAACGTGACGCAAGGCATGGTGGGAACTATGACCGGGCTTGGCGCCTCGCTGAGCCCCGCCCTTGCCGGATGGGTCAGCGACAGCGTCGGCAGTCCCTCCGCCTTCGTGGCCATGGCCGTGATCGCCACCGTGGGCTTCCTGGCGGTGTGGTTTTTCATGCCGGAGACGCGTCCGCAAACGGCGGGCGACGATGCTCCGGTTTCGCTATAACCCTGGCTCGCAACGGGAGCAGGCAATGGCAGGCAAGATCTATGTCGGCGTCGGCGGCTGGACCTTCGAACCCTGGCGCGGCACCTTCTACCCTGACGATCTCACGCAAAAGCGCGAGCTGGAATATGCCAGTCGCAAGTTCACCTCGATCGAGATCAACGGCACCTACTATTCGAGCTTCAAGCCGGCAAGCTGGGCCAAGTGGCGCAGCGAGACGCCTGACGGCTTCGTCTTCGCGCTGAAGGCGTCGCGTTTCTGCACCAATCGCCGCGTGCTCGCCGAAGCGACCCAGTCGGTGACCTTCTTCTTCAATCAGGGCCTGGTCGAGCTCGGCGACCGGCTGGGGCCGGTCAATTGGCAGTTCATGGGCAGCAAGAAATTTGACCCCGACGACATGGAGGCCTTCCTCAAGCTGCTGCCGCGCGAGGCCGGCAAGCTGCCGCTGCGCCACGCGCTCGAGGTGCGGCACCCAAGCTTCAAGGACAAGCGCTTCTACGATCTCTGCCGCAAGTACGGCGCGGCAATCGTCTACGCCCACGACGAGGATTTCCCCGAGATCGACGAGCCGACGGCCGACTTCACCTATGCCCGCCTGATGGGCTCGGCCGACAAGGTGAAGACCGGCTACAAGCCCGCCGATCTCGACAAGTGGGCCAAGCGGGCCAAAGCCTGGGCCAAGGCGGGCGATGCTTTCATCTATTTCATTTCCGGTGCCAAGGTGCGCAATCCGGCGGCGGCGCGGGCCCTGATCGAACGGCTCTAGCTGGGTCCGGGCGGCCTTGACAGGGGCGGCCGGTGGCCCAATAGTTAACGCTATGGTTAACTATCAGGAAGCCGGCCTCGATCGCACCTTCGCCGCCCTGGCCGACCCGACCCGGCGGGCCCTGCTCGCCCGGCTCGACCAGGACGAAAGCGTGACGGTGAGCGAGCTGGCGCGCCCCTTCCCGGTCTCCCTGCCCGCCATCATGAAGCATCTCGAGGTGCTCACCGACGCCGGCCTGGTGCAGCGCTCGAAGGCCGGCCGGACCGTTTCCTGCCGGCTGACGCCGGCGCCGATGGAGCAAGCGATGAACTGGCTGGCCCACTACGAGCGATACTGGACCGAACAGCTCGACCGCCTCGCTGCGTTTCTGGAGGAAGATCAATGGACACCATCACCAAGCCCAGCCTCGTCCTCAAGCGCCGCCTCAAGGCGGCTCCGGAAAAAGTCTACCAGGCGTGGACGCAACCCGAGCAAATGATGCGCTGGTGGGGAGTCACGGGACATCCCAAGACGCCTATCGCCGAGACCGATATCCGGGTCGGCGGCCGCTTTCGCGTCCAGTTCTGGACGCCTGACGGCGAGCACCAGAGCGTGAGCGGCCTCTACCGTGAGGTCGTGCCCAACCGCCGGCTGGTCTTCAGCTGGGCGTGGCAGAGCACGCCCGAGCGCGAATCGCAGGTCAGCATCGACCTCAAACCGGACGGCGATAGCACGCTCCTGACGCTGACCCACGAGCAGTTCGCCGACCAGAAGGCGTGCGACGATCACCGAGTCGGCTGGACGCGCGGCCTCGACAACCTGGAAAGGCTGTTCGCATGACCCTCGACTTCTATCGCGAGCCTGTCGACTTGAGCGACCCGGGGGAGCAGGCGCAGCAGTTCGCCGGCTTGCCCAAGGGCCCGGCCGCGCTCGCCCCTGTCGTGCAAGGGCTGCTGATGCACGAGCATGTCGCGCCGGCATATGGCCTCAAGCTGAGCGGCGCCAAGCACGCCGAGGCGCATGTCCGCGCCGTCGAGGCGATGCTGCAGTCGATCACCGCGCACGACCCCAGGCCGCTCACCGAGGCGCGTGCGCCGGTCGAGCGACAGGTCGGCGTCTGCCGGCATTTCGCCCTGATGCACGTCGCCATGCTGCGCCATCAAGGCGTTCCGGCGCGCGCCCGTTGCGGTTTCGGCGCCTATTTCGAGAAGGGCAAGTTCGTCGATCACTGGGTCACCGAATACTGGAACGAAGGACGCAGCCGCTGGGTGCTGGTCGACCCGCAGCTCGATCAGCGGCAGCGCGAGCTCTTCAAGATCTCCTTCGATCCGCTCGACGTGCCGCGCGATCAGTTCGTGATCGCGGGCGATGCCTGGGTGCTCTGCCGGTCGGGCAAGGCCGATGCCAAGTCGTTCGGCATCCTCGACATGTGGGGCGCGTGGTTCATCGTCGGCAACGTCATCCGTGACCTCGCCGCCCTCAACAAGCGCGAGATGCTGCCGTGGGACGGCTGGGGCGCCATGACACCCAACGACGCCGAGATCGACGTCGCGCTGATCGACAAGGTGGCGGCGCTGACGCGCGAGCCCGATGCGCACTTCGACGAGTTGTGCGCGCTCTATCACAGCGACCGGCGCCTCAGCGTGCCGGCCGTGGTGTTCAATCACGTTCTCAACCGTCAGGAAGCTGCTTGAAAGAGGAGGCTGCAATGCAAGCGCACAAGATCGTTTCTCGCGAGGAATGGCTCGCCGCACGGCGTGAGCACCTGGCCAAGGAGAAGGCCGTACTCGAGGCGCGCGATGCGCTGCGGCGCGAGACCCGGGAGCTTCCCTGGGTCAAGGTCGACAAAATCTACGAATTCGAAGGATCTGACGGCAAACAGACGCTGAACGACCTGTTCACCGGCCGCAGCCAGCTGGTCATCAAGCACTTCATGTTGGCTCCCGGCTGGAAGGAAGGTTGCGTCGGCTGCTCCTTCGGCGCCGATCAGTTCGACGGCTCGGTCATCCATCTCGTCAACCATGACGTGATGGTGGTTGCCGTGTCGCGCGCGCCCTATCCCGAGATTGCCGCCTATCACAAGCGCATGGGTTGGAGCTTCAAATGGGTGTCGTCGTTCGGGTCGGACTTCAATTACGACTACAACGTGTCGTTCACCGAGGCCGACCGGGCCCGCGGCAAGGCCTTCTACAATTTCGAGACCCGCGACTTCATGGACGACGAGATGCCGGGCATGAGCGTCTTCTACAAGGACGAGGCGGGCGGCATTTTCCACACCTATTCGGCGTTTGCCCGCGGCTCGGAGCTGATCGGCGGGGTCTACGGCATCCTCGATGTCACGCCCAAGGGCCGCAATGAACCGCCCGGCGGCAATCTCACCGCTTGGGTCCGCCGCCACGACCGATATGAGGAGCCTGCAGACCCGTCCCGCTGCCACAGTTAGGCTGCGCGAGGGACCGGGCGGCTTTCGCGCCGCCCGGAATGTTTATAAACTTGGGCGACAGATTGGGAGATTGAAATGCCCGCACTCTCGCTCGACCACTGGAACATCTTCTGCAAGGACCTCAAGGCCACCGTGCGCTTCTATGAGCGCTACGTCGGCCTCAAGGACGGCGACCGGCCACCCTTCAACTTCCCCGGCGCCTGGCTCTATGCCGGCGAAAAGCCGATCCTGCACCTGGTGTCCGAGAGCGGCCGCAAGAACCATGGCAGCGGTGCGATCGACCACGTGGCGATCAACTGCTCCAACATTCGCAGCACGATCGATCGCATCAAGAAGGACAAGCTACCGTTCGAGGTCCGCAAGGTGCCGAAGCGGCCGCTGCAGCAGGTTTTCGTGCACGATCCCGATGGCGTGATGATCGAGCTCAACTTCTGGAACGAAGACGACGTGCCGGAACTCAAGGGTTTCGATGCGATGACCAGCAAGGCGGGCGCCCGCAAGTCGAAGAAGCTGGTCGCCGCCAAGTAGGCGGCTAGTCGACAGTGGGCGTGGCCTTGAGCTGCGCCCAATAGTCGGCCGGCAGGAGATCCCTGCCGGCCAGCAGATGCGCGAGGTAGGCGCGTGTCGGCTTGAGGTCCTTGCCCGTCCGCAACGCCACGTAAGTGATCGCGTCCAGTCGCTGGCCGGTGTCGCTGCGCACAACCGATAGCGTGCGCCGCTCATAGTGGCCTTGCGCCACGCCTTCATAGCGATCGAGAACCGCGAAGCCCTGCTCCGGCAAGGCGTTCAGCGCGCCATGCACGACGGCCCCCGGGCGCAGCACGATGTTGCCGGCGCCCGCCCCGGCGCCACCGCGGGCGGCCTTGTTGAAGGCGAGCTGCCAGCCGTCGAGCCGGCCAGCCACGCGCTCGCCCCAGACCACGCCCTCGGGCTTCAGCCGTTCGTCGAACAGGCGAACGGCGTTCATGTTGGAGCCATAGGCGAAGTACCAGTTCATGCCACCTTCCAGACATGCATCGGCTCGGCATAGCCACGGATCGGCGTCGGCCCGAGATCGGTCGCGCGCTCCGCCTTGGCGAGGTCGCGCAGCGAGTCGGAGACGAGCAGACGGGCGTCGACATCCTTGGTCAGCTGCTCGAGTCGCGCCGCGAGGTTAACCGTGTCGCCGATCACCGTGTACTCATTGCGCTGCGGCGAGCCCACCGTCCCGGTCACCGCCTCGCCCATGTGAATGCCGATGCCGATGCGCAGCGCCCATTGCGGCCGCGCGCGATTCCATCCATCGACCGCCCGCAGCATCTCCTGGCCGGCGGCCAACGCATGCTGGGCAGCCGAATCGTCGGCCAGCGGCGCGCCGAACAGCGCAAGAAAGCCGTCACCCAGGAACTTGTTGATGATGCCGGCATGGCGATCGACGATCGCCACCATCTCGGCGAAGAAATGGTTGAGCAAGTCCACGGTCTCGTCGGCCGGCCGGGCGCGCGTCATCGACGTGAACCCGCGAATGTCGAGGAACAGCACGCAGACGGTCCGCATCTCGCTCGGCGGATCCGCCGGCTGGGCGAGCAGCCGGTCAACCACGGCCGGCGAGACGTGCTGGCCGAAGAGGTTGGTCACGCGATCGCGCTGGGCGGCCGCGGCGACCGAATTGTCGAACTGACGACGCAGGCCCCGGGCCACCACGCCGGCGAGGGCGCCTGTCAGCAGCAACACGACGCTGCGGCTCGAATGATAGAACGCGAGCTCGGCATGACCGCCGGCGAAGGCCGCCGGCATGAACCACACCGCAAGCGCCAGCTGCTCGATCGCCGCCACGAAGCCGGTCCACAGCGACAGCCAGAAATCGAGGCGCAGCGTCGAGAACACGATGAAGACGAAATAGATCATGGGCGGCCAGAACCCGAAGACCATCTGCGGATCCATCCGCCGGCAGAGGACGAAGATGATGACGCTGGGCATCGTCGTTTCCACGAACGCGTTCAAGAAGCGCGCAGGTCGGGGAAAATCGAGCCCCCGGGCGGCCCGCCAGCGCAGCACACGCAGCGCGGCTGCCTCGTAGATAGCAAAGGGCCCGACCGCCGCCAGCGGCAGCCAGCCTTCGATACCGCCGATGAACAGGCGGTGGGAGAGTGCGGTGAACGAGTTCGCCGCAATCAAGCCGGTCACCAGCAACAGGGCGAGGAAAATGGCCAACGCCCGCATGCGTTGCTGCTCGCTGCGCATGATTTCCCGGCGCAGGGCGTCGGCATAACTGCCGGATCTCTGCTCAGCCATCGCCTCAAGCTATCCAGCCGCCGCCCGACCGTCGAGCCATTCGAGCGCCCCCTGCCCCTGCCCCGCGGATCGCTAGCATGCTAGGTAAAGCTGCATGCCGGTGTGGGAAATCGGGCGGGAAGTGCAGGGCAGAGCGGCGCACCTTGCGCTGCGCATGCCGCTTTCGTGGGTCAACATTCTCGCCGGTCCCCCGGTCACGGTCGACGGCCGGATTCTCGACGGCCGCACCCAATGGTTTCTCCGCCTGCTGACCAAGAGCGGCCTGCAGTCGCTCTCCGAGCTTGGCGTGGCCAAGGCGCGGGCGGAGTTCGACCTGTTCCAGGCGATGATGGGCGGCCGGCCAGCGACGGTCGGCGAGATCATCGACCGCACGATCGACGGCCCCGACGGCCGCCTGCGCATTCGCCTTTACCGTCCGGCCGGCGCCGTGTCGCGGCTCCTGCCGACGATTCTCTACTTCCATGGCGGCGGCTTCGTGATCGGCAGCCTCGAAGGCTACGACCTGCCCTGCCGCTTTTTCTGCGCCGAGACCGGCTGCGCCCTTGTCGCGGTCGACTATCGGCTGGCGCCCGAGCACAAGTTCCCGGCGGCGATCAACGATGCCATGGCGGCCTACGCCTGGCTCGCCTCGGAGCCAGCGGGCGTCGGCATCGATCCGGCCCGCATCGTCGTCGCCGGCGACTCGGCGGGCGGCACCATCGCGGCGGTGCTGGCTCAGCAGCTGCGCGGCACGGCGCATGCGCCCTGCCTGCAATGGCTGATCTATCCCGCCACGGACCTGTCGGGCCAAAGCCGCAGCCACGAAAGCTGCGCCGAAGGCTTCTTTTTGACGCGGGTCGACCTGGAATGGTTCTCGGCCCAGTACCTCAACCGCCCCGAGGAGATCGCCGATCCGCGCGCCTCGCCGCTGCGCGCCGCCGACCTCTCCAATCTGCCACCGGCCCTGGTCTTCACCGCGGGCTTCGATCCGCTGCGCGACGAAGGCCGCGCCTACGCCGATCGGCTTGCCGCCGCCGGTGTCAAAACGGTTCATCGCGAGTTCGACACGCTGATCCACGGCTTTGTCGGCATGCGCGGTGCCTTGCATGCGGCGGCGCGGGCGATGGACGACATGGTGGCCGGCCTGCGCCATGAGCTGGCCGGACTGGGGCACTGACCAATGGCCGAGGCTTCGACCGCCAAGGAACGTTCCGGACGGCGCGAGCAGAACAAGGCCGAGAACCGCGCTGCGCTCCTGAAAGCGGCGCGCTCGGTGTTCGCCGAAATGGGCTTCGGTGCAGCAGGCGTGCGCGACATCGTGCGGCGCACCGATCTCGCCTCGGGCACCTTCTACAACTACTTCAAGGACAAGGATGAGATCTTCGAGGCGGTGGTCGCCGAACTCAGCCTCGAGCTGCTGAAGCGCCACCGCGCCGGACGTGCACGCGCCTGCACCGCGGAGGAGTTCTTCCGCAGCCACTGCTCGGCCTATCTCAAGTTCGCCGCGGAAGATCCGGAGATCCTGGCCTTTGGCCGCAACAACGTCACTTCCATCCGCATGCTGATGGAGAAACCCGACCTGCAGGCGCTCGCCCGCCAGCTGCATGACGACGTCGCGGCTGCCATGCAGCGTGGCGTCCTGCCGAAGGTCGATATTGGTTACCTGGTCGCCGCCCTAAGCGGCATCGTGTTCGAAGTCTCGGTGACCATGGTCGGGCGTAACCCGCCCGACATCGAAGGCGCCACCGAGTTCGCCACCCGCCTCATGATGGGCGGGCTGGCCAATCTCATGAAGCGCTGAAGTCTCGCCTGCCGCTCAGGCGCCCTGCACGATCGGATTGCGCAGCACGCCGATCTTCTCGATCTCGACCTCACACACGTCGCCCGGTTTCAGCCAGGGCTGCGGGTTGCGCGCCATGGCGACGCCCGAGGGCGTGCCGGTGACGATGAGGTCGCCCGGATCGAGGGTCAGGACCTTGCTGAGCTCGTGCACCAGGGTCGGCACATCGAAGATGAGATCGTCGGTGTTGCTGTCCTGCATGGTGACGCCGTTGACCCGGGTCATGATCCTGAGCGGCGCGCCGCCGGGTGGCAGCTCGTCCGACGTCACGATGTCGGGGCCGAAGCCGCCGGTGCCGTCGAAATTCTTGCCCAAGGTGAACTGGCCGCCCGACTTGCGCTGCCAATCGCGCACCGAGCCGTCGTTGAAGCAGGCGTAGCCGGCGATCACCGACAGCGCCTTGTCCTTCGGCACATTGCGGCACTTCTTGCCGATCACGACCGTGAGCTCGGCCTCCCAGTCGAGCTGCTCGGAGTGGGTCGATCGCGGCATCTTGCCGTTATGCGCTACCAGCGTGTTGTTGTAGCGGCAGAACACCACCGGATAGCCCGGGATCTGCGCGCCGGTTTCCTCAGCGTGCTTGCGGTAGTTGAGCCCGATGCACAGGATCTTGCCCGGGTTGGGAACAGGCGGCAGATACTTGGCCGACTTCTCCGAGACTGTGGCGCCCTTCTTGGGCTTGGAGCAGGCCTTCAGCACCGCCTGCTGTACCTTCTTGCCGCCGGCCAGGATCTCGACCACCGACTTCGGTCCACGCGGCATTTGCTTGCTGAGATCGACGACCTTGCCGTTGCCCATTTTGACGCCGACCGCGGCCTTGCCGCCGCTCAGGATGGTGCAAAGGCGCATGGTTTCCCCCTTTCGATAATTCCTTGGTTGAACGGGCCGTAAACTCCTCCGTCCCGGGGATTGGGTCAAGCGCGCGGCATTCTTGCGCCGCCGGTTCCCTCCAATGGAGCGCTGCTCTAGGTTCGCATCATGCGCCGCCCGTTCGTTCTTGCTCTTGCGTTCCTGCTCCCAGCCTCCACCGCCCTCGCCCAGGTCGTAGCACCGCTAGTCACGCCGGACGGCCATGTCGCCTGCCTGCAGGGGATGACCGGCATCGGCCATCCACCCCGCTGGGAGGCCGTGGCCGATCATGACGCTCCCCATGGCTGGGCGCTGGCGGAGACGCGCGACGATCCCACGTCCCTGCATTTCCCCCTGTGCATCTGCCAGGGCCTGTCGGCCCAGAACCTAAGCGCAACGCTCCGCTTCAAGCCGGTGTCCGGCACCAAGGCCAAGACGGCCGGATTGCTGCTGCGGGCCCAGAATGCCACGGACTACTACGTCGTGGCGGCCAATGCCTTGGATGGCTCGGTACGGCTTTTCCGGATGGCGGGCGGGCGGCGCGCCCAGCTCGCCGCCAAGCAGGTCGCGATCACGAGCAATCAATGGCACGCGCTCCGGGTGGTCATGGTCGACGACCGCTTCGAGGTCTCGCTGGACGGCGCCCTGCAATTCAAGGCGAAAGACCGGAGCTTGACCCATCCCGGCGCCCTTGGGGTCTGGAGCCAGTCGGACAGCCTGGTCCACTTTGGAACCCTGGTGGTCGGACCGGCCCCCTGAAGCTCCAGGGCGTGCCTGTCGCGCCCAGCGGGCCGAGGGGGCAGCTAGGAAAGGAACGTCAGCTTGATGGACGCCACCAGCCCATTGACGGCAATGCTGGCGAGAACCAGTCCGAAGACCCTGCTCACGACCTCCGCACCTGACCGCCCGAGCACGCGCAGTATCACGCTTGCGAGTGCGAACGCGATGAACAGCACAAGAAGGCAGAGCGCAACGATGCCAGTCGTCTGCACCTGCTCCGTGAACGTATGTTTGCTGCTGTCCGTCAGCAGCACGACCGTGAGCATCGAACCCGGTCCTGCAATGCCAGGGATTGCCAGCGGATGGATCGCCCTCTCCACCATCGTCGATTGCGGCGGCATGGCCGCCGCGTCTCGGGTCACCTTGCCCAGGACCATGTTGAGGCTGAACAGCAGGAGGACGATAGAGCCGGCCAGCTGGAAGGTGGGAATCGAGATCTTCAGGGCCTCGAGCAGGCGTTCGCCGAACACGATGAAGAAAAACAGGACCAGGAACGACACCCCTACAGCGGAGGCCGCGACGCCCAGCGATTGACGACGACTGAGTCCGCCGCTCACCGCCACGAAGATCGGCAAGGTCGCGATCGGATCGAGAATCACGAACAGAGTCACGAATTCATAGAAAAAGCTGTCGTTGATTGCCGCCCCCACGCGCTGTCCTCCTCCGATTTCGACCGGCTCGGCGGTTATGATCCGCCTTGTGCGGCCCTCGCCTGCAGTATCGCCGCGGTCAATTCGACAAATCCAGCCCCCGAATGCTCCTTAGTCACCCAGCGCGGCGAATTTGGCAGGGAATCGGCGAAGTCGCGCACATTGGCGACGCCTACCGCATTGGGGAAGAAGCCGAACATCGGCGAATCGTTGGGCGAGTCGCCGGCGAAAACGTACGCCGCCGCGTCGCGTTCAAGATCGACTCCGAACAGCTCGGCCATCATGGCCTTGGTGGTCGTGAGCTTGTCGTAGTCGCCAAACCAGCCGTTGACATGGATCGAGCTCACCTTGGCGCGCGCATCATGCCTCTCGAAGATCGCGACGATGCGCTCGACGTCGGCCGGCGGCAGCCGCGGCACGTCCTCGCAGAAATCGATCGCAAGATCGGCGAGCCGGTAGGGCTGGTCGGAGGCGATGCCTGTACCTTTGACCGTGCGCAGCACCTCCTCGCAAACAGCACCGAGCCTGCGGCGGCCCTCGGCGCGCTCGGCTTCCGATTGCACAAAACGGCTGCGGAGCTTTCCCGCCCGATTGTCCCGCCACATCCAGAAGGCGCCGTTCTCGCCCACAACGGCGTCGACCGGCCAGAAGCGCGCGATGTGGTCGCACCAGCCGGCTGGACGACCGGTCACCGGGATCACCCGCAGCCCCGCCCTGGCGAGCGCCTCCATGGCGCCGTAGGCCTCGGCTGTCAGGTGGCCTCTTGTAGACAGCGTCTCGTCGATGTCGGTGAGAACGCCTCGAATCGCGGCTAGGACGCCTCTTGGGCACTGCGACAGCGGCTGCATATGGGGCACTTCTTAACATGGCGCCCGCCTGCCTCAGGCGCTAAAAAGCCTCACGTGATTCCACGTTATTCCCGGCCGCAGATGGCGGCCATCTGGACCGCCGCCAACCGCTTCCGCATCTGGTTCGAGATCGAGGCGCATGCCTGCGACGCGATGGCGGAGCTCGGCATCATTCCCAAGAGCGCGCCGAAGGCGATCTGGGACGGCGGCGCCAAGGCGATGGCCGCGCTCAGGGCCGATCCCGCGGCCGAGATAGAGAAGATCGACGCCATCGAGCGCGTGACCAAGCACGATGTCCTCGCCTTCACGGCCTGGCTCGGCCAGTACATCGGTCCTGAATCGCGCTTCGTCCACCAGGGCCTGACCTCCTCGGACGTGCTCGACACCACGTTTGCGGTGCAGCTGACGCAGGCGGCGGACATCCTTCTCGTCGACATCGACGGCGTGCTGGCGGCGCTGAAGAAGCGCGCGATGGAGCACAAGAACACGCTGACCATCGGCCGCAGCCACGGCATCCACGCCGAGCCCACCACCTTTGGCGTCAAGCTTGCCGGCCACTACGCGGCCTTTGTCCGCAACCGGGCCCGGCTGGTTGCGGCGCGCGCCGAGGTGGCGACCTGCGCCATCTCGGGGCCGGTCGGGACCTTCGCCAATGTCGATCCACGCGTCGAGGCGCATGTGGCAAAGAAACTCGGGCTCGCGATCGAGCCCGTGTCGACGCAGGTCATCCCGCGTGATCGCCATGCCGCCTACTTCGCCGCGCTCGGCGTGATCGCCTCGTCGGTCGAGAACCTCGCCACAGAGATCCGCCACCTGCAGCGCACTGAGGTGCGCGAAGCGGAAGAATTCTTCTCCGAGGGCCAGAAGGGCTCCTCGTCGATGCCGCACAAGCGCAACCCGGTGCTGACGGAGAACCTGGCGGGCTTGGCGCGAGTCGTGCGCTCGGCCGTGGTCCCGGCGCTGGAGAACGTCACGCTGTGGCACGAACGAGACATCTCGCACTCCTCGACCGAGCGATACATCGCACCCGACGCCACCGGTACGCTCGACTTTGCGCTCTCACGCCTGAAGGGAGTGATCGAGCAACTCGTGGTCTACCCCGAGCGCATGAGGGCCAACCTGGACTCGCTGGGCGGCCTCGTCTTCTCGCAGCGCGTTCTGCTCGCACTGACGCAAAAGGGGATGAGCCGCGAGGACTCCTATGCGGCGGTGCAGCGCAACGCCATGGAGGCCTGGCGCGGCAATGCCTCGTTCCTGGCGCTGTGCCGCGCCGACAAGGAGATCCGTCAATTCCTGTCGGACGACGAGTTGGTGGCCCTATTCGACATGGGCTATCACACCAAGCACGTCGACACGATCTTCAAGCGGGTGTTCGGCTGATGGCCCATCACGCTGGCTTTGCCAGCGTCATTTCTTGATCTCGCCCTTCAGCTGTTTCTTGGCTTCCTCGAGGAAGCGTTGCCCCTGTCGGCGGATGGTATGCTCCTCCATGGGCTTTCCCGCAGCGGCGAGATCGTGCATCAGCGTGTGGACAACGTCATGCGCACCCGGCTTCTCGAAGGCAGCCATGACGATGTCGCGCGCATAGCTTTCGGCGGCCGCGCCGGTCTTGCCGATCAGGCCAGCGGCCCACAGACCGAGAAGCTTGTTCTTGCGAGCCTGGGCCTTGAACAGCATTTCCTGATCGTGCTCGAACGCGTCTTCGAAAGCCTTCTCGCGCTTGTCGAACGTCGTCATTTCCAGTTGCTCCGGCGGGGCTCGATGCCGTGCGTTATAGCCATCGTGGCCAGGCCTTTCCACCGCGGATTGGCGATGGCAAAGTCGGCTAGCCGGCCGGAGGAAACAGGCGCATGTCGATGGAGAAGCTGCGTGGCTGGGTTGGAAGGACGCACACCGTCGAGGATCTGATCGCGCCTTGGCCGGCACGCGGGCTGATTGCCACGCTCGACGAAAAAGATGCCGCACCCGCGGACGGCGATGCGCTGCCGCCACTGTGGCACTGGCTCTATTTCCATGATCCGGCCGGGCAGTCCAAGCTCGGGCCGGACGGCCATGCCGAACGCGGCGATTTCCTGCCGCCGGTGCCGCTACCGCGTCGCATGTGGGCGGGCAGCCGGTTCGATTTTTCCGGCGCGCCGCTCAGGCTCGGCGAGACCGCCAGGCGCACCTCGGAGATCAAGTCGGTCGAGCCCAAGACCGGCTCGACCGGTTCGATGGTGTTCGTCGTGGTCCGGCACACGGTCGCCGGATCCAAAGGCGTCTCCTTCGTTGAGGAACAGGACATCGTCTATCGCGACGCGGCCAAGCCAGGCGAGGCCGCGCGTCCGGCCAAGCCCGCGCCCGCCGACGCAACCTGGACGAAAGAGATCGTTCCCGATCCAGTGCTGCTGTTCCGCTTCTCCGCGCTCACCTTCAACGGTCATCGCATCCACTACGATCAACCATACGTGACCGGCACCGAGGGTTATCCCGGCCTGATCGTGCACGGCCCGCTGATGGGCATGTTACAAATGGAACTGGCGCGTCGTTCCAATCCCGAGCGGCCGCCGTTACGTTTCGAGTTCCGCGCGTTGTCTCCTGTGTTTGCGGGGCCGGCCTTCACAGTGGCGGCGCGCCGCGAGTCTGACGGATCGTTCGCAACATGGATCGCCAACCAGACGGGCGGTCTTGCTCAGCAAGGGAAGGTGTCGTTCCGATGAAGCAGCATATCCATCATGCAGGCTGCGGGTGCCTGCCGTCGCTGTCCCGCCGCGGCCTGCTAGGCGTCTCCTTCGCCGCCGCGGCGTCGGCGGCTTTTCCGGCGCTCGCAGCAGGTGGAAGCTACGAGGCGATGCTGTTCAATTGCATCGATCCCCGCTTCACCACCAGTTCGTGGGTCTACATGGCAGAACGTGGCCTAAAGGACCGCTACAGCCAGTTCGTGATCGCAGGCGGCCCAATCGGCGTCGTGGCGCCCGCTTTCGCGGATTGGCAGAAGACCTTCTGGGACAATCTCGGCATCACTGTTCAGTTGCATAGCATCAAGCGGGTGGTGGGCCTCACTCATCGCGATTGTGGCGCCGCCGAGGTGGCATACGGCAAACGCATCAAGACCGATCGCGCCTTCGAGACCGAGAAACATACCGAAGCGCTGCGCCAGTTCCGCGCCGAGGTCGGCAAGCGGCAGCCCAAGCTCGCGGTGGATACCGGCATCATGGCGCTCGACGGGAAGGTCGAAGTCGTCACCTGACGTTCTTTACCCGCATGGTCGTCGGCCGGACCGCAATGGTGTAAACTGCGGTCCGTGCCCGATCAGCCTCTTTCCGTGCAGGCGCCGCCGGCTTCGGCGCTCGAACGCCAACTGGCCGCACAGCGGGCGCGTCGCCCGGCCGATCCGCTGCTGTCGTTGATCGTCCCGGTGTTCAACGAGGAAGCTTCGATCGACCTCTTCCTCAGCGCCGTCGAGCCGTTCCTCGATGGCGCCGGCCTGCGCTTCGAGATCGTCTTCGTGAACGACGGCTCGCGCGACGAGACCCTGGCTCGGCTGCTCGAGCGCGGCGGCCTCGACCGGCGGCTCAAGATCGTCAATCTGTCGCGCAACTTCGGCAAGGAGGCGGCGCTGACTGCCGGCATCGACCACGCCAGGGGCGACATCCTGATCCCCATGGACATCGACCTGCAGGACCCGCCCGACCTCATCGCGCCCTTCATCGAGCGCTGGCGGCAGGGCTATGACATCGTCTACGGCGTGCGTTCGGCCCGTACCTGGGACACGGCGGCCAAGCGTATCTCCGCCAACTGGTTCTATTGGGTCTTCAACGCCATGTCGCCGGTGCGCATCCCGGCGAATGTCGGCGACTTCCGGCTGGTCGATCGGCGCGCTGTCGAGGTGCTGCGCCAGCTGCCGGAGCGCAACCGCTTCATGAAGGGCCTGTTCGCCTGGGTGGGCTTCAATGCGATCGGCGTGCCTTACGAACGCCCGCAACGGGCGGCGGGGGCGACCAAGTTCAATCTCTGGCGGCTGTGGAACTTCGCGCTCGATGGCGTCGCGAGCTTCTCGACGGTGCCGCTCAGGGCCTCGTTCTATGCCGGCCTGGCGATCGCCGCCGTCGACGTGCTCTATGCGCTGTTCATCCTGGGCCGCGTGCTGCTGTTCGGCATCGACACGCCGGGCTATGCCTCGTTGATCATCGTGGTGCTGCTGATGGGCGCCATCCAGCTGGTATCGATCGGCATCATTGGCGAGTATCTCGGCCGCCTGTTCGTCGAGGTGAAGGGCCGGCCGATCTACGTCGTCGAAGGCGTCTACCAGGGCGGCGCGCCCGCCGATCCGCCGCGGGAACCGACCAAGCCGCAGGCCTGATGGACCTCAAGGAAGAGGACATCCTCGGCGCCGAAATCGGGCATCATTGGTACTACCGCGCCAAGGCGGCCGCGTTGCGCCGCGCCTTGGCCGGGCTGCGGCCAAGGCGACTGCTCGACGTCGGCGCGGGCGACGGTTTCTTCTCGCGCCACCTGCTGAGCGAGGCCGGCGCCGAAAGCGCCCTCTGCGTCGATGTCGGCTACGCAAGCGAACGCGACGACCAGGTGGCCGGCAAGCCGCTGCTCTATCGCCGCGACTGCGGGCCCACCGACTGCGACCTAGTGCTGATGATGGACGTGCTGGAGCATGTCGAAGACGACCGCGCCTTGGTGCGCCACTATGCCGGCAAGGTGGCATCCGGTGCGCACTTCCTGATCACCGTGCCGGCATTCCAGTTCCTGTGGAGCGGCCACGACGTGTTCCTGGAGCACAAGCGCCGCTATCGCCTCGGCGAGATCGAGGCGACCCTGCGCGACAGCGGCCTCAGGGTGGTCCACGGCGCCTACTACTTCGGCCTGGTCTTTCCGCTGGCGGCGGCCGTGCGGCTGGCGACGCGCAACACCGAGCCGCGCAGCAGCCTCAAGAAGCATGGCTCCCTCACCAACGCCCTGCTCGGCGCCGTTTGCGCCGCCGAGCTGCCGCTGTTCCGCTTCAACCGCCTGGCCGGCCTCTCGGCCTTCGTGCTGGCGCGCAAGCCCTAGACCGCTGCCGCCACGACGTCCTTGGCGCCGATGCGACGGCGCCTGGCGTTGATCTCGCGCAGCACGACCAGCATCTCCTCGGCGACGACGTCGCCCGGAATCGCCTCGCCCTCGGCCTTGAGCTCGTCCATGTCGACCCACACCGCGTAGAGCGGCGCGGTGCGCTGGGTGATGATGCCGGCATGCAGCAAGGTCTTGATCAGCACGCGGAAGATGTTGGTGCTCTCCTTCAGCTGGGCGCGGCGATCGTCGTCGCTGAAGCTCTCGCGCACGGCATCGCGCACCCATTCCCAGTGCAGGCCATACTTGGCGTAGATCACCTGCTTCTGCTCGGCGTTGATCAGGTTGAACAGCAGCATCTGGAAGAGCTGCGCCGACCAGTCTTCGACCTTGTGATGTTCCTCTTCGCTCAGGTGCCTGATGGTCTTGGATGCCCACAGCCGGCCGAAGCGATGGTGGTAGGCTTCGTCGCTCATCACCAGCTGCACCAGCCGGCGCAGCACCGGATCGTTGGTCCTGGCGTTCAGCGTGGCGAAGGAGCCCATGGCGAGCCCCTCGATCAGCATCTGCATGCCGACGATCTTCTTGTAGACCTCGGTCGTGCTCACGAGATCGGCCAGCAACGCCGCGATCGTCTTGCCGACCGGCAGCGGCGCGCCCCAGCGCCGGGCGATGTAGCGCGAGAAGCCGGCGACGTGCCGCGCCTCCTCGCGCGCCTGGTTGGCGGCGTATTCCTGGGCGCCGGGATCGAGCAGGATGTGGCACAGGCTGGCCGACAGCGACAGCGCCCCCTGCTCACCGTGCAGCAGGTTCGAGATCGACCAATGGATCACGTCGTTGGCGAGCTGGACCTTCTGGCGATCGTCCAGCCGGTTGGCCACCGCCGAGCGCAGCTCGATGATGTTGTCGAGCGGCATCAACGGCGTGGTGGAGAGGTCGAACGGCTGGTCGAAATCGATGTAGTTCTTGTCGAGCGGGTCCCAGAAATGGTCGTGGGTCGCCGAAATGATGCTGTCGAAGGCGTCGCTGCGGCGCCCGTAGCGCGGCACTTCCAGCATGGCCGGAAAGTCCTCCGGTGCCACGGCGTCATAAGCCTTGTCGTAGGTGATTTGCTGGGCCATTGGGGGCCTCCGGTCCTGGGTTGAATATGACGTTCGCGTCATCTTTTTCAATGGATTTTTCCCCAGTCCCGGCGCATGGGAGTTCCGCCATATTTTGGCCGAATGGGCGGGCGGCCTTCGGGGTAAAACTGGGGTCACCGCTTAGGAGTAGAAAATGTCCCGCCGCCGCCGCATTTACGAGGGCAAGGCCAAGACCTTGTTCGAGGGGCCCGAGCCCGGGACGATCGTCCAGTACTTCAAGGACGACGCCACCGCCTTCAACAACCAGAAGAAAGGCACGATCACCGGCAAGGGCGTGATCAACAACCGGATTTCCGAGTTTTTGATGACCAAGCTCGGCGAAATCGGCGTGCCGACCCACTTCATCCGCCGGCTCAACATGCGCGAGCAGCTGATCCGGCAGGTCGAGATCATTCCGCTCGAGGTGGTGGTGCGCAACGTCGCCGCAGGCTCCTTCGCCAAGCGCTTCGGGCTCGAGGAAGGCACGCAACTGCCGCGCTCGATCATGGAGTTCTTCTACAAGAACGACGCCTTGGGCGACCCCATGGTCACCGAGGAGCACATCACCGCCTTCGGCTGGGCGACGCCGCAGGATCTCGACGACATCGTGGCGCTGACGCTCCGCGTCAACGATTTCCTGTTCGGCCTGTTCCTGGGCTGCGGAATCAAGTTGGTCGACTTCAAGGTCGAGTTCGGCCGCCTATATGAAGAGGACATGGTCCGCATCGTACTGGCCGACGAAATCAGCCCCGATTCCTGCCGGCTGTGGGATCTCCGGACCAACGAGAAGCTTGACAAGGACCGCTTCCGCCGCGACCTCGGCAAGGTCGAGGAGGCCTACCAGGAAGTGGCGCGGCGGCTCGGCATCCTGATCGACCAGGGTCCGGGCGACGTCCGCGGTCCCATGACTCTTCAGTAAGAGGCGCAATGAAAGCCAGAGTTCATGTCACCCTCAAGAACGGCGTGCTCGACCCCCAGGGCAAGGCCATCGGACATTCCCTCAATCGTCTGGGCTTCCCGGAAGTGGGCGACGTCCGCCAGGGCAAGTACATCGAGCTGGAGCTGGCCGAGACCGACAAGGCAAAGGCCAGGGCGCGCCTCGATGAGATGTGCAGGAAGCTGCTCGCCAACACGGTGATCGAGAACTACTCGATCGAAATGGTCGGCTGATGAAAGCGGCAGTTCTCGTCTTCCCGGGCTCCAATCGCGAAGCCGACGTGGCGCAGGCGATCGAGCTCGTCACCGGCCGCAAGCCGCAGATGGTCTGGCATGGCGCCGGCGACTTCGAGAAGACCGATCTGATCGTCGTGCCCGGCGGCTTCTCCTATGGCGACTATCTGCGCTGTGGCGCCATGGCGGCGCAGTCGCCGGTGATGGCCGAGGTCAAGCGGCGCGCAGCGCAAGGCGTGCCCGTACTGGCGATCTGCAACGGCTTCCAGATCGCCGCCGAAGCCGGGCTGCTACCGGGCGTGCTGATGCGCAATGCGCACCTGAAATTCGTCTGTTCCGACGTTCATCTCAAGGTCGAGACCAGCCAGAGCCTGTTCACCAACCGCTACCAGGTGGGCCAGGTGATCAAGGTCCCGGTGGCCCATGCCGAGGGCAACTATTTCGCCGACGCCGATACGCTCAAGCGGCTGGAGGATCGCGGCCAGGTGGCGTTCCGCTACTGCGCGCCGGACGGCACGCTGGGCGGCAGCGGCAATCCCAACGGCTCGATCCACGACATCGCCGGTGTCTTCAACGAGAGCAAGACGGTGATGGGACTGATGCCGCATCCGGAGAACGCGGTGGAAATCATGTTCGGCGGCACCGACGGCAAGGCGCTGTTCGAGGGCCTGGCCGAGGCCCTGTCGTGAGGGCCTAGGCGGTGGACTCCCTGGAACGCAATCCCCCGGTCAAGCTGCCCAACGAGCCGGCCATCACGCCGCAGGTCGTCGCCGAGCACGGCCTGTCGCCCGAGGAATACCAGCGCGTGCTGGCGATCATGGGGCGCACGCCCACCCTGGTCGAGCTCGGCATTTTCTCGGCGATGTGGAGCGAGCACTGCTCCTACAAATCCTCGAAGGTGTGGCTGCGCAAGCTGCCGACCAAGGCGCCCTGGGTGATCCAGGGGCCGGGCGAGAACGCCGGAGTCATCGACATCGGCGACGGCCAGGCGGCGGTCTTCAAGATGGAGAGCCACAACCACCCGTCCTATATCGAGCCGTACCAGGGCGCGGCGACCGGTGTAGGCGGCATCCTGCGCGACGTCTTCACCATGGGCGCGCGGCCGGTGGCGAACCTCAATGCGCTGCGCTTCGGCGAGCCCAGCCATCCCAAGACCCGCCACCTGGTGGCGGGCGTCGTGGCAGGCATCGGTGGCTACGGCAACTGCATCGGGATTCCGACCGTCGGCGGCGAGACCAACTTCCATGCGGCCTATAACGGCAACATCCTGGTCAATGCCATGACCGTCGGCATCGCGCGCACGGACCGAATTTTCTACGCAGCCGCAGCGGGCGTCGGTAATCCGTTGGTCTATGTCGGCTCAAAGACCGGCCGCGACGGCATCCACGGCGCCACCATGGCATCGGCCGAGTTCGCCGAGGACAGCGAGGAAAAGCGCCCGACCGTGCAGGTCGGCGACCCGTTCGTCGAGAAGCTGCTCCTGGAAGCCTGCCTGGAGTTGATGGCAACCGACGCCATCGTCGCCATTCAGGACATGGGCGCGGCGGGCCTCACCTCCTCGTCCTTCGAAATGGCGGCCAAGGGCGGGCTGGGCGTGGTCGTCGAGCTCGACAAGGTGCCGATGCGCGAGACCGGCATGAATCCCTACGAGCTTATGCTGTCGGAGAGCCAGGAGCGCATGCTGATGGTGCTGAAGCCGGGCGTGGAGTCCCTGGCGCGGCGCATCTTCGAGAAATGGGAGCTCGATTTCGCGGTGATCGGTCGCCTCACCGAGACCAGGCGCATGGTGCTCTCCTGGCACGGCGATATCGTCGGCAATATCCCCATCCCGCCGCTGGTCACCGAAGCGCCGGTCTACGAGCGGCCGTGGAAGCTCACTCCGCTGCCCGCCGAGATCGACGCTGCGAGCGTGCCGCCGCCGGCCAGTTCCTCCGGGGACTGGAACGCCTCGCTGCTTGCGCTGATGAGCTGCCCCGATCTCGCGAGCAAGGCGTGGATCTGGCACCAGTACGATCATCTGATCATGGGCAACACCGTGATCCGTCCGCAGGACGGCGACGCGGCCCTGGTACGCGTGCCGCGGGACGGCAAGACCGCCAGCCACAAGGGGCTTGCCATGACGTCCGACTGCACGCCGCGCTACGTGCAGGCGCATCCCGAGACGGGCGGCAAGCAGGCGGTGGTCGAAGCCTGGCGCAACATCACCGCGACTGGTGCGCGGCCACTCGCCGTCACCGACAACATGAACTTCGGCAATCCGCAGAAGCCCGAGATCATGGGGCAGTTCGCCGGCGCCATCATCGGCATGGCGGAGGCCTGCGCCGCGCTCGACTTTCCCGTCGTGTCGGGAA